>JAJEDQ010000019.1 GCA_022821445.1 Acidimicrobiia bacterium | reverse complement strand
CGGTCGAGGTCTTCTTGGGTGAGCTCGGGGGGTGGGTGATCTCGGAGGATGTCGGCGGCGCGGCGGAGGCGGGGTGGGATTTTGGGTTCGAGGTTGGCTTTGTCGGACATGACGTTCCACTGAGCCACAATGTCGTCTCTTGCTGTTTCCCAGGCGGTAAAGGCGCCTTGGATGGTGGCATCGTCTAGTTGGCGGTCGGTGCCGAACCCATCTGGGGGGCGGGCCTTGTGGAGGCAGGCCAGGGTTTCGTCGACCACGGGGCTATCGGTGTCGGAGCCGGTTTCGACAAAACGGAATAGGGGTTTGCTGTGGTCGCCTACTCGGGCGCAGAATATGTAGCCGGGGCGCCCATCGGAGCTTGCCACGGCCATGCCTGAGCCTGAGCCCCAAGGGAGGGACTTGATCTGGCGGGCCAGGTCGGAGTCTTCAAGGGCTTGGCGCAGTTCTTGGCGGAACTCCTCGCCTGACAGTGCGCCTCGGGCCGTGCCGCCTCGTTCGAACAACTCGGCGTCCTCGTTGCGGAGACGGTCGATTTCCTCTTTGGTCTCAGTGAAGTTGATTTCGACCTGGGCAGCCTGGTCGGGCAGCACCTCACCAACCCCGATGCTGGCGGCGGCCTGGGCGATCTTCCTGTGGAGTCGCTCTTCAAGACCGAGCAGGTCGTCGAGGCGATCGTCGGGGAATACGCAGCGCAGGAACACCTCAGTGTGGTGCGAGCCGATGCGGTCGATGCGACCGTGGCGCTGCACTAGCCGCATCGGGTTCCAGGGCAGGTCGTAGTTGATGATGTGACGGGCCTGCTGGAGGTTCACCCCCTCGGCCAGCACATCGGTGGCCACCACGATGTCGAACCGGTCGTCGTCGGCACCCTCGGGGGCGTCGGTGGTTTTTGGGGCGAACCCCCACAGCACTCGCTCCTTGCTTCCCAACCCGGAGTTGCCAGCCAGCGAGGCGATGCGGCCCCGATAGGGAGCCAGACGCTCGTCGGTTTCAACCGTGGTATCCAGATGCTCGAAAACCCAGTCGACGGTGTCGGCGTAATAGCTGAAGATCAACACCTTGCGCCGGTCGCGCACATCGTCTGGACCGATCCCCTCCGCGGCGGCCTCTGCGGCGATCTGGGCCAGCTCCTCGACCAACGCGGCCAGGTTGGGATCGTCGGGGTGGGTGACGGTGCGGGCCCCGGCGGCGAACGACCTCAGCAGGTGTCGATCTCTGTCTACGTACCCTCGGAGATGTTCGAGGTCGTACTCGGCGGCGTCATCGGACACCCCGACGATGCCTCCTAGGAAGGTGTCGACCTGGTCTTCGTCCATCTCGTCGGAGTCCGTAGCGATCCAGTCGGCCAAAGCTTCGCCAGTGGCCACCCGGCCGTTGTCCAGTAGCGACAGAAAGGCGTCGTGGCTCTTGGCCATCCTCTCGCAGGTCTCAGCAAAGGCATAGGGCGAAGACTCGAACCGCTTCAGCAATCCGGAACGCAACAGCCCGGCGAGCTGTTTCTCGTAAGCATCCTCTACTCGGTCCAAGCGAAACTGCGACGGCGAATAGCGGGCCATGGTGAGCACGCCGGGATCTTCGACGCTGGCGTCGGGATCGAGCGCGTGGGCGAACCGGTCGAAGAAACCGGGCATCACCTCATCGAGGTTGTAGTCCACCTTGTGGACCCGGGGAGTGGGGAAGACGATCTGCTGTTCCTGCCCGCCGACCTTGATGGTGTCGTTGGGGTAGAAGCGCTTGACAAACGACCTGGTTCGGCGGACCGCCACCGCGTCCAGCACGTCGAACAAATGCTCGGGGGTGAGGTCGTCGGGGTTGAGAGCAATCGCTTTGGCGAAGTGGTCGCGCAGAGAGCGAATGCCAGCATCGGCAAATACAGCGTCGTTGCGCAGGAAGTAGCCCAGCAGGTGATACAAGTCCCACAAGCTGTTGTTCACCGGGGTGGCGGTGAGCATCACCAGCTCCTTGGGCGGCGAACCGGCCAAAAGCTGGCGCAGCGCGTGGGCCCGCTGGGTGCCGGGGTTGCGGAGATTGTGGGCCTCGTCGATCACCACCATGGCGTATTCGTTGATGTCGGCTCTCAGCTTGCTGGCAGTTGTGTGCTCGGGGTTTAGACGATTGTCGGCCATCAGCTCCTCGTAGGACACAAGCTCCACCGCCAACAGGTGCTCATGAACAAATGCCCGCCACGGCCCGTCGCGCAGCGTGGCCGGGGTGATCACCAACACCCGCTGGCGGCGATCTTGCACCGCCTCCCGAATCAGCTCTCCGGCCAAGAACGTCTTGCCCAAGCCGACCTCGTCGGCAATGAGGACCCCGTTGCGCTCATCCAAGATGCGCCGGGCCCGCCACAGCCCATCGGACTGGAAATTGGTGAGGTGGATCTGCGGCGCACCCTGAGCAGCGGCCTCAGCCTCCAATTCCTCGCCGTAGAACTCCCACAGCATCCGCAGATACACGAGCTGAGGGGAGTGTGGCTCAAACCGAGCCTCGAACAGCGAGGCCAGGTCGTATTCCTGGGCTTCGGCCCACAGCTCGTCGAACCAGTCGCGTACCTGGCCCACCACATGGGGCGAGTAGTTGCCTAGATTCAGCTCCAAGTTGGTGGCCAACCCCGCATAGGTGAAGTTGGACGACCCGGCCACCACCCCGTGGGAGCGGTCCCCTACCAAGAAGGCCTTGCCGTGCAAGAATTGTCCTTCCAAGCGGCGCACTTGGACATTCTCCGAGCGCAGCCACTCCACCAGCCGGCGAGTGGAGGCATCAACCTCGAACGTGAACCCCAAGTGGTCTCGCTCAACCACAAGGTTCTGCTCGTGGTCCTCAAGGGCCTGGCGCAGCCGAGCCCGGATCGCCCGTTGCGGATTGGCCGATTCAGTCCGCAGCGCCCGCCGACGGCTCTCCGGCGGGGTCGGCTCTGCTCCCAGTAACAGCCGAACGCCAGTGACCTGATCCAGCGAATCGGCCAGCAGCGAGTACCCGCCCACGTTGAAATAGGCAGTGGCTACGTCCAAGCATGCCCCGCCCACAAACCCAGTTGCAGCATGGGAAATAAACCCGTTCAGCGCCCCCGCCACCGTGTCCTGGCCCCGGTTGACGGCCAACTCCGGCTTCTCAACCGCGGTCATGCCACCTCCGTACCAACCCCTGAATTAAAAGGGGTTGCAATAGCATGAAACTCCTGTAGGGTTGGAAGCGTGGAAGAGATGGCTCCCGTGGACGTAGAGCAGGGAAATGCCGCTGTAAATGAACCAGTGCCGCCCCATCTTCGGCCTCTAGAGGAAAAACTGGCTGCAATCGCCGAGTTCAGGAAATTCTGCGAGGAGAACATCGGCTCAGGCGACGACATCACGTCTGCGTACCTCGAGGAACGGGCAGCCCTGAGGGAGATATACCCCAACACCCTGGTTGACCTAGGGCGCGCCGGGATTATCAAAATGCGGGTCTTCCGCGAAGACGGATCGTCGTACTTCTTGCCCGACGGCGAAGAGGCGGATTCCTGAAATCGAATCGTCCGCCTGTCGTCCTCGACGCATGGCCGATCGTGCGCTACGCGAACGGGGAACCCGCGATCGTGAAGGAACTGGAGGGATTGCTCGGAGAGCCGGTTTCCATCATCGTCTGCAGTATCAATCTGGGTGAGGTCCACTACACATTGGCCCGCCGCAGAGGATTCGCGACTGCGGACAGCATCTGGGACTTCTTCTGCGCAAGCGCCCAAGTCGAAGCACCCACTTTGGAAGTGACCCGCAGCGCCGCAAGGCTGGTGGTCACAAGCCGCATCCCTTGGGCTGATGCTCATGCTGCGGCCACAGCGATGGCCCACGGGGGCGTGGTGTGGGCGGGAGACAAGCACCTGAACAAGCCCGGGCCCTGGAAACGGCGGGATCTGCGCAAACTGGGTATGTCCCCGCTGGACAGCCGAAAGGAGTAGTTGAGCGCCGCTCACTCAGCGAGCCTTCTGAAGTGGGCGAGGACGGCGGCGTGGCGGTCGGAGTAGTCGACGGTTTCGCTGAAGGTGTCATAGACCACGGCCAAGTCATCTTCGTCGAGGCCGTAGAGGTGAGCGACGCAGGCGTCGAGCTCGCAGATGAGGTCTTGCTTTATCGCCTCGTCATTGGCCGACCCCACCGGCACCCCCACCTCCGCCGCCCACTCCACAAACCGCTCATCCACCGCAGCGAGGCGCCCGGCGATCACGACTACACGGTCCCGGACTGGGTGTCCCTCGCCAGGGTCGGGGATAGGAAAGCTATTGAGGATGTGGAAATTCAAATGCAGCTCAACTACTCGACGGGCGTACCAGTCCAGAATCATTGACGAGAGCGCGCCAAGGAGGAATGCCTGATCTCGCACGTCGCCCTTCGGCCACAGCAAGTATGGCCCTTGATTGGTTATGACAACCTCGCCAGGCACAAGGGCAGTTACCACCGTTCGGGTATTGGTGCTATTGGTTATGTCGCGAAATGCAATACGTGGCCTCAGACACGGCAGGGTTTGCGGGTCTTCAATGTGTTCGCCCGAGAACTCCGCGAACGGCGACTTGGATGTTCGGTGCTGCCGCAGTCGCTTCTGCTGGAGGTGATGGGTGATCTCCTCAGCATCGACTGAGGCGTAGTAAGCACCGGTGTCAGGATTCCACAAGTCGAACGAGGCACCTTTGTACACAGGCCACCTGCGGTGCCCGTCACTCATGGCTGCTCTGCCCTCGTCGAGGATGAATTTGTGCTTGTCGGCTGTAGCGTCGAGCTCCCGGTGCGGGCGGACTCTCCACCGTCCAGGATGAACCGGGGCTTGTCGGTCGTAGCGTTGAGATCCCCTTGCAAGGGTCTGACCCGCCACATCCGGTAGAATTGCTCGGCTCGGCTCGGCTCGGCTCGGCTCGGCTCGGCTCGGCTCGGCTCGGCTCGGCTCGGCTCGGCTCGTCAAGACGAGGATGCTGCTTCATCTTGCGCCATACCCGAATTGCCGACCGGGTGGGAAGCTGCGGAAACGACGCACTGGTAGACCAGCCGACGAACTCCGACACTCGCACCGATTCGGGCTTGCCGTCTACAAGCTCGTGAAACTGAGCTAATGAACTCGCTGGCCCCGGATAGATGGCTACATGCGGCTCGTCGGGGTCGCCCTCAAAGCCACCCCCGAGGCTCGCTTCGGGGGTTGACCTTGTAGACGGCGATGAGGGAGACGGTGTAGCGGCCGTCCACTCCATCGAATGCCCACTGTTTGGTGTTGAGGCAGGTAGCCGCGGAAAACACCGGGTGACTGCCACCAACGCCACCGTGTAGGAATTGTGGACTCCTTCGAACACCCATCCCTTGTGGTTGATGACCGTCGCCACCGACAACCGCATCGGGCGGGGCCCGCCCCCCCCCCCCCCCCGCGTGACTTCGCCGACATCTGGAGCGCCAACGATCTCGGTGCGCCATTTGCCCATGCCGTCGGCATTCACCGCGGTATGGGGCAGCACCAGCCCGATTCTTCCTCCTTGGCAGGCCAAACTCAGATTCGCCCAAGCAAAGGCTTGGTAGTAATCGGTCCGGCCTGATCCCAGACCCGGATAGGCAGCGCGCAAGACCGTTCGCATCTCCTCTGCTCGCTCCAGTTCCAGCTCAAAATCTGACTCCAGATCAGGCCTGGCTCGACGAAATCGGGCAATGGCGTTGTTCATCTGCTTGATCGATAGGCTCCTGATACCCGGCAAATGGATACCCCACCACACGTGTTCTTGTACGACCACCTGCTCCCACGGAGGGTTGCCAATCAAACAGTCGAAGCCGGGGCGAGCTCGCAGAAACACCTCTGGAAACGCGGCGGGAAAGTGGACGGGCTGAAGGATGTCAACCGCCTCTGCCGCTGCACTGGTGTGGGCTATTCGCTGAAACACAGAAGGGTCGAAGTTCTCGGGCAGTGAACACTTCTTGGCCCGATAGGCGGTTATCACGTCAAACAGGGCTTTTGCTCCCGCTACTGCGGCTTGAGCTTCGCGATGGGCATCGCGGGCTTCGTCGATCTCGCGTTTGCTGGCATCAGAAGTGCGGGCCAAGCGGCGCAGCGCGTACTCAGCGACAGACAGCAGATCTTCAATCTGACTGCGGAACAGGCTCGGGGCCAGGGGATCGGCATCGGGCTCGAATGCAGCGACCACTTCGTCGAGAGTCCCAACCCCAGTCAGGCTGTCGCCTTGGACGAGGTTGTGGTCGAGGAATGAGAGGGGCAGGCCGGGGACGAAGGTGTGGACCCAGATGGCTAGGCGGGCGAGTTCGACGGCTACTCGGTTCTTGTCCACGCCGTAGACGCAGTGGCGGGCCACTTGGCGACGAAGCAGGGAGCCGGATTCGATCGGCACCCCGTCGGCCAGATCGCCCAGGGCTTCGAGGGCGGTGGTGCGCAGGCGGTTGAGTTCTGCGGTCACTGCGGCGACGGGGTGAAGGGTGAGCCAAGCCGACAGACGGGCCTCGATCCGGTCGACGGCGGCCACCAGGAAGTGGGCCGAGCCCATGGCGATGTCGGCGCAGCGGAAGTCGAAGAACGCTTCGGCCACCGCGGCTTCGTCGCCCTGCTCTCGCAGTTGGTCGAGTCGGGAAATGTGGTCGTCGAGGGCGGGCTCCAATGCGTTGTCGAGCAGGTGCTCGACGGCGAAAGGCTTTGTGAAGTAGGAGCCGGTGGCCTTGCGCACCCCTGAGCGGTTGTGGAAATACACCGCGCCGGCCTCCACCTCTGCTTCGTCGTCTCCGGCCGCGGGCACGTACTGCTCTTTGCCCTTGATGGCCTTGATGGCGAGGTCGTCTTGGGCCACGGACAGCTTCGACTCCAACAGGCCCTCGTAGATGGTGCCGAACTCCCGCACTGAAAGAGACCTGAAGTCCACCGGTCCCACCCCCTCGGGACTCTGGTCCACCAGCACCGCGGAGAGAGCGGGACCGAACTCAGCATTGGTGAGGCTGATGTCGGCGATGGCCGCTCCCGAAGGGCTCACCTCGGGATCGGCGGAGAACAAGCCGCCGTTGTAGGCGGGCACGCCCCAGTCGGCATTGCCGTGGTTGACCGCATCCCAAAGCTGGTTCACGTCGTCCCACAGGTCGGTGGCCCGCTCGTCATAGTCGGCGCGGCCCAAACGGCGATCATCGGCCAGCAGCCGGGCGATGTGCGAGAGCGAGTGGTCGGCGTAGCGCCCGTTGGTGCGGTAGGGCAACAGGTCCTTGTCCTCGGCATAGGCCACGAACAGCAGCCGGAACAGAATCACCATGACCTGCTCATAGGCGTCGGCCAGATCGCCCTCGCCCAAGTCGTCTCCGTGTCGACCAGGGGACAGCCGGGCTGCCACCGCTTTGGCCAGCGCCGGCACCGTCTGGTGGTACACCCGCTCGCACAGTCGCACGGCCAACTCGGCGACGAAATCGGCCGAGTGCTCGAGAATCTGATCGAGAGTGCCGTTGTCGGCCAGCGCATCGGCTGAGAACAGCAGGTGCAGGTAGCCGGCCAACTCGTCGGGAACCAGCGACAGGTTCAGCTCCACGAAGGTCTCGGCCCGACCCTTGCGACCCACCCCGGTGTCGGGGCGGGCGGCGTAGAGGCGGATCTCCGACGACCGGGTTAGAATCACCCAGTCGACCCGGTGCTGGTCGGCCAGAGCCAGAGCCCTCGACACCGGGGAGGTGCTGTCGAACCGGCTCGACGGCGCCTCGAAGGGCTCGTCCTCGTCGCAGAACACGGCCACGGCATGATTGCGGCCGTCAATAGTGAGCACGGAGGCGTTGGTGGCCAGCGTCTCGATGTGAAAGCCCAAGCCCTCTACCAGTCGTCGGCCCCGACGCCCCAAAAGCGCCAGCGACTTGTGGCTGGCGGTCGGCCAGTCTGTTCGATCGGGTACGCCGGCCCTTAGCTCTTGGGTGGCCAACAGGCCCACGTTGCGGAGCCCGGGGAAGGGCGACTCCAGCTCGGGCATGGCCGCCAACAGGAACCGGGTGGCGGCGTGGTGGCTGGGCTCGCTCAACGCAACCTCAGACAGGCGCTCGGCCTGCGACACTTCGAGGTCGCGGTGCACCACGGGCGGCTCCCCCACCGGGCCGCACAAGGAAACCCGCTGACCTTCAGCAGTGGGATAGAACGCCACGAGCAGCACCGGGCTGGCCCGCCCGGCCCGCCGCTTCGACCACCCATCACGCAGTTCCGCTGCCCTGGGCTTACTAGACGCTCGAACCAGCGTCACCTCCAACCCGCTGGGAGCACCTTGAACAAACACCCCTGCCGGTGTCAGTGATGACGGAAATCCCGATGGTGCCGACCAGGTCGTTGGATCCCGGTCTACGAGGAAGTTGTCCATCTACCAGGCCTTGCCACTGCCCGAAACGTCTCAAGTGCTCGCAATGTAATGACGACATTGTGTAGCAGATACAGGCCTGGATGTGAGCCACAGAGATGTTGTCACTGGTGTCAGTAGACTTGTGGCATGGAATCTGGGGCTTTGACCAGGGGAAATGCGAAGGCCTGTGTGCGCGTCGATACGGTAGACGTGGCCGGGTTGGATGACGTTTCCCTGGACTTGCGGCTGCGCCTGATTGGGCAGGCATGCAACCACCTGGACGGGTTCTTGGCTGAGGTCGTCGCTGAGAAAAAGCGGCGGACCACCCCCTATGACACGGCCAACACACTGACGACTGAACTGCGCCAGTCGGGCCCATTGGGCCATTAGTCGACAATGACAAAACGTCCGTCGAGGCAAGACCGGCTTCCGTCCTTGGAGATATCACCTAAGCCAGACTTGTCCGAGTTGCCGCCTCGTGAAGACCTTCGGCATCCGACAAAAGTGATCAGCCATGTGCCATCCTCCGATGCCTCGGTCAGCGCACAGATAGTGCAGCGGGAGACCAGACTTGAATCAAACGGACAACTTGTAGACTTTGCGGTGATACTCCAAGTCAGCCGAGATGGCGGCCGGTGGGAAGATCTGGTGAGAATCGACACCTCCCACCGATTCGTGCACGTACACCATCTTGATGGTGCGCACGATGCAAACGTTGTGCCCAGGGAGTGCCGCCGCGACATTGATCTGGCCTGGGCCTGGGCTAAGAATTACGCTTGGGACCAAGCCTCAAGGGAGATCATGTGATGAACGAGATTGCCCTCCGACAGCTCATCGGCCGGATGGCCTCTATGAGCGGCCCCGATGATCACCTCGTCGAATGGGCCTCGCGAGCAGGAGAAGACCTGCTCATAGTGCCTGTTCTTCCGAACGACGGTCTCAACGAGTCCATCTCAATCATCCACGGCAAGGGCCTCCGTTCAGGAGTTCTCGTTACGGCCACTCCACCCCAGAAGAAGAACGAGCTGGTTCTCAGTTGGATTGCTGTCGAGTCTGCAAACAGCCAAGAGGACGGAGACCACCTACCTACAACCCCGTCAACCACGGTTGGAGATCTGCTGCGCATCCTGCAACCAGGGTCATCAATGACCATCCGCTTCGGAAGCGAAGAACTCGTCTTTCAACCGAACACTTCCCAACAACAGATCACTGACAAACAAGCGGTGAAGTCACTCCGCAAAGCCATCTTGGCCTAACGATTCGTCTGTCGCGAGAACCAGCCGTTCAGTTATGCGTGAACGGGAAACTACCTGACCAATCCGCAGAGGGCTTCGACGTGGCGGCGCCAGTCTTGGGGGGAGAGGGCTAGTGGGACTAGGAGGACGTGTGCAGTGGCGGCATGGGAAATGAACCCGTTCAGCGCCCCCGCCACCGTGTCCTGGCCCCGGTTGACGGCCAGCTCCGGCTTCTCAACTGCGGTGATGCCAGTCCAGTGCTGTCGATGACGGAAACCCTGCCGGTGCCGACCACGTAGTGGGGTCCCGGTCTACGAGGAAGTCGTCCATCTACCTGACCGCAGCTCGATTTGTCTCGAAAGATCGCAAAGTGATGACGACATTGTGTAGCAGATACAGGCCTGGATGTGAGCCACAGAGAAGTTGTCACTGGCTTCAATAGACTAGTGGCATGGAATCTGGGACTTTGACCAGGGGAAATGCGAAGACCGGTGTGCGCGTTGATGCAGTAGACGTGGCCGGATTGGACGATGCTTCTCTGGACCTGCGGCTGCGCCTGATTGGGCGGGCCCGCAATCAATTGGACGGGTTCTTGGCCGAGGCCGTCGCTGAGAAGAAGCGGCGGACCACCCCCTATGACACCGCCGAAGCACTCAAAGCCGAGTTGCGCCAGTCGGGCCAGCAGGCCCAGCGGACCATGCGCGAGGCCGAGCAGCTTGAATCGCTGCCGGCTGCTCGGAGGGCGTTGACTGACAGCCGGATCACCACCGATTCCAATCACTTGAATTGCTGCGCGTCGTCGAGCAATTTGCGGTGTCGCTTGATGATTTACCAGAGCTCCTTCCCGGTCGTGCTGACTACCGGATTCCCATTGCGGTAGGCATGCTCGTTCCCAGATTCTCAGTGATCGGCCAACTTGCCACCGACGGCGCAGTGGAACTCGTCCAACTGGAGATTGATCTGGATGCCTCTTGGTAGTCGCCGGAGACTGCGCCGACTGCATAGGGGAACTCAGCTGATCAGTTCGGCGAGGGCGTCGACGTGGTTGCGCCACTCTTCGGCCGATAGGGCGAGGGGCACCAGCAGCACGTGTTCGAGGCCGGCGTCGATGTAGGGGGCCAGGGTTTCGGCTACGTGGTCGACGTCGCCGATTACCATTTCTCGGTCGCCGTAGCCGTCGCCTACTGCTGACCAGCGGCCGGCGTCGGCCAGGGGGTCGCCGAGTCTCAGCTCCATGTGGATGGAGATGGTGGTGTCTTCGGGGGCGCGACCGAGGCGGATCTGTTCGGCTCGCAGCACCTCTAGGCGCTCGGCGAAGACTTCGGGTGGGGCCCAGGTGCCCATCCAGCCGTCGCACCTTGCGGCTCGGCCGAGGGCGCCGGGGGATGATCCGCCGACCCATATTGGGATCGGCACCGCGGGTTGGGGGTTGATTCGCACGCCGGTGAAGCTGAAGAACTCGCTCTGGAACTCAGTGGCCCCCGACCAGGCGGCCTGCCAGCCGGCAATGTAGTCGTCGAGGCGCTGGGCCCGGTTAACCATGGGCACGCCGCAGGCTTCGAACTCCGGCTCCAGCCACCCGGCGCCCACTCCGAGGATGGTGCGGCCGGGGGCCAGCCAGTCGAGGGTGGCCCATTGCTTGGCGAACTGCATGGGGTTCCGGTAGGCGGGGATCAGCACCGACGTGCCCAAACCCACCCGCTGGGTATGAGCTGCCACCGCCGACAACAACGGCACCGGCTCAGGGAAGAACGAAGGCATCCCCTCCAAGTCCACCGGCACGGCCACATGGTCGGCGGTCCAGACGTCGTCGAAGCCGGCGGCCTCGGCTTGCTGGGCAATCTCCACCAACAGCTCCAGGGAGGCGGCCCGCCCGAGTTGGGGCAGGTGGATGCCCCACTTCATGGGACCAGCTTCCCGCTGATGATGCCCACGACCATCAGCCCGCGAAGCATCTAGTACCGATACCGGGGCCAGGGCGGGTGGATTGAATACTCCACCACCCCGTAGCCCCGCTCGCCGGTCTCCAAAACCTCGAAATCGAAGAACGGCTCGTGGCAGTCCAAGCGAACCTCGGCGTCGTTCTCGTCCCGCATGAGCCCGTTGCGGGTGTGGGCGTGCTTGCGGCCGGTGCGCACGGTGAGCACCTCGCCGTCTGTGGTCTCAAAGGCCATATCGAAGGCCATGGCGGTGCGCTGGTCCTCTTCCAGCCGGGGTACGCAGGTGGCCGACCGCAGCGCGCGGGTTCCGCCGGCATCGCCGATCCACCCGCCCACCGAAGGGGTGTCACCGGGCAGCGGCTGCGTCGGGCTCATCCACCCGAAGGAGTTGAGATGCCGATCGGGCAGCTGCACCGACGGCCAGAAGTGCCCCCACGACTCGGCCTGGGTGCGGCGGTGCCGCACGTCCCAGGGGCCGGGCCGCTCGAACCGATGCGTCCAGGAGTGGTCCCGATGTGACCAGCAATCAATGGTCCGGCGCTCCCCCGCCCGAGGCCCGCCCCGAGTCTCCAGTTCGCCCCGGCACACCAGCGCCTGCTCGTAGTGGCCGCCATAGCCCTCATAGGCCCCTAGCGGATTGCCCCCGAAGCAGTCGTTGTAGTCGAACACACCGAAGCGGTCTTCAAAAGTCAGATCGAAGCCGAAGCGGGGGGCATCGAGCTGCCAGCGATAGCGGGCAAACGGCTCCTCCACCGAGTACGACACCCGGCCGTCGCCCAGCACCGAGAACTCCGGCTCTGGCTCCAGCGGCTGTCGGGAGGCCCACTGCACGGGCACGCCGTCGATCACGTAGTACGCACTGGCCCGCAAGTAGCCGTGGGAGAGGCTGGCGTGGATGTGGTTGATGCCATAGACATCAGCCTCCCTGTCGCACACCGAGAACCAGAAGTTGTCGCTCCACAGCGCGTCACGGCCCGGCGGCGGCTTGTGGAGGTATTCGTCAGAGTTGCTGAGCGGCATCAGGCAACGACAATAGGCTTCGAGCTCAAATCAGATAAAACAACATCCATGGCCGAACTGCCTCTGATCACCCCGATGCCCACGGTCGCCGACTGCGTGCTCCCTTGGGATGGGCCGGTCAGCGACACCGTGGCGGCCATCGGCGCGGCCCGATCGGCTTGTGGCGATACCTTCGTGATCGACGGCGGCGACGACCGCTATCTGTTCCTCTTCTCGCCAGCCGGGTTGCGAGACTTCTATGCCGTTCCCGAGCAGCAGGCCAGCAAGGGCATTGCCGACTGGAAGATGCTGGTCCGCAAGCTTCCCGACGAGCTCTTCGACGGTCGGCGCACCCTGCCGCACGAGCTGTTCACTCGGCCCAACGTAGCCGGCTACCTCGATGCGCTGGAGGAGGCCATCTCGATCCAGCTCTCCGAGCTGCATCTGGGCGACGAGATCGATCTGTTCGACTTCACCCGCCGCCTCGGCCACCGCCTGGGACTGGCCAGCTGGGGCGGGCGCGAGATACTGCACTCAGATCGCTTCGACGAACTGATCGAAGCGCTGGATGTGCTCGACGGGTCGGAGGCATTCGTGGCCCCCACCCGGATGCAAGAGGTGGCCCAGTCGGGAAAGGCGGCCGAGCGCGAGGCCATGGCCAAGGCCGAGCTGATCCTGGCCGACTCCATCGCCGCCCGCCGCAATCCAGTGGGCGACCTGCTGGACATGATCCTCGAACGGTGGGCCGACATCCCCGATCCCGAACGGCTGAGCGGAGTGGCCCGAGATGTGATCCTGGTCCACCTCGGATCCATGTCCAACCTGTTCGCGGCTCTGGGCTGGTCGCTGGTCCATCTGGTTCAGCATCCCGATGTGCTGGCCCGAGTGCGGGCCAAACAGGACGCAGACCACGACTTGGTGTCGCGCTGCGTGCTGGAGTCCACCCGGATCGGCCAGCGTTCCATAATGCTTCGCACCGTGCTCGAGCCCGTGACCATCGACGACGGCTCTCAGACCTACGAGGTCTCCCCCGGAGCCTCGCTGGCAACGTTCCTGCCGCTGACCAACATGGAAGCCGGCCCCGGTTTAGACCGCTACGACCCCGACCGATGGAAGGGCCCCCGCCTGGTTTCGCCCCCGGGGCTTCCCGCCGAATTGGTCATCACCTTTGGCGTTGGCCCCCACGCCTGTCCGGCCCGGCCCTTCTCGGTCACCGCGATGTCCCGGGTGATCGAGCGGCTCTTCGACGCCTTCCACCTCGAGGCGCTGTTCGATGAAGCCAGACCGCGCCCCGACCAAATCGGCGGAGTCGCCCGCTCCGCAGAGCCCTGCACAGTCGTTTTGCGGGACCGCTGATTCCCGCCTAAGGCAAGCTCTCGGCCGGCTCAGGTACGCCAACCAAACGCACCTGGCCGTCACCCTTCTCCACTTCGCCCACCACGGTCGCCCGATGCCCGCCGGTTCGCAGAATGTCGATGGCTTTGGTGGCGTCGCGGTCTCGCACCGCCACAATCATGCCCAACCCGAGGTTGAACACCTTGGCCATCTCCTCGTCGGGCACCTCGCCGATGCGCTGCAACTCAGCGAACACCGGCGGCTGCTCCCAACTGCTCCGATCGACCACCGCATCGACCTTGTCGGGCAGCACACGGGCCAAATTGCCGGGAATGCCTCCGCCGGTCACATGGGTGATGGCCCGGGCCTCCACCTTGGCCAACATGTCCCGCACCGCAGGGGCGTAGACCACCGACGGCAGCAGCAGCTCTTCGGCCACCGAATGGGAGCTCCCCTCCCAGGCAGGGTCGTCCAATCCTCTCTTGGCCACCTCGAAATAGAGGCGGCGGGCCAAGGAATAGCCGTTGCTCCGCAAGCCGGGCGACGGCAGCCCGATCAGCGTGTCGCCGGGGCGCACGTCGGCCCCGGTGATCAGCCGCGACCGCTCCACCACCCCCACGGCAAAGCCCACCAGTTCAAACTGATTGTCCAATTCGTCTTCCCTGGCAGGGTGCTCCGCCATCTCGCCGCCGATGAGCGCGCAGCCCGCTTGGCGGCAGCCTTCCACCACCCCCACTACCAGTTGCTCGATCCGATCGGGATCGAGTTTCTGCACCGATATGTAGTCCAACATGAACAGCGGCTCGGCCCCCTGGCACACCAGGTCGTCCACGCACATGGCCACCAGATCGATGCCGATGGTGTTGTACCGCCCAGCCGCCGAAGCCACATACGCCTTTGTCCCCACCCCATCGGTGGTCGACACCAAGACCGGCTTCTTGTAGCCGTGACGGGTGAAGTCGAACAGCCCTCCGAACCCGCCGATCTCGCCGATCGCCTCCGGTCGAAACGTTGAGCGCACATGCTCTTTGATGCGCTGCACCGCCTCTTCGCCCGCGGCGATATCCACCCCTGACGACTCGTAGGTCTCAACCATCGGTGGATGCCACCCCCTCCGTCGAAAGCTCAGCCGCCGGTGGCCCAGAGCGACGGGGCGGACTCCTCGTCGGCGTCGGCGAACTGCGCGGCACTGCGCTGATAGGAGATCGAGCCGGGCGGCGCCACCGGCACCTCCACCGGATATTCGCCGGTGAGGCAGGCGTTGCAGAATCCGGCCCCTACCGCCCCGGTGGCCTCGGTCAAACCCTCCATGTCGATGAACGCCAGCGTGTCGGCCCCCACGTAATCGCACATCTCGGCCACACTGAGGTGGGCGGCCAGCAATTCCGTTCGGTCGCCGGTGTCCATGCCGAAATAGCAGGGCCAGCGATAGGGAGGCGAGCTGATGCGGAGGTGAACCTCGGCGGCGCCGGCCTCCCGCAGCATGGTGACCAAAGCCCTGGTGGTGGTGCCCCGCACAATGGAGTCGTCCACCACCACCAGGCGGTTGCCCTCGGTGCTGTCTCGCAGGGGGTTGAGCTTCATGCGCACCCCCATAGACCGCATCTGCTGGCTGGGGGCAATGAACGTGCGGCCGATGTAGCGGTTCTTCACCAGCCCCTGGCCGTAGGGGATGCCGCTGGCCCGCGAGAATCCCTCGGCGGCGGGCAGCCCCGATTCGGGCACTCCCATCACCAAGTCGGCTTCCACCGGGGACTGTTTGGCCAGCATCTCCCCCATTCGCACCCGGGCGTGGTGCACGCTTTGGCCATAGATCACCGAGTCGGGCCGGGAGAAGTACACGAACTCGAAGATGCACAGCCGGGGATCCACCCGCTCCTCGGGGAACGGGCGCACCGACCGCACGCCCTCTCCGTTGATCACCACCATCTCCCCCGGAGCGAGCTCCCGCAAGAAATGGGCCCCCACGATGTCGAGGGCGGGTGTCTCCGATGCCAGCACCCAGCCCCGGTCCAGCCGGCCCAGGCACAAAGGGCGGAAGCCGTTGGGGTCGCGCACGCCGATCACCCGCTCCTCGTCGGCCAGCACCAGCGAGAATGCCCCCTCCAGGCGGGGCAGCACTCGCTCCAACGCCTGCTCGAGCACCCGTCCCTTCGCCCGATCCGACGGTGACACGGCCGAGATCTCGATGGCCAGCAGCTCGGCAATCAGATCGCTGTCTGAGCCGACCATGCCGGGCAAGATCGATGTTTCCTCGGCCAATTTCGCGGTGTTGGTGAGGTTGCCGTTGTGGCCCAGCACGAACTGGTGGTCGCCGGTACTGCGGTACACGGGCTGGGCGTTGCGCCACGAGCTCGATCCCGCGGTGGAATAGCGGGTGTGGCCGATGCCCAGACGCCCCTCAAGGGTGGCCAGGGTGCGGTCGTCGAACACGGTGGCTACCAAGCCCATGTCCTTGACCACGGTGATGTTCTCTCCGTCGCTCACCGCAATGCCAGCCGACTCCTGGCCTCGGTGCTGCAACGCGTACAGGGCCAGATAATTCAGATGGGCGACGGGATCATGAGGGGCATATATGCCGACGACCCCACAGGCCTCCCGGGGAGAGTCGTCCATGAGATCAGCCACTGCTTAAGTCTGACATGTTGAACCCCGCCTATTGGGCCTGATCCTCTGAGCCTGACATGGGCGAGCGCCAGCGATCAGCAATCGCAGCCAATTCCAGGTCGAGCAGCCCCTTGATCGCGAAGCGGCCTCCAGTGGCCAGGCCGATGCGAGTGACGGCCACGCCAGAAGCAGCCGCCGCCTCCTCCACCTCGGGCAGCAGTTCGGGATCCACCGCGGCCACCACCCGGGAGGGGGCCTCGCTGAACAGCTCGGCGTGGTCATGGATTCGGGCACCCCGGAAGCCCACATCAGACACGACCGCCATCTCGGCCAGGGCCACCCCCAGTCCTCCGCTCGACACGTCGTGGACCGCCGACAGACGGTCGTCGGCCACCAGGCCGGCCACCAGGCCGGCCACCCGCCGATGCTTCTCATAGTCCAGTTCAGGCAGTCGGCCCCGTTTGTGCCCGGCGGTGGAGGCGGCCCACCGCGAACCTGACAGCTCCGGGGCCCCCTCGCCCAGCACAATCACCCGGTCGCCATCGCTCCACGCCAAACCAGGAGGAACCCGCGTCAAGCTGTCGATCACCCCGAGCAGGCCGATCACCGGAGTGGGATCGATGTTGTGGCCGTTGGACTCGTTGTAGAGGCTCACATTGCCGCCCACCACTGGGATGCCGAAGGCTTCGCAGGCCTCGGCCATCCCGTCCACCGCCTCGGAGAACTGCCACATCACCTCGGGGTGCTCGGGATTGCCGAAGTTCAGGCAATTGACCAAAGCCAGCGGTCGGGCGCCCACGCAGGCCAGGTTGAGCACCGCCTCGGCCACCGTCATGGCGGTTCCCGTCCGGGGATCCACCGCGCACCAGTGATGGTTGCCGTCGGTGGTCAGGGCCAGTCCCCGGCCGGTGTCAGCCCCGGAAGCGGGGTGCTTGAGCCGCAGCACGGTGGCGTCGCCGCCGGGACCGAACACCGTGTTGCAGAACAGCATGTGGTCGTACTGGCGGTAAATCCATGACGGGTCGCTCAAAAGGCTCAGCAGGTCGGTGCCGACGTCGGCGGGGGGCGGCAGATTACCAGCAGTGTCAGCCCTAGCAGCCTCCCAGTCGCTCGGCCGACGCCGGGGCCGGTCGTATAGGGGTGCCTCCTCGTGCAGGGAAGCCGCCGGCAGCTCGCCCAACACCGGGCCGTCGAACGCGGGAACCGGAGAACGGCCAGCCGATGCCGGGATACTAGGCCCACTTGAGCCGTCTCTCACCCGAAGCTGCCCACCCCCGGTAACCCGCCCCACCACCGAGGCCTGCACGTCCCAGCGGTCGCAAATGGCCAACACGTCGTCGAGCCCGTCGGGCGCGACGATGGCCAGCATCCGCTCCTGCGATTCGCTGGTGAGCACCTCGAAAGGCGCCATGCCCGGCTCCCGGCGGGGGACGGCGGCCACGTCCACATCCATGCCCACCCCGCCCCGCGATGCGGTCTCGCTGGTGGCGCAAGTGAGTCCTGCGCCCCCGAGATCTTGGATACCCACCACGAGCCCAGCGTCTAGCAGCGCCAGACAGGCCTCGATGAGCCGCTTTTCTTCAAAGGGATCGCCAACCTGCACACTCGGGCGCTTTTCGGCCTCTTCTTCCTCGTCGCCGAAAGAAGCCGACGCCAGCACGCTCACCCCGCCGATTCCATCACGCCCCGTCGACGCACCCAACAGCACCGCCAAGTTGCCTTCGCCGCTGGCCTGCCCCAGCACCAGCCGATCAGCCGGCATCAGCCCGAGGCACAGAACATTCACCAGTGGATTGCCGGAATACGTTTCATCAAAAACGGTCTCGCCCCCCACGGTGGGCACCCCAACCGCGTTGCCATACCCGGAGATGCCCGAAACCACCCCTTCGGCGATCCAGCGACTGCGGGGATCTTCGGGACGGCCAAACCTAAGTGAGTCCATTACTGCTATCGGGCGGGCCCCCATGGTGAAGATGTCCCGCAGAATGCCGCCCACTCCGGTGGCCGCCCCCTGATAAGGCTCAATGGCCGAAGGATGGTTGTGGCTTTCAATCCGGATCGCAGCAGCAATGCCGTCGCCCACATCCACCACCCCGGCATTCTCGCCAGGACCGACCAATACCCAAGGGGCCTCGGTGGGCAGTCGGCGCAAATGCAAGCGGGAGGACTTGTATGAGCAATGCTCAGACCACATCACCGCATACATCGCCAACTCGAGATGATTGGGCGGGCGGTTCAAGAGCTTCTCGATCGCCTCGGCCTCTTCGTCTGTCAACCCTAATGATCGGTGCAGTGGCTCATTCATCTCAGATCATCCGAATTGGTTTTAGGGAGGAAAATCCAGAGGTCTCACTAGATGAGACACCCAGTTTGAACAAGCGCGCCGAATATAGTTCAATGTTGGCAATCAACAAGCTGATCAAACAGATCAAGGAGCGATGATGGTATCTGAAGAAGCCAAATCGGCGCGGGCCCTCGGACAGGCTCAGGGGCGCACAGTAAGCCGCTATCTGAATGCGCTTGACCAGAGCAAGCCCAAGCGGGGACGCCAGCGCTCTCCGGAGAGAATGCAGGCTCGGGTTGCCGAGCTCCCCGGTGAGATCGCCCAGGCCAAGCCGTTGAAGCGAGTTCATCTGATCCAAGAGCTCATGGACTTGGAAGCCGAACTCGAAAAGGAAGAGGAAACGGTTGACATCAGCGGCATTGAGAGCGAATTCATTGCTATCGCCGCCGAGTACAGTGGCCGCAAGGGTATTTCCTATGCGGCATGGCGTGAGGTCGGAGTTCCGGCGAGTGTGCTGAAAGCAGCCGGAGTTGCCCGCACAAGTTCCACTGGCTAATCACCGCTGACCAGCCCTTTCAGCAGTAACGCACCGTCGGTGCTGCCCAGCAACGGGTGGGCGGCACGCTCGGGGTGGGGCATCATCCCCACCACGTTGCCGTTTTCGTTGCAAATCCCCGCAATATCAGCAGTGGTCCCATTGGGGTTGTCCCTATACGTGAACACGATCTGGTTTTTTTCGCGCAATTGATCCAGAACTCGTTCTGAGCAAATGAAGTTGCCTTCGAAGTGATTGATGGGGATGTTGAGCTCGTCGCCAACGGTTAGGCCCCGAGTCAATACTGAGTCCATTGATTCCACCCTCAACACCGCGGGCTGACACAGGAATTTGAGTCCCCGATTCTTGTAGAGGGCTCCGGGCAACAATTGAGCTTCGGTGAGAATCTGGAATCCATTGCAGATACCCACCACCGGCCCGCCGTCGCGGGCAAAGCGCTCAACCGCGCCCATGATGGGTGAGAAACGGGCCATAGCCCCGGTGCGCAGATAGTCGCCATGGGCAAAGCCTCCGGGCAATACCACCGCGTCGACATCTCCAAGGCAAGTGTCCTTATGCCATAGAAGCTCGCCAGAACCCCCAACCGTGCCCACCGCTTCCACCACATCCTGCTCGCAGTTGGAGCCGGGAAACACGACGACGCCGACCTTGGTGGTCATCCTCGCCCCCAAACAGAGCAAACAGCCAGACTCGTCATGACGCCGGACTCAGAGAAATGTCCACATCTTCAATTACCGGATTGGCCAAGAACCGCTCGCACATGGCCTCCACCTGCCGACGGGCTTCGTCTTCGTCTGGGGCTTCCACCACAAAGCGCAGGCTCTTTCCCACCCGAATGCCGCTCACGCCGCTGAACCCGAGCGCGGGCAGCGCCCGCTCGATGGTCAGGCCCTCCGGGTCGGCTATCCCGTCTCGGAGGCTCACCTCAACTGCCACATCGAATGCTGTACTCATGAGCCTCCAGGCCAGTTGGCGAAGCTGCGGCCGGTGATGATCTCGTATGCGCTCACATAGCGGGCCGCGCTGGCCGTCACCACCTCATCGGGCAGCGGCGGCGGCGGGTACTGCTTGTCCCAATCCAGGGTGCTCAGGTAATCGCGCACCGGCTGTTTGTCGTATGACGGCGGGGTTGCCCCCGGCGCCCAGCCGTCCACTGGCCAGAAGCGGGAGGAGTCGGGAGTGAGCACCTCGTCGGCCACCACCAGGGTTCCGTTCACCATGCCCATCTCAAACTTGGTGTCGGCGATGATGATGCCCTTCTCGGCGGCCGCCTCCGACGCCCGGCTGTATAGCTCCAATGAAGCGTCGCGGGCCTGTTCTGCCAGACCTCGGCCCACCAATTCCACGGCCTGGTCGTAGGAGATGTTTTCGTCGTGGCCCGACTCGGCCTTGGTCGAAGGTGTGAACACCGGCTCGGGCAGCTTGTCGGATTCCCGGAGCCCTTCAGGGAGTGCTTGGCCGTGCATGGTGCCCTGGGCCTTGTACTCCTTCCAGGCCGAGCCGCTCAGATACCCCCGCACGATGCACTCGATGGGCAGCATTTCAGCCCGATGGCACAGCATGGTTCGACCGGCCACCCCGTTGGTCTGGGCCTCGGGTGGGAAGTCGGCCACGTCGGTGGAGATGAGGTGGCTGGGCAGCACATCGGCCAGGGTCTCGAACCAATAGGCCGACATGGCGGTCAGCACCCGTCCCTTCTCGGGGACGGGCTCGTCCATCACCACGTCGAACGCCGAGATGCGGTCGGACGCGATCATCAGCAGCCGGCCGTCACCGGCGTCGAAGATGTCGCGGACCTTGCCGGAATGAACTGGGGGCAGGTTGATGTTCTTGGTGTTCATAGGATGGGCTCCGGTTGGTAGGCGGCAGCGTTGGGATTCTGGGTGACCAGCTCTTGGGCCTTGGCGGCAAAAGCCCGGGCTTGGCCGGCGGCTGCCCCGGTCAGCGCCAAGTGTTGGCTTTTGATCTGCTCGACGACGACGGCAGTAACCGGCAACCTCTCGTCATCGGCAACAGCCGAGAAGAACCCGTCTCCCTTGGGGACATGCTCAGAGATGATGCGATGGGCTTCTTCCCGGCCCGCACCGGCGGCCACCGAGGCCATCAGTACTCGGGTGGCGGTGAGCGCCGGCAGGTTGGCGGTCAGCTCGGCGGCGATCGCGTCCTCGAACACTGCGAGTTCATTGAGCACCACCAGTACCGCCTCAAACTGGCCGTCGAGAGCCAGGAACGCGCCGGGCAGGGCCACCCGGCGCACCACCGAACAGCTCACGTCGCCCTCGTTCCACTGATCGCCCACCAGGGCGCCCACCATGTTGGCGTAGCCCTGCACCACCGCCGAGAGCCCGCAGATGCGCTCGGAGGTGCGGGCGTTGCGCTTGCCGGGCATGGCCGACGAGCCCACTTGTCCAGCCTGAAAGCCCTCGGTGATCAAGCCATGGCCGGCCATGAGCCGGATAGTCCGGGCCAAGTTGGCCGGGGCCGATGACGCCTGCACCAGTGCGGTAACCACGTCGTAGTCCAGCGACCTCGGGTACACCTGGCCCACGCTGCCCATCGTGGCGGCAAATCCGAGACCGGCGGCCACTCGGTCTTCGAGTGCTGCGGCCTTGTCAGCCTCGCCGAGGAACAGATCGATTTGGTCTTGCTGGGTGCCCACCGGGCCTTTAAGACCCCGCAGCAGGTAACGGTCCAGCAGGTCGTCTATCCGCCCCAAAGCAGCCAGCGCCTCCTCGCCGTAGTTGGCGAAGCGCTTGCCCAAGGTGGTGGCCTGGGCGGGCACGTTGTGGGAGCGGCCCACCATCACCAACTCGGAATGGGTGCCGGCCTGTGCCCCGAGAGCGCATACCACCGCCACCATCTTGTCGCGCACCAATCGCAGCGAATCGCGGATCTGAAGCTGCTCGATGTTCTCGGTGAGGTCGCGCGACGTCATTCCCTTGTGGATGTGCTCGTGGCCGGCCAGCGCGCAGAACTCCTCGATGCGAGCCTTCACGTCGTGGCGGGTGACTCGCTCCCGCTCCCGGATGGAGTCCAGGCTCACCTGGTCGATGGCATCTCGATAGGCCTCCACAACCCCGTCGGGCACCTCGATTCCGAGATCCCGCTGAGCCTCCAGTGCCGCCACCCACAGGCGGCGCTCGGCCTTGACCTTGCCCTCCGGCGACCAGATGCCGGCCATCGCCGCGCTGGCGTAGCGGTCGGCCAGAACGTCGGGAATCAGGTCCTTGTCAGCCACCGGCCATCTCAGCGCGATGGGCGGCCAACCGATCAGCCAGCCCCGAGTCGGTCACGGCCAGAATCTGAATGGCCAGCAAAGCCGCGTTCATGGCGCCGTTGATGGCCACGGTGGCCACGGGGATCCCCTTGGGCATCTGCACGGTGGAGTACAGGGAGTCCACCCCGTTCAGCGCTCCGCCGCCCAAAGGCACGCCGATCACCGGCAGAGTGGTCTGGGCCGCAGTGGCGCCGGCCAGGTGAGCAGCCATGCCCGCCCCGCAGATGATGGCCCCGAACCCGGCATCGCGAGCGCCGGACACAAACTGGCGGACCTTCTCCGGCGTGCGGTGGGCCGACATGACCTCCCAGTGGCACTCCACACCGAACTGTTCCAGCGTGGTACGGGCCGGGGCCTTGGTGTCCTCGTCACTCGACGATCCCATAATGACAGCGACTTTCAAGCTCATGCCGATTCCCTCTGTGAAGCGCCCTCTACCGCCGCGGCGGCGATGTCAAAGCGAACGTAGCGGCCCGGCCAATCAATGTGGGTGACCCCGGCATAAGCCCGCTCTCGGGCGGTGGCCAAGTCGGGCCCCTGCCCGGTGACGTTGAGCACTCGGCCACCCGCTGTGACCAGTTCTTGACCGTCCTGACCAGCAGAAATAGCACCGACTCCGCCTTCGGCTGCTGATGCCACCCCAGCGCAGAACACCATCACGCCCTCCACCGCATTGGCGGCCTCGATGCCGGCAATGGGATCGCCGATACGGGGGGCGGCGGGATAGCCCTCGGAGGCGCACACCACCGTCACCGAGGCGTCACCGCCGAACACCGGGTCGTCCTCCAGTGACCCGGCCGCCGCAGCGGCGAGCAGGTCGGCCAAGTCGGACTTCAGCCGGGGCAGCACCACCTGGGCCTCGGGGTCGCCGAAGCGCACATTGTACTCCAGCACCTTGATTCCCCGGGGGGTGAGCATCAGCCCGGCATACAGCACGCCCCGATAGTCGATGCCCCGCCGCTGTAGCTCTTCCAGCGTGGGCAGCACCGCTCGATCCATCACTGCATCAACCACATCATCTCCGGCCACCGGCACCGGGGAGTAGGCCCCCATGCCCCCGGTATTGGGCCCGACGTCGCCCTCACCGATGCGCTTGAAGTCCTGGGCCGGAGCCAATGGCACCGCCCGATGGCCATCGCACACCGCCAACACCGACAGCTCGGGGCCGGTAAGCCCCTCTTCGATCACCACCCGGCGCCCGGCGTCGCCGAAGGCCTCCCCCGAGAGATAGGCCCGCACCGCTTCTTCCGCTTCGGCCCGATCCTCGGTAACCAGCACCCCCTTGCCCGCGGCCAGGCCGTCGGTCTTGATCACAAAGAGATCGCTCATGGTGGCCAAGTAGCGGAGAGCCGGCTCGAGCCCGGTGAACGAGCCGTGGCCCGCGGTGGGCACCCCAGCAGCCACCAGCAGTTCCTTCATCCACGCCTTGGAGCCCTCCAAGAGGGCCCCGTCGGCGCCAGGGCCAAACACCAGCCGACCTGCTGCTCTCAATTCGTCGGCTAGACCTTCCACCAGCGGGGCCTCGGGGCCGATCACATACAGATCGGCTTCAATCTCGGTTGCCGGTACAGCAACCGAACCAGGAATGCCGGGGTTTCCGGGGGTGACCACGACGTCGCACGACCGGCCCAACACGTGGGCTAGAGCATGCTCGCGTCCCCCACTGCCAACGACGCAGACTCTCACGACACTGCGCTGAACGTGATGAACTGGTCCCGGCCCGGGCCCACACCAACCAAGGAGGCGGGCACGCCAGCCTGCTCTTCAATGAACCGCAGATAGTCTTCGGCCTCTTGGGGCAGCTCCGAGCGATCGCCGACTTCGCTCAGGTCGGTGCGCCAGCCGGGCAGCTCCTCGTAGATCGGCACTGCCCGGTGGATCTCTGATTGGTGGTAGGGCATCGAGTTGCAGCGCTCCCCGTCCACCTCGTAGGCCACGCATACCTTGATGGGGTCGAGGGCGTCCAGCACATCGAGCTTGGTGATGGCCAGGTCCGACAAGGAGTTCACCCGCACCGCGTGGCGCAGCATCACCGTGTCGAGCCAACCGCATCGACGGCGGCGCTTGGTGTTGGTCCCGTATTCGCGGCCCACATCCACCAAGTGGTCGCCGATGTCGTCGGTCAGCTCGCAGGGGAACGGCCCCGACCCCACCCGGCTGATATACGCCTTGGTGACCCCGATCACTCGATCGATGTGCCGAGGACCGACGCCCGCCCCTACGCACACCCCGCCGGCCACCGGGTTGGAGGAGGTGACGAACGGGTAGGTGCCGTGGTCGAGGTCGAGGAACATGGCCTGGGCCCCTTCGAACAGCACGTTCTGGCCGGCCTCCAATGCATCGTGAACCAGCCCCACCGTGTCGGCAATGTGGGGCTCAAGGCGAGGACGACACTCCTCTAGGTACTGCTCGGCCACCGCCTCGAGCTCGAAGGGCAGCCGGTTGTACACCTTGGCCAGCAGCGGGTTCTTCTCGTGCAGCACCACGCCCAGCTTCTCCCGGAAAATCTTGGGGTCGAGCAGGTCTTGCACCCGCAGCCCCACCCGGGCCGCCTTGTCGGCGTAAGCGGGGCCGATGCCCCGCTTGGTGGTGCCCAGCTTGTTGCGCCCCAGATGGCGCTCGGCCACCACGTCCAGCGTCTGGTGATAGGGCAGGATGAGGTGGGCGTTGCCGCTCACCTTCAGCTTGCCGCAGTCGACCCCGGACGCAGTGAGCCGATCCATCTCGTCGATGAGCACTTTGGGGTCGATCACCACCCCGTTGCCGATCATCGGGGTCACGTGTGAATAGAGAACCCCGCTGGGAACGAGCTGAAGCTTGAACGTCTGACCCTCCACCACCAGGGTGTGACCAGCGTTGTGGCCGCCCTGGTAGCGCACCACCATGTCCATGTCGCGGGCTAGGAGGTCGGTGAACTTGCCCTTGCCCTCGTCACCCCATTGCGTCCCGACGACCACGGTTGCTGGCAAAGCGCTACCCCATCAGCGTGGCTTACGAACTGACACTACTCGCGCCCACCCGGAGATTGACGAGCAATAAAGGGGATTCGAATCAGTAAAGCGGGGCGGCTTAGCGCCCTTCCACCATGCGGGACAGGGTCAGGGCGTAGTCGCCCCGGGCGTCGGTCCACAGTCGCTCCATGGCCAGGCCGACACCAGCAAGCTCAGGGCCGATGTTCTCGGGACGGAACTTGGCGCTGACCTCGGTCCGCATGCGCTCGTTTCGGGCGAAGTCGACGGTCATGCCCAACCCGCGGATGGTCACCTGCTGGGCGCAGCGGGAGCGCAGCCGCATCTCGACCCACTCCTCGTCGGGGTCGAAACGGGCTTCGTGCTCGAATTGGTCGAGGTCGAAGTCGGCATCGAGACGGTGGTTGATCACTGACAGCACGTTGCGGTTGAACGCTGCGGTCACGCCCTCGGGGTCGTCGTAGGCGGCAATCAGCCGGTCGTGATCCTTCACCAAGTCGAAACCCAGCAAGAAGGTGTCGCCCGGCACCATGGTGGCGGCCACGCTGGCCAGAAAGTCCTTCCGCGGCGCGGGGGGGAAGTTCCCGATGGTGCCGCCCAGGAGCATCATCAGCCGACAGCCGCCATCAGGTATGTGGCCCAGGTGGTGCTCGAAGTCGCCCACCACTCCGTGGACAGCCAGGCCCTCATAGGCCTCAGCCAACTCCGCAGCCGCGTTTCGCAGGGTGGCCTCGCTGTTGTCGAACGGGACGTAGCGGCGGAGCCGTCCGGTGGCGGCCAGAGAGTCCAGCACGATTCGGGTCTTCTCCGAGGTGCCCGATCCCAGTTCCACCACGGTGTCGGCACCCGACCGCTCGGCGATCACGTCGACCTCTCGCTCCAGGATCTCCCGCTCCCTTCGGGTGGGGTAGTAGCCGGGCAGCCGGGTGATCTGGTCGAAGAGCTCGCTGCCCCGGTCGTCGTAGAACCACTTGGGGGGAAGCTCCTTGGGCTGGGAGGTGAGACCTTCGGCCACGTCGGCCCGGAGCGCTCGATCGATCCAGGCGGGATCCAGATGGATATCGACCACCGGCGCCACAATCGGGCTTCCCGGAACTGCGCGTCCTGGCATTACGCGTCCTGGGCCAGGCGCATCCCGGAGAAGTGCCAGCGGGTGTGGGGGTGGAAGAAGTTGCGGTAGGCAGCCCGAATGTGGCCCGGTGGAGTCACACAAGCTCCGCCCCGGAGCACGAACTGGTTGACCATGAATTTCCCGTTGTACTCCCCAACCGCGCCCGGTGCGGGCCGGAATCCGGGATAGGGGCCGTAGGGGCTAGAGGTCCACTCCCACACATCTCCGTAGAGCTGGTGCAGGCCATCGCCCGCCGGGGCGGGGGCAGGATGCCAGCGGCCTTGCTCGCCCAAATTGCCCATAGGCTCGTGGGCAGCAGCGGCGTACTCCCACTCAGCCTCGGTGGGGAGCCGGGCGCCCGCCCAGCGGGCGAAGGCGTCGGCCTCGTAGTACGACAAGTGGCACACCGGCTCGCTGGGCGCCAGCGGTTGGAGGCCGCGGAGGGTGAACACCCGCCAACCGTCGCCGGGGTGGAAGTCCCAGTACGAAGGCGCCTCCCAGCCGTGCTCCTGCCGCTGGTACCAGCCGTCCGACAACCACAGGGTGGGGGTGTCGTAGCCGCCGTCGGCCATGAACTCCTGCCACTGTCCGCAGGTCACCAGTCGGTTGGCCAGCCGATAGGAAGGGAGGATGGTTCGGTGGCGGGGGCTTTCGTTGTCGAAGGCGAAGCCCTTGCCGTCGTGGCCCACCCACACCTCGCCGCCGCCGAAACTGGTCCAGCCGCCAGATGGTTGCCCAGATGGCTGTCCGTCGCTCAACATCCCGATCCCGGAGGGCGGCGAGGGGAGGTGATGATAGGCAGGCCACAGCGCCCGATTGGTCGACAGCACATGCTTGATGTCCATGAGCAACAGCTCTTGGTGCTGCTGCTCATGGTGAAGGCCCAACAGCACCAGATCGGCGGTGGCGTCGTCCAGCGGGCGAGCCAGCAGCTCGGCCATGGCCCCATCGACATGGGCCCGGTAAGCAGCCACCTCATCGCACGATGGTCGGGAGAGGTTGCCCCGCTCGGGCCGAGGGTGGCGATCCCCGAGCGCCTCATAATACGAGTTGAACAGGAAGCCGAACGCCGGGTCGTATTCGCTATATCCGCTCAGGCGGGTCTTGAGCAGAAAGGTCTCGAAGAACCAGGTGACGTGGGCCCGGTGCCACTTGGTGGGGCTCACGTCGGGCATCGACTGGATGCACTGGTCTTCGCTGCTCAAGGGAGCGGCGAGCGCGTCGGTGTGAGACCGGACGGCCTGATAGGCCACGGAAAGGTTGGAGAGATCGGGAGCGAGAGTCGGTGTCACAGTTATGTAGGCGGCAGGGCACAAGGGCGGTAGGGCTGAACTCTACCCGCCTCGGCTCGTTTGCTTCGACCTCAGCCCCTCCGATACAGCACGATGTCGGCCCGCTTCGAATCCAGCTCCCGGGTGAGGCGCGCCACCTGTTCCCTGAGCCGGACCACCTCGGCTTCGAGGGCCAGCACCCGCTCCACTCCGTCAAGGTTCATGCCTTCGCTGGTCAGCTCGTGTACCCGGCGGAGCTTCTCGATGTCGGCGTCGCTGTAGCGCCGGCTCCCCCCGCCAGTTCTGGCCGGCTGGACCAATCCCCTGCGGTCGTAGATCCGCAGGGTCTGGGGATGGATACCGGCCAATTCAGCAGCCACCGATATGACATACACCGCCCGATCACGGCCTCGGGGATCGATCATGGTGATGCCTCCATCTTCTCGGCGAACGCTTCCAGGGCCTGGTGCTGCTCATCGCTCAGCTCGGTGGGCACCTCCAGGTTCACCGTCACCAGCAGATCGCCGGTTCCCTTGGCGCTGTCCACGCCTTTCCCCCGAACCCGCAATACCCTTCCGGGCTGACTGCCGGGGGGTAGGCGCAGCGTCACCGGGTCGCCCTCGAAGGTGGGCACCGATATCTCCGCCCCCAGTGCGGCCTGGGCGAATGTCACCGGCACAGACACCGTGAGGTTCTTGCCCTGGCGGCCAAACACCGGGTGAGGCTTGACCTTGACCGTCACATAAAGATCGCCGGGCGGACCGCCGTTGACTCCCGGCTCCCCCTTGCCGGCCAGCTTGATCTTCTGGCCATTGCCCACCCCGGCAGGGATGCGCACCGAGATGGAGCGCCCGGCTCGGGCAGTGTCGCCGCTCAGCGTCAAGTCGGTGGTGGCGCCCCGCACCGCCTCGACAAAATCCAGGGTCAGGTGGGCGTTGAGATCGTGGCCCCGAACCGGGCGGGTCTGGCCGCTGAACGGGGGACCGCCCCGGTCGAAACGGCCGCCGCCCATGAAGGCCGAGAAGATGTCGGCCAGGTCGCCCTCCATGGTGAAGCCGCCTGGTCCGGCCTGGAAATTCATCGGCCCCATATGGCGCACTTGGTCGTACTGGGCCCGGCGCTCGCCATCGCCCAGCACGTCGTAGGCGGCCGTCACCTCTTTGAACCGCTCCTCGGCCTTGGCGTCGTCGGGGTTGGCGTCGGGATGCAGCTTGCGGGCCAGCTTTCGGTAGGCCTTGGTGATCTCCTTGTCAGACGCCGAAGGGGAGACGCCCAGGGCCTTGTAATAGTCGGTCTCCAGCCATTCCCGTTTCACCTCCATGCCTCGATCGCCTCCGTCCTACCCCCGGACCTTCACCATGGCGGGCCGCAACACACGGCTGTTCCACTCGTAGCCAGCCCGCAACACTTCGGCGATCACCGCCTCTCCCTCACCCGGCTCATGGACGACGGCCTCATGGCAAGTGGGGTCGAACGGCGCGCCCGGATCGTCCAGCTTGGCCAAGCCCTCCTTCTCCAGCGCCGCGAACAGCGCGTCTCGAATGGGGACGACGTCTTCAGCGCCTTGGGCCACGGCAGCATCACAGGCGTCCAGCACCGGCAGCACTTTCTCCACGATGTCGGCCGCGGCCATGGCCTTAGTCTCCTGCTGGCGCTCGGCCGCCTTGCGCCGGTAGTTGGCGAACTCGGCCGTCACCCGCTGGAGGTCGTTGAGATAGCCGTCCCGCTGGACCACAAGCTCCTCCACCGAGAGCGCGGGCGCCTGGGGGTGGTCGACCTCCTGAGGCTGCTCGTGGCCAGACCCCTCGGCCGAAGGCTGCCCGTCGGCAACCACCTGCTCGCCGGCCTGCTCTTCAGCAATCTGGTCGCCAGCCTGCTCTTCCCCGGCCCGGTCAGCCGCAGCCTCCCCGCTCACTGGGAGCTTCCGTCTTCTTCGTCATCCACGATCTCGGCGTCGACGATGCTGTCGTCGTCGGAGGCGCCGTCAGCGTCGAAGTCTCCAGGGACATTGAAGTCACCCGGGGCATCCCCGCCCGCGGCGGCCGCCTGCTCGTACATGGCCGCCCCGATCTGCTGGCTGATGGCCGACAGTTCCTCGGTGGCCGAGCGGATGCGGTCGAGGTCCTTCTCGTCGACGGCCGACTTCAGCTCGCCCAGCTTGGCCTCAACCTCGCTGCGCTGATCGGCGTCCACCGACTCGCCGGCCTCGGCCAGCAACTTCTCCACCTGGTACACCAGGCTGTCGGCGTTGTTGACGGCCTCAGCCTCCTCCCGGCGACGGGCATCCTCGGTGGCATGGGCCTCGGCATCGGCGATCATCTGATCTATGGCGCTCTTGTCCAGCGAGGTCTGGCCGGTGATGGTGATGGACTGCTCTTTGCCGGTGGCCCGGTCTTTGGCCGACACGTGGACAATGCCGTTGGCGTCGATGTCGAAGGTGACCTCGATCTGAGGAACCCCACGGGGGGCCGGGGGCAGGTCTACCAGCTGGAACTTGCCCAGCGTCTTGTTGTACGCGGCCATCTCCCGCTCGCCCTGAAGCACATGGATCTCCACCGTGGGCTGGTTGTCATCCGCGGTGGTGAAAACCTCGGTGCGGCGGGTGGGGATGGTGGTGTTGCGCTCGATGAGGCGAGTCATCACACCGCCCTTGGTCTCGATGCCCAGCGACAGCGGGGTCACATCCAGCAGCAGCACGTCTTTGACCTCGCCTTTGAGCACGCCGGCCTGCACCGCCGCGCCCACGGCCACCACCTCGTCGGGGTTGACTCCCTGGTGGGGCTGGGTTCCGGTCATCCCGGTAACCAGGTCCACCACCGCGGGCATCCGGGTGGAGCCGCCCACCAGGATCACATGGTCCATGTCGCCCGCCGACAGGCCGGCGTCAGAAAGGGCCTGCTCGAAGGGCTTGCGGCACCGGTCCAGCAGGTCGCTGGTGAGATCCTGGAACTTGGCCCGGCTCAGCTCGTAGTCCATATGGAGTGGCCCTGCGTCGGTGGCGGTGATGAAGGGCAGGTTCACATTGGTGCTCTGGGTTTGCGACAACTCGATCTTGGCCCGCTCCGCGCCCTCCTTGAGCCGCTGCATGGCCATGTTGTCCTTGCTCAGGTCCACGCCGTGGTCGTTGCGGAACGAGTCCACCAGCCAGCCGATCACCCGGTCGTCCCAGTCGTCGCCGCCCAGGGCGGTATCGCCGCTGGTGGACTTGACCTCGAACACCCCGTCGCCAATCTCCATGATGGAAACATCGAAGGTGCCCCCACCCAGGTCGAAGACCAGAATGGTCTGATCGGTGTCGCCCTTGTCGAGGCCGTAGGCCAGTGCGGCCGCGGTGGGTTCGTTGATGATCCTCAGCACCTCGAGGCCGGCGATGGTGCCTGCCTCTTTGGTGGCGGTGCGCTGGGCGTCGTCGAAGTAGGCCGGGACGGTGATAACCGCCTCGGTGACCTCGGTGCCCAGGTAGGTCTCGGCGTCCCGCTTGAGCTTTTGCAGGACCCGGGCCGAGATCTCCTGGCTGCTGTAAGCCTTGCCGTCGATGCTCTCCGACCAGCCGGTGCCCACGTGGCGCTTGACGGAGCGGATGGTGCGATCGGGGTTGGTGATGGCCTGGCGTTTGGCCACCTCTCCCACCAGCACCTCTCCCTCCTTGGAGAAGGCCACCACCGACGGGGTGGTGCGAGAGCCCTCGGTATTGGCGATGACCGTGGGCTCACCGCCCTCGAGCACTGCAACCACGCTGTTGGTGGTGCCCAAATCGATGCCGACAACTCTGGCCATTTTGTTTGACTCCTTTTTTTGGTTTACAGGTTCTATTGGTTTTCAGGTTGAAGTTTGGTTTTCGGGATTATCTTCGACTCTCAGGATACCCCTCAAATTGCCATATCCCAAAACTTGAGTGAAGATCACTAAGGGTTAGGGGCGCTACGCTTCCCAGAGTGAGCCCAGCAACGCTGATCCTGCTTCGACATGGGCAAAGCCTGTGGAACGCATCCAACCAGTTCACCGGCTGGTACGACTGCGACCTAACCGAACAAGGAGAGGCCGAGGCTCGAGCCGGCGGGCAGGCGCTGGCTGAGGCCGAACTGCTGCCCGATGTCGTACACACCTCAGCGCAGACTCGAGCCATTCGCACTGCGGAATTGGCCCTGGCCGAGATGGGTCGGGCATCAGTGCCGATAAGGCAGCATTGGCGGCTGAACGAGCGCCACTACGGCGACCTCACCGGATTGGACAAGTCCGAGACCCGACAGCGCTATGGCGATGAGCAGCTCAACGCCTGGCGCCGGGGCTACCGCACCCCACCACCCCCCATTGCCGACGACAACCCGTGGAATCCCAATGGCGACCCCCGCTACACCCATATCCCTCCCGAGCTGCTGCCCAAGAGCGAGTGCCTGGCCGATGTGGTGGAACGGCTGATGCCCTACTGGTACGACGAGGTGGAGCCCGATCTGCAAGCCGGGCAGTTGGTGCTGATCTCGGCCCACGGCAACAGCCTGCGGGCCCTCGCCAAACACCTCGATCAGATCGACGAAGACGCCATCGCCGAGCTCAACATCCCCACCGGGATGCCGCTTGTGTACGAGCTGGGACCGGACATGATGCCCGCCGAGGCCAAAACGACGCTCGCCCGCTCGCTCGACCCCGCCGCGGCGGCCGAAGCTGCCGCGGCGGTGGCCAAACAAGCGGACTGAGCGCCCACGGGTTTGTGATCAGTGGACTGTAGGAGTGTCAGCCCACAGAAGCGGAGGTGTCCGGGCCGTAGCCGGGCACTCCGTGCTCGTGGAGGTCGAGTCCACCGATCTCTTCTTCACGAGACACCCGCAGGCCCATCGTCTTCCTCATGACCGCGAACAAGATGCCGGTTGTGATGGTCACCCAGGCGAACACCAGCACCACGCCGATGAGCTGCACCGCCAACTGGTCGATGCCTCCGCCGTAGAACAGTCCGGCGTTGTCCTGGCCCACAAACGCATCGTCATAGCGGGAGAACAGGCCCACGGCCAGCGTCCCCCACACGCCGCACACACCGTGAACCGAGATGGCGCCCACCGGGTCGTCGATTCGGACCCGGTCGAAGAACAGCACCGAATACACCACGATGGCTCCGGCGATAGCGCCGGTCACCACTGCGCCCATTGGGTTCATGGTTCCGGTGCCGGCGGTGATGCCCACCAGACCGGCCAGCACGCCGTTGCCGGTCATGGCCACATCCAGCGAGCCGACCTTGCGCCAGATGATTGCCCCGGCAGTCGCGCCACCGGCCGCCGCGGCCAGCAGCGTGGTTACCGCAGCACGCATCACGAAGTCATCCGCAGCCAGCTCCGAGCCGGGGTTGAACCCGAACCAGCCGAACCACAGAATGAACACGCCCAGCACCACGAAGGCGATGTTGTGGCCGGGCATGGCCCGAGGGTTGCCGTTCTCGTCGTACTTGCCGATGCGGGGCCCGAGGAAGATGGCGCCCATCAGGGCGGCCCACCCGCCGGTGCTGTGTACGATGGTGGAACCGGCGAAGTCGCCGAACTTGGCGTCGCCGATCTTCAGATCGGAGAGCAGGCCGTCGCCGTGCCAGAAGGAGTGGACCACCACCGGATAGATCAGCGCGGTCATGAAGAAGCTGAACACCAAGTACGCGGAGAACTTGGTCCGCTCGGCCATGGCCCCCGAGGCGATCGTCACCGCGGTGGCCGCGAACACCACCTGGAAGAAGAAGAACGTGGGGGTGCTGAGCCCGTCGCCAAAGGTGGTGAAAGTGCCGCTCAGGAAGAACCCGTCGGTGCCTATCAGCGATCCGCCGTCGGTGCCGAAAGCAATGCCGTAGCCGAACGCGAAGAAGGCCAGCGCGCCGATGCACATGTCGGCCAGGTTCTTGGCCATGATGTTGCCCACGTTCTTGGCCCGGGTCATGCCCGCCTCGACCATGCCGAAGCCGGCCTGCATCAAGAACACCAGGATTCCGGCGATGAACACCCAGAGGTTGTCCAACACGACTTGCACAGCCTCGGCGCCGCCGTCTTGGGCCATGGCCGGAACAGCCCCGATGAGCACCGTGCCGGCGGCAATCAGCGCTCCAATTCCGAATTTCCTATTCATATGACCGGCCCTCCTTCGCCGCTTCTGCGCCCGCGCCACTGCGGCGCTGTCGCAGTCGGGAACAAGGTAGGAGGGCCAAGTTTCACAATTGTTTCTGCGCTGTGAATTTCAAGCAGGCCTCGTCGGCCTCGTACTGCCTGCTTGAGCACGGAACCGGGCGGAACTCGTAGTGCCAGCTTGAGTACGGAACCGGGGGATGTCAACAACTAGGTTTGGAGTCGCCATGGACCCAAAGCGCCTGCGTCCCTTCCACATAGTCCTCGGCCTCGGGCTGGGTTTCGCCGCCTTCACCATTGCCTCGGGCATCGCCTCGGCCATCACCGAGTTCAAGAACCCGGCCGAGATCACCCGTCACCCCTGGGAGAACATCCCCAGCGGGTGGAAGGCCGCCTTCTACACCATCATCCCCATCTTCTTGGTGTGGGCCTCTTGGGAGTTCGCCAAGCGGGTGAAGAACTGGGAGCGGGGCGGCCCCGACAACCGGCGCACCACCCTTTCCAACGCCAAGACCCGGCTCGAGGACCTCCGGCGGGGCATGTACATGCGCACCTTGCTGCGGGAGCCCGGCGCCGGCGTCATGCACACCATGATCTACGTGGGGTTCGTCATCTTGTTGGGCGTCACCACCACCCTGGAGATCGACGAGCAACTACCCGACGGGGCGAAGTTCCTCCACGGCCGGGTGTACCAGGTGTACTCCGCGGTGGGCGACATCGCCGGGGCCATCTTCCTGGTCGGGGTGATGTGGGCCATCGTGCGCCGCTACGGCCCCCGGCGACTGCGCCCCTACCGCATCCGCATCAAGTCGCGGCCCGAGCACGCGGTGATCTTGGGCACGTTCTTCGCCATCGGAGTCACCGGATTCGGCGCCGAGGTGTTCCGCATCGCCCATCACGGGGTGCCCGACTTCGAGAAGTGGTCGGTGCTCGGCTACCAGGTGGCCACCCAGATGCGGGGCCTCGAGGGCCTCGACCACTGGCACCAGTTCTGGTGGGCCGGACACGTTATCGCTTTCGTGGCCTTCTTGGTGCTGCTGCCCATCACCATGCTGCGCCACATGGTCACCTCGCCGCTGAACATGTACCTGCGGGACAAAGACCGGCCCAAGGGCGCCATGAAGCCCATGCCCAACCTGATGGAGACCGACCTGGAGTCGTTCGGGGCGGCCACCGTGGAGGACTTCACCTGGAAGCAGCTTCTGGACACCGACGCCTGCACCATGTGCGGGCGCTGCACGTCGGTGTGTCCGGCCCACGCCACCGGCAAGCCCCTCGACCCGCGGGAGATCGTGCTCAAGACCGGCGAGGTCATGGCCGCCACCGGCGAGCCGGCCACCACGCCGCCGCTGGGCACAGTTCCGGAGATCAAGGTGGGGGCCAACTCTTTGTTCGAGCGGATCACCGGCGAGGAGATCTGGGCGTGTACCTCCTGCAAGGCCTGCGATGAGATCTGCCCGGTGAACATCGAGATCCTCGACAAGATCCTCGATATGCGGCGTTATTTGTCGCTGATGGAGTCCGACTTCCCCACCGAGCTGGGCCAGGCCTACCGGTCGATGGAGAACTCGGGAAACCCGTGGGGCATGTCCCAGGGCGACCGCGGCGCCTGGGCCACCGATTTCGAGGGCATCGCGGTGCTCGACGGGGGCGACCCGCTGGAGTCCGAGTACCTCTACTGGGTGGGCTGTGCCGGATCGTTCGACGACAAGAACCGCAAGGTGACCCAGGCGGTGGCCAAGCTGCTCCAGCGAGCCGAGATCAGCTTCTCCATCTTGGGGCCGGCCGAGAACTGCACCGGCGACCCGGCCCGGCGCTCGGGCAACGAGTACATCTTCCAGATGCTGGCCATGCAGAACATCGAGACCCTCAACGAGATGGGGGTCCGCAAGATCGTCACCCAGTGCCCCCACTGCTTCAACACCCTGGCCAACGAGTACCCCCAGCTCGGCGGGCACTACGAGGTGGTCCACCACACCCAGTTCCTGGAGGCGCTGATCGACGACGGGCGCCTCGACATGACCGGCGCCCGCCTCGACGAGCGGGTGGTATATCACGACTCCTGCTACCTGTGCCGCCACAAAGACGTGTACCTGGCGCCGCGCCGGGTTGTGGGCTCGCTGGGCGGCGTCGAGGTGGTGGAGGCCGAGCGCAACGGCACAAAGGGCATGTGCTGCGGGGCGGGCGGGGCCCGCATGTGGATGGAGGAGACCATCGGCAAGCAGGTGAACGTGGAGCGCTCGCAAGAGCTGCTGGCCACCGGGGCCGACCGGATCGCCACCGCCTGCCCGTTCTGCTACATCATGATCGACGACGGCATCAAGGCCGAGGGGGCCGACGACGACGT
>JAJEDQ010000081.1 GCA_022821445.1 Acidimicrobiia bacterium | reverse complement strand
GCTGCGGGGGCTAGTTTTTCTGGTTGGTGTTGGGGTGGTTGGTAGGGGGTTTGGGTTTTGAGGATGGCGAGTACGATGTTGCAGCGTTTGCGGGCCAGGGCGGTGATGGCGGCGTTGTGTTTTTTGCCTTCTTGTCGTTTTTTCAGGTAGTAGGCGCGGGCCCAGGGGTCGTGTTGGGAGGCGGTGAAGGCGGCTTGGAACATGGCGTTTTTGAGCCGGTGGTTGCCGCGCCGGTTTTGTCGGGTGGTGTGGCTGCGGCCTGACTGGCGGTCGGTGGGGGCCAGTCCGGCGTAGGAGGCGAGGCGGGCTGGGTTGTCGAAGCGGTGGGGGTCGGCGATCTCAGCGAGGGTTCGGGCGCCGGTTCGGGGGCCGAACCCGCACATTGTGGACAGGACTTTTCCCAGGGGGTGGTCCATGAACGCTTGTTTGATCTGCGTTTCGAGCTGGTCGCGGCGCCCGCAGATGCGGTCGAGGTCTCCGGCGAGGTCTGAGACGGCCTCGCCCCAGTCGGCCTCGGCTGCCACGGTGATGGTCTGGGCGCTCAGCGCCGACCAGATGGCGTCGGCGAGGGTTTCGGCTTTGCGGGGGTTGCGCCGGGCGATCGCGGTGCGGATCCGGGCTCTGCCCGCTTTTTTGAGGGCGGTGGGGGTCGGCCATCTCGACAGCGCCTGGCGCAGCCCGGCGCTTGTGGCGAGCTGGTCGCCGACGGTTCGCTCCAGGGCGGGGCACACGGCCAAAAGGGCGTCTCTGAGCCGGTTGCAGACGCGGGTGGCGTCGGCGGCCAGGTCGGCGTCTCGGCCGTTGAGTATCCGCAGCCTCGCCAAGAGATCGCCGGCGGGCTCGGCCCATGAGAGCCGGTCGGCGTTGCGGCGGGCGTAGTCGGCCAGAACGAACGCGTCTTTGGGGTCGGTCTTGGCCGCCCCCGCGTACAGGTCCGCGGCCCGGCGCATCACCAAGCCGGGAACGTAGGCCACCGCCGCGCCCCGCCGGGCCGCGGCCTCCAAAAGCAAAGACGCCGCCGAGCCCGTCTGGTCGACGACCAGCGCCGCCGGCCCCCGCCCGGCGGCCTCATCGATCAGCGCGTCTATGGCCGCCTCGTCGTTGCGCACCGCCCGGGAGAACAACTCCTCCCCGCCGGCGGTGACCGCGTGCGCCCAATGGTCGCCTTTGGCGACATCGACGCCGACGAACACCTCGACGGCGTCGACACCGGCTGAATCCTCCATGGCTGGACTCCTTGCGTCCGGGAACTAACTGCTCGGAAGCTCCCAGCGCCTCGGCCTCAACCACTTTACAAAGCCCTGCGGGCCAACCCGCAGACACGTCCCTGTCAGAGGTCCCAGACGCCCCCCGCAACGGGCGGCACCACCCCCCGAGCCGTCAACCGACAGGGGGACAAAGCCCTACCCGCCACGGCGAGCAACCAGCCCCAACACTCCCACGGCCAGGACCACCCAACAACGTAAAGGGGGGTGCTTCATCGCCGTTTTCCTAGCCGATGCCTGATGCGTTTTTCCAGCCGGAAACCGTCGAGATCCGCCGAGCAAAAGGTGGCCTCTTGCCTTTACTGGCTGGTTCAATCTGGCGGCGCGTGTCAACCCGGTCTTGGAGACTTCCCGGGGGCGAGGCCGGTGCCTGACGGTCGATCAAAGGGTTTACCTGGGGGAACAGAAGGCGGTTCTATCGACTGAATTCGCCGGGGCAACAGGCTTCGCGCCCGTGCTCCAGCTTTGGCAGCCACGGCCATGTGGTAGTTCGAGCGGCCACTGCACCGTCAGCCGCCCCCTTGAGCCAGTGCCGAGCCTGTCTGCCGCGACCAATTGAATTCCCTGCTCTGGCGCGGTTCTAGCGGCCACTGCGCCGCGCTTTGGTGACGCGGATCGGGGTTCGAACGCGGCGGATAAAGGCATTTATCCGCCGTGTACCAGAACCCTTCAGGAGAGCCTCCCCATGTCTGCACTGTCCAAGCCTGACCGCTCGAACGAAACCGCCAAGACGGCCGCACCTCCAAAGCCGCCCGGTGGGGGCCGCCCGACGTTCCGCCGTTTTCTTGCCTTGTTCGCTGTGTTCTGTGTTGCGGCGGCTCTGTTGCCTGCTGTGGCCAGCGCCCATGATCCGACCCGAACCGAGATCACCAGGCAAGAGCCCTATGAAGCCCAAGAGCAGGACGGCACCAAGACGGTTCCCGACTACAACTACAAGGACGTTCCCGCCTACAACTATGTAGACGTTCCCCAGTATGAGGATGTGGTTACAAAGAAGTTGATCGGCTACAAAAACGTAAGAATCCCGCCCTTCACCAAATCAGAGCGGATACCGCCCTACACCACGACGAAACCAGTGTACAACTACGAGACGCAGTGCATCTGGTTGGGGTGCTTTCAGGTGCGGGTTCCGCCCACCTCGATAACGGTCTCTCTTTTCAACTACAAAACTGTTCCCGATTACAACTATGCCAAGGTTCCTCAATATGAGGACGTGGTGACCAAGAAGTTCATCGGCAACAAAAAGGTCAGAATCCCGCCCTACACCAAAAAAGAACGGGTAGCGCCATTCACGAAAGAAGTGCCCAAATACAAAACCGTGACGAAATACCGGACAGTGGGCACCGGCCAATACACCGAAACCCACACCCCCGCCGGTAGCCACCAGTGCCCCACCGGCCAGACACCGACATCAATCGATACCTACGGCCACGTCTCCGGCTGCAAACAGCCCGACACCAACAATGATTGCACGCCGGGGCCGAACGAACATCCCCACGGGAACACCTGCCATGCCGACCACGCCACCTGCGATGCCAGCAAGTACACCGACGAAACCGGAACCGTCTACGGCCACACCAGCGGCGACAACCACGGCCAAATCTCAGTTGACGGCTGCAAAACCCGGCCCAACACGGGCAATTGTACGTTGGACAATGTTCCCGATGGCCAGCACCCCCACAGCCGCAGGGGGGAGACCTTCTGCCATGCAGACCACACAGATGACGACTGTCCCGAAGGCCAAAAAATACAAGGCCACGACACCTGCGTTGAGCCGGTTACCGTTGATCCGAAACCGTGCCCCGCTGGATATCGGAGAGGCGAGCCATCTGGTAATATCCGTTTGACTAAACAAGGCTCAAAGCTAGTCCGCAGAGTAACTGTGGAAAATCGACGCCGAGGTGAACCAAAATACCGCTGGGAAATGGTAGATGGAAACGAGGATGTTGGCCAGTATATGAGAGGCGGAACACAAGGCGTTCGCTGGGAAACTCACTCAAACGATTCTGCTTGTGTTAAACCGATAGCGGTCCCCAATGACGGCTCACTGATAACCAACGCAATCATAACCGCTATTGATGCTGGCAGGACTGCTTCGGAGGCAGTTGTTAGTGCCTACCACACTGTTGATCGAGTGCTATATAACACACTTTGCGAATTCAAAGTTGAGCTAGGTGTAGCCGGAACAAGCGGGAGTGCGATCTCTGCTGGAGCGAAGAAAGTTCTCGAAAACGCAAAGGTCAGGGCAGTGGCCGCTGGTCTCAGCCGAGCATCGGTCACAGCCAGTGGGGTGGCCGCAGCCTGCCAAATCACTGACTGGACAGGGGGCGCGCCCGGCGATAGCGACGACGATTCCAGCCAGTCGGTTCCTAGTCCGGCTTCTGGTTTGTCTGCGAGCGCTGGGGCCGGGCAGATAGTGGTTTCCTGGTCGGCGTCGGCCACGACGCCCGCCGATGGGTTCGGGTATCGGGTGCAGTGGAAGCTCTCTACTCAGGCGTGGGGTGGGGCCGCGGTGCAGTCCGAGGATTTGGACCACGGCTCGGACCTTGCCACGTCCTACACGATCACCGGGCTTTCGGGCGGCTCAGCCTATGACGTGCGCGTGGCTGCGTTCAACGATCAGGGCGTCTCGACTTGGGCTGATGGGACCGCCACTCCGACCGCTGCGGCCGCGGCTCCCGATCCGGCGTCGGGCTTGTCGCTGGGCGCGGGTAACAAGCAGATCGCGGTGTCGTGGTCGGCGTCGGCCACGACACCCGCGGCTGGGTTCGGGTATCGGGTGCAGTGGAAGCTTACGACCCAGGCGTGGGGCGACGCCGCGGCGCGGTCCGAGGATTTGGACCACGGCTCGGATTTGGCGACCTCTTACACGGTCACCGGGCTGGCCAACGGCTCGGCCTACGATGTGCGGGTGGCGGCGTTCAACGCCAACGGCGTCTCAACGTGGATTACTGCCACAGCCACCCCCGCAAAACCGAAGCCGAAGCCCAGGCGCAACGCCGCCCCGGCCATGCCCGTCAACGTGGCCGCGAGCTGCGAGACGTCGGGCGCAGACGCTATTTTGACGATCACATGGTCGGCCCCGGCCAGCTCCCCCGCCGAGATCACCGGCTACGGCTGGCTGGCGTTTCCCAACACGGCGCTCAACAGCAAACGCGGCACCGTCAAAGCCTCACAAGGCGACCAGAACGGCGCCTACACCGTCACCGCCCAAGCCGAGCCCGGCAAGCGCTACAGCGTGGCGGTCTACTCCGCGTCGGCCAACAACAGGTCCAACTACACCCTCTCGGTACGCGCCCAGTGCCCGAGCTGAGCCCGACCAGCCCACAACACCGCTAAAACCCGCTCGGGCGCTCAGCGGCGCTGGGCTTAGCCGCCGGTGAACCACAAAGCAGGCGAGCGCGCGGCCAGGGCCTCGGCCCGGCTCAAGGTGTATGGTGGGGGGCATGATCCTAAGCAGCCCCCCACCACACACCGATGACAATACCGCACCGCGCCCCATTGTGGAACGCCAGCGAATGAGCCAGAAACAGCCGACCAGTAAGCTTTTACCGCCGTCTCCAAAACGCTTGGAAGTCATTACCGTTCTCACGTTCGCAGCAGCCGGATTGGTGGCGGTAGATGCAATGGAAAAATGGTGGGGCATTGAACCTCGATGGTCATGGTTTCCATACAGCACCATCGGATTGAGCCTGTTTTTGGCCCTTAGATTTTATGAATGGCGATTTACCCAGCGTCCTTTCGGCCCCTATGCGGATCGGAGTCTGAGACATAGGCTGTTAGTAATTTTGGCGGGTGTTGCGGGGTTCGCTGGAGTCGCCGCTCTCGCCGCCACCTGACCGCCGCTACCTGGCGACCATCCTCGATGACGTGAGGTTCCCCCCTTTTCGTGGAGACATGCTCTATAAGGAGAGTCATGCCACAACCACGACGAAGGTTCGATGTGAGGTTCCCCCCTGATCGTGGAGAGGTTGGTGATTGGGAGTGGGGGTGTCGGTGCTGGGTCTTTGGCGGGATGGCGGGTTTGGGCTGGTGCTCGTGGCAATCTGTCGAGGTGAGCTACTCGTTTCACGACTTTCGCGAAGACGCATTCGGAGGCATCACCGCGGCGGTGGTGGGGCTGCCTACGGCGCTAGCGTTCGGGGTGGCGTCGGGGTTGGGTGCGGTGGCCGGGATGTACGGGGCCATTGCCCTGGGGCTGTTCGCGGCGGTTTTCGGCGGGACTCGGGCGCAGATATCGGGGCCTACCGGCCCAATGGCTCTGGCCATGGCGGTGGTGGTCACGAGCCATGCCGAGAGCCTCGAAGAGGCATTCACCATCGTGGTCATGGCGGGGTTTCTCCAGATCTGCCTGGGAATGCTGCGAATCGGCCGCTTTGTGGTGTACACGCCCTACTCGGTGGTGTCGGGGTTCATGTCGGGGATCGGGGTGATCATCATCTTGGTGCAGACCCTGCCGTTTCTGGGGGCGCCAGTGGAGCTGGGCGGGCCGATCGACGCGGTCCGCTCCTGGCCCGACGTGTTCGGCGACGCCAACTACAGCTCGTTGGCCATTGCGGCCACTTCGCTGGGCGTCTGCATCTTCTGGCCCCCTCGCCTGCGAGCCTTCGTTCCCCCGATGCTTATGGCGCTGATCGTCGGGACGCTGCTGAGCGTTCTGTGGCTGGACGACACCCCCGTCATCGGGGACGTCCCGACTGGTCTGCCGGATTTCAAATTGCCCGAGCTATCCGGAGACGTGCTGGCCGGGGCCGTTCAGCCGGCGCTGACCATCGCCCTGCTGGGCGCCATCGACAGCCTGCTCACCTCGCTGGTGGCCGACTCGATGACCCGCACCAGCCATCAGCCCAATCGGGAGCTGATCGGCCAGGGCATCGGCAACATGATGGTTGGATTCATCGGCGGGACGCCCGGCGCCGGGGCGACCATGGGCACGGTGGTGAACATCAGGGCCGGAGGCCACAGCCGAGTCTCCGGCGTGCTGCGGGCGCTCATCTTGCTGGCCCTGGTTCTGGGCCTGGGCGCATATGTGGAGGACATTCCCCACGCCGCCCTGGCCGGCATCTTGATGAAGGTGGGCTGGGACATCATGGACTGGCGGTTCTTGACCAAGGTCACCCGGCTCCACCGCGAGCACCTGTTCGTGATGTTCGCCACGTTCGGCCTGACGGTGTTCGTCGATCTGATAACCGCGGTGGCCATCGGGCTGATCATCGCCGGCATGACCCGTGCCCGGCAGTTCGAGCGCCTGGAGATGGACAACGTGGTGTCCGTGCCGATCCTGGACCAGATATTCTTCGAGGGCGAGCTGGCTGCCCCCGAGGAGGGGGCCGACCCCCATGCCGCCCGGGTCGGCATGGTGGCCTTCAAGGGCAGCTTCTCGGTGGCGTCGTCCAACAAGATCATCAACACCGTGAGCGTGGACATCAGCGAGCACGAGGTGGTGATCTTCGACTTCACCGACACCGTCTACATGGACGAGAGCGCGGCGTTGGTGTTGGAGCAGCTCATCGACGCCGCCATCGACCAGGACACAGAGTGCATCGTCATGGCCCTCCAGGGCCTGCCAGAGCGCACACTGGGCTCGCTCGACGTGCTTCAGCGGGTTTCCGGGGATCGGATCGTGGGAACTCTGGACGAGGCCCGAGAAGTGGCTCGGCGACTGCTCGACCGCTAGGTCTTGAGCGATTCGAAGGTCCGGGCGATGAGCTCGGATTGCTCCTGGGCGTGAATGGCGCCGCTGCCGGTAGCCGGGCTTGACGACTCGGTGCGACTGGCTCTGACGATGGTGTACCGGTCGCCGAACGCGTCGTGGAGATGGCCTTTCAGGTAGTTCCACGGCCCCATGTTCTGAGGTTCCTCTTGGAGCCAGACAATGGTATCGGCGTTGGGATAGTGGTCCAGGGCCTCGGCCAAGGCGCTCGACGGCCAAGGATAGAGCTGTTCTACCCGCACCACCGCGGTCAGGGCGCCCACCCGGTTTCGCTCTGCAATGGCCTCATGGCAGATCTTGCCGGATGCCAGCACGACGCTGGTGGCCTGGCTCGGTTCGGGACCGGCTGAGTCGGTCAATATCGGGTAGAACCGGCCGTCGGTCAATTCGCTCACCGGAGACCGGGCGTCTCGGTGGCGCAGCAGCGACTTCGGAGTGAACAGCACCAGCGGCCTGCGGGGTGAGCGCTTGGCCTGGTCGCGGAGCAGGTGGAAGTACTGGGCGGCGCTCGACAGGTTGGCCACTCTGATGTTGTCCTCGGCCGTCGACTGCAAGAACCGCTCTATCCGCCCCGAGGAGTGCTCCGGGCCCTGCCCCTCGAAGCCGTGGGGCAAGAGCATGACCAGTCCCGAGTACTGGCCCCACTTGTCCTCGGCCGATACGACGAATTGGTCGATGATGATCTGGGCGCCGTTCACGAAATCGCCGAACTGGGCCTCCCAGAGAACCAGCGGGCCGGGGTCGCCCACCGAGTAGCCGTATTCAAAGCCCAGGGCACCGTATTCCGACAGCAGCGAGTCGTACACCCACATGCTGACCCCTTTTCGGGCCAGCTCAGCCAAGGGGCGGTGCTCCCGGGCCGTCTGGTTGCACACCAGGGTGCTGTGGCGATGGGAGAACGTTCCCCGCCGGGAGTCCTGGCCAGCTAAGCGTATGGAGGTGCCTTCGTCGAGCAGGGTGCCGAAGGCCAGCGCCTCGGCCAGGCCCCAGTCCACTGTCCCCTCAGCCATCATCTTGTCTCGGGCTTCGAACTGGCGGGCCAGCTTGGGGTGCAGCACGAACCCGTCGGGCACCGACGCCAGCACGTCGAATACCCGCTTGACCTGCTCTTGGGACACGCCGGTGTCAAGCGGCGAGGCGACGGCGGGAGTCCAGTCGGACAGTCCCCCTGAGATCGACAGCTGGAGTTCTCTTTGGCCCGCGGCAGCGGCTCCTACTGTCTCGCCGATGGGTTCGCCGGCTGTTTGATCTCGGGTTGCGTCCAGCGCCTCTTGGAGCTTGGCCCTGAATCCGTCCATGGCCTGCTCGGCCTCGTCCAGGGTTATATCCCCTCTCTTCACCAGCGATTCCAGGTACCGCTTGCGCACCGAGCGGCGGCCCTCGATGCGCCGGTACATCTCCGGCTGGGTATAGCTGGGATCGTCGGTCTCGTTGTGCCCGTGGCGGCGGTAGCACCACATGTCGATCACCACGTCTTTGTTGAACTGGTTGCGGTAGGCCAGCGCTAGGCGGGCCACCCGGGCGCAGGCTTCGGGGTCGTCGCCGTTGACGTGGAAGATGGGGGCCTGGATCATCTTGGCCACATCGGTGCAGTAGTAGCTGGACCGGGCCGACTCCGCCGTGGTGGTGAACCCCACCTGGTTGTTGATCACCAGATGCACCGTGCCCCCGGTGCGATACCCCTCGATGAGCGACAGGTTCAGCGTCTCGCTCACCACTCCCTGGCCGGCGAAGGCGGCGTCGCCGTGGACCAGCACTGGAAGCACCGGGTAGCGGTCGTCTTTGGCGGCGGCCGTGCTCCGCGCCGGCTCGCTGTCCGGGCTGTCCTCGCCGCGGTCGCTGATAATGCGGTCTAGGCGGGCCCGGACCATGCCCTCCACCACCGGGTTGACCGCCTCAAGATGCGAGGGGTTGGCGGCCAGTTCCACCGGGATGCGGTTGCCCGCCATGCTCTCGAATTCCGAGGTCATGCCCAGGTGGTATTTCACGTCGCCCGAGCCCTGGGTGGACCACTCGTCGGGATTCCCCTCGAACTCGCTGAAGAGCTGTTGGTAGCCCTTGCCGGTGATGTTCACCAGCACGTTGAGCCGTCCCCGGTGGGCCATGCCCATGATCGCCGAGTCCATGCCCGAGTCGGCGGCCTCACCCAGCACCGCGTCCAGAACCACGATGGCGCTCTCGGCGCCTTCGATCCCGAACCGCTTCTGGCCCACGTACTTCGTCTCCAGGAATCGCTCCAGCGTCTCGGCCGCGTTCAGCCGGTCGAGGATGTGCAGCTTCTCGTCGCGCCCCATGGGAAAGCTCATCGCCTCCACCTGCTTTTGGATCCACAGCTTCTCGTCGGGTTCCTGGATGTGCATGTACTCCACGCCCACGGTGCGGCAGTAGGAGTTGCCCAAAACGTGCAGGATCTCCCCCAGGGGCATCCTGCCGTCCGGCTGGCCCAAGTCGATCCCGCCCAGCCCGGTGGTGAGGAACTCCCGGTCGAGGTCCCAGATGGTCAGGCCATAGGTGGCTGGGTCGAGCTCGGCGTGTGTGGCGGGCTCGTTGGCCGAGATCGGATCAAGGTCGGCGATGAGGTGGCCCCGCACCCGGTGCATGTTGATGAGCGCGCTCACCTGCATCTGCTTGGTGAGTGCGGCCTGCTCCCGGTCGAGGGGCAAGATGTCGGGCCGCCAGCGCACCGCCTCGTAGGGCACGCCCACCTCCCGGAAGATGTCCTTGTAGAAGTCGTGCTTGCCCAGCAGCAGATCGTGGACCGCGCCCAAGAACATGCCCGACTCTGCGCCTTGGATGATGCGGTGGTCGTAGGTGGACGACACGGTGACCACCTTGGACACGCCCAGGTCGGCCAGCGTGCGCGAGTCGGCGGCCTGGTAGGCGGTGGGGTAGTCGATGGTGCCCAGGCCGACGATTACCCCTTGGCCGGGCATCAGCCGGGGCACCGACTGCAACGTGCCCAAGGTTCCGGGGTTGGTGATGCTGACGGTGACGCCGGCGAAGTCGTCGGGGCTCAGGTCGTTGTTGCGCACTTTGCGGACCATGGTGTCGTAGCGCTCCACGAAACCGGGGAAGTCCAGCGTGTCGGCCTCGGAAATGCACGGCACCAAAAGGGAGCGGGTTCCGTCGGTTTTAGCCACGTCCACCGCGATCCCCAGGCCGATATGGGGATGGCGTACCACCCGGGGGCCGTTGTCGGCGTCTACGAAGGTGGAGTTCATCGCCGGAATGTGGTGGGCGATGGCCTGCACCACGGCGTAGGCGATCAGATGGGTGTACGACACCTTGCGGCTGTCGATGCGCCCCAGGTATCTGTTGAGGGTGCGGCGGTTGACCTCGAGGAGTTTGGCCGGGATTTCTCGGAAGCTGGTGGCGGAGGGAACGGCCAGGCTGGCCTCCATGTTGCGGGCGATGCGGGCCGCCGCCCCCCGCAGCGGATTCCCCGGTGGAGGCTCAGGAGTCTCATCGGGCTCGGGTGTTGGCCGCAGCGGGGCTGCCGGGGCGGCCGAGTCGGGGATGACGCGGTCGGGTCGGTAGTCGGAGAAGAAGTCCTGCCAGCTCTCGCTGACCGACGCGGGGTCTGCGAGGTACTGGCGGTGCATCTCGTCCACCAGCCAGGAGTTCTGTCCGACGATCGGTTCGCTGTCAAGAGCCATTGGGAAAGTCTAGGAGGACCAGGCCCATCGGAGTTAGCCAGCGCGGGCGCCGACTGTTGGGGTGTGCGGCGCGGCGCTAGGGTTCTGCGGGTGCGGTTGGCCACATGGAACGTGAACTCGCTGAATGCCCGACTGCCCCGGGTGCAGGAGTGGCTGGAGATTGCCGCCCCCGACGTCTTGTGCATGCAGGAGACCAAGATGGCCGACGATGCCTTCCCGGGCCTGGCCTTTGAGGCGATGGGCTACCAGTGGGCCCATCATGGGCAGGGGCGTTGGAACGGGGTGGCCATATTGAGCCGGGTGGGGCTGGCCGATCCCGCCAATGGGTTCTCCGACGGGCGCGAGGCCGACCCCGATGCCCGCATCCTGTGGGCCACATGTGGGGGAGTGCGGGTGGCCAGCGCGTACATACCCAACGGGCGGGAGCTGGGCCACGACCACTACCGCTACAAGCTCGACTGGCTGGGCCGACTGCGGTCGCACCTGGAGGCTAATGCCGATGCCGGGGCACCGGTGGTGGTGGCCGGGGACTTCAACGTGGCCCCGGCCGACAACGACGTATGGGACGTCGACGCCTTCGAGGGGCTTACCCATGTGAGCCAGCCCGAGAGGGAGGCCTTCGCCGCAGTGGAGGAGTGGGGTCTGGCAGACGTGTTTCGTCAGCGGTGGCCCGACGACGGCCTCTATACCTTCTGGGACTACCAGTCCGGGCGGTTTCACAAGCGCCAGGGAATGCGCATCGACATGGTGATGGCCTCCGAGCCGCTGGCGGAGCGGGTGACCACTGCGCTCATGGACCGCAATGCCCGCAAGGGGGAGAAGCCGTCGGACCACGCTCCGGTGGTGGTGGATTTCGACTGGGATGAAGCCGCCGGGGGCGGCTGAGGCCGCGATGGTATTCGCTGCCGAAACGGGAGGGTTCGACCTCCTGGTCTTCTGGGTTCAGATTCTTACCCTGGTGACCGCCGCCCACATCTTCGGGGTGGTGATGAGAAAAATAGGGCTGCCCTCGGTCGTAGGGGCGCTGCTGGCTGGCCTGGTGCTGGGACCGTCGGTGTTCGGCGTGGCCTGGGAATCGGGCTTTGAGTGGTTCCTTCCGGAGAACAGCGAGCAAACCGCTGCGCTCCAGGCGGTGAGCTGGGTGGGCGTGGCGCTGTTGCTGGTAGTCACCGGATTCGAAACCGACTTGGGACTCATCTCCAAATTGGGCCGGCCTGCCCTTCTGGTCACCGCCGGAAGCTTGCTGGTGCCGTTGATCGGCGGCGTGGTGGCAGGGATGCTGCTGCCGTCGGTGTTCTTGGCCGACGGGGCCGAGCGGCTTACCTTCACCCTCTTTGTCGCCTTGGCGCTGAGCGTGTCCTCGCTGGCGGTGGTGGCCAAGATCCTCAGCGAGCTGGGGCTGATGCGCCGGGACTTCGGCCAAATAACCGTAGCCGCCGGCATGGCCAACGACGTGGTCGGCTGGATCATGTTGGGCGTGTTCACCGGCTTGGCCACCTCCGGCGAGATCTCGGCCCTACAAGTGCTGGCCACGCTGGGAGGAATCGTGGCCTTCGGAGTGCTGGCCCTTACCGTCGGCCAGCGCATCGTCGACCTCTCTCTGCGCAGGGTGCGTCGCACGGGAGGCAGCCTGGCTGCGGCGCTGACGGTGTGCATGGTGATCATGCTGGGCTTCGGAGTGGCCACCGAGTGGCTGGGAGTGGAAGCCGTGTTGGGGGCGTTCGTGGCCGGAGTCGTGCTGCACCGGTCCCGATTCCAGCACGAGGAGGTTATCCACCACTTGGAGGGCCTCACTGGGGCGCTGTTCGCGCCGGTGTTCTTCGCCACCGCCGGGTTGCAGGTGGACCTCCGTCTGTTGAACGACGCCGAGGCGCTGGGGTGGGCTCTGGTCATCCTGCTGGTGGCCATTGTCTTCAAGTTTGCCGGCGCCTACGGAGGCGCCCGGCTCGCCGGACGCACCCACCGGGCCGGGCTGGCTTTGGGGGCCGGGCTCAATGCCCGGGGGGCGCTGGAGATCGTCATCGCCACGGTGGGGTTGAGCGTCGGGGTGTTCAGCCCCACTGCCTTCTCGGTGATCGTGCTGGTGCCGGTGCTTACTTCGCTGTTCGCCTCGGCCACCCTTCGGGGGGTGGTGAACAACTGGCAGGGAACGCCCGATGAGCAGGAGCGGCTGGGGCGGGAACAGGCGCTGAGCCGAAATCTGGTGGTGCGGACTTCCCGGCTGCTGCTGCCCAGCCGCGGCGGCCCTGAGTCCATCGCCGCCGCCCAGGTTTTGCACTTCGCCTGGCCGATTGAAGCCGGTGCCACTGTGTTCACGGTTGCCGACCGTGATGCCGAGGTAGACATCACGCCACTGCGCAACGTATTGCACGACCGGGCCCTGGAGTACCGGCGGGTGCGCCACGACGACCCGGTTAGAGCCATCATCGATGAGAGCCGTCTGGGGTTCGGGGTTATCGGGCTGGGTGCTCAGGATTACGCCGACACCATGCAGGTGATCTCGCCGCTGGTTGACGGGGTGTTGTCGGAGAGCCCCATCCCGGTGGTGGTGGTGCGCCGGGCGAGGAACCTGGACCGCCCTCTGCCGGGGGCGTATAGCCGGGCGGTGGTGCCGGTAACCGGCAGCCCGGTGTCGCGGGCCGCCCAGGAGGTGGCCTTCAACCTCAGCGCCCAACTCGGAACCGAACTGCACCTCACCCACGTCAACACCGTTAGAAGCGAACCCGCAGGGCTGCCGTCTCTGTTCAGCCGCCGGATGATGGCCCGCAGCGGTTCCATCATTGGGGTGCAGGTGGTAGCCCAAGCGGAAGCGCTCGCCCTTGAGCTGGGGGCAGCAACCCAGACGGCGGTGATGGACGGCACTTCGCCGGCCGATGAGATATTGAAGCTGGCACGGGACATAGAAGCTGATCTGGTGGTCATGGGTGCCAACCTTCGCCGGGTTGGAGATCGCCCCTTCCTGGGCCACCGAGTGGAGCAGGTGCTCCGGGACTGCGACGCCACCGTGGTGGTGGTGCTTATCCCTTTCGACCTCTAGACCGCACTGAGGATGTTGTTGAGATACGGCGAGGGGGAGCGGTCCGCGATCCGGTCCCCAAATGCCCGCTGCGAGGCCCAATGGCAGTGCAGCTCGCGCTCGGCTCGGGTGATGGCCACGTAGAGCAGCCGCCGTTCTTCGGCGACCTCGGCTGGTGTCTGGGCCCGGCTGATGGGTACCAGGCCTTGCTCCAAGCCAGCCAAGTGGACGATGGGCCACTCCAGTCCCTTGGCGGCGTGGAAAGTGGCCACATCCACCGCGTCGGCGCTGACTGGAGGGGTGGCGCCGTTGGGGGGGCTGGCACCTTCGTCGGCTTCGGTGCGTTGGGTGTCGATGCGAACCCGATAGGGAATTCCGGCCTGGCGCAGCGCGGTCGCCAGTTTGGCGGTCTGGGCATTGGTGCGGGCCAGCACAGCCATCGACGACCAGGCCGTCTCGGGCCCCTTGGCGTCGCGCAGAGCACGGGCGATGGTGGCCGCCTCGTCGAAGTCGTCAACGTGAGTGCTCACCGTCGGCCGGGGTCCGTCGAGGTTGTGAGAGATCAGCGGGGCGTTCCCCGAATTCAGCACCGCCCGGCCCGCGGCCAGAATCTGGGGGGTGGAGCGGTAGTTGTCCACCAGATCGAGCACCTCTGCTCCCGCGAACCAGTCGGCAAACTTCTCGATGTAGCTCGAGTCGGCGCCGTTCCAGCTGTAGATGGCCTGGTTGGGATCGCCCACCGCACAGAGGTCGTTGCGATCTCCCAGCCAGGCCCGCAGTAAGTCGAACTGGAGCTTGTTCACGTCTTGGAACTCGTCGACGAAGAGGTGCCGGTAACTCCAGCGGCGGGCCTCCGCGTAGTCAGCGTCGTCGGACAGGTCCCGCAGCGCCAAAATCAGCAGGTCGTCGAAGTCCACGACTCGCCGCTTAGTCTTCTCGGCCTCGTATTGCTGGTACAGGTCGACGATCCTGGCGTGATCCAAAGCCGGCCATCGGCGGAGGCTGGCCGCCGCGGCGGGGTAGCCGTCGGGGGTGATGCGGCGGGCTTTGGCCCATTCGATCTCGGTCATGGCGTCCTGCACCTCGGCCTTGGCCAGCCGCATACCGGCTTGCCTTGCCGCCCGGGCCACCAAGCCTCGCTTGTCTTTGACCAACTCGGGGGGCCGGGCCCCCCGCTCGGCCCAACGGGTGCGCAGTTGGGCAAACGCCGCACTGTGGAAGGTGCCCGCGTTCACCGAGCCCCGCAACCCCAGCCCAGCCAGGCGGCTTCGCAGTTCGTCGGCCGCCTTGCGGGTGAAGGTGAGGGCCAGCGTGCGCTTGGGGTCGATGGCCCCAATCTCAGACTGGTGGGCAATCCGGCGGGTGAGCACCCTGGTCTTGCCCGTGCCCGCCCCTGCCCGGATGCACAGCGGAGTCCCCGGCGCCTCTATCGCCGCCCGCTGCCGCTTGTTCAGCCCCTCCAAGAGCCCCTCCAACCCGGTCACCCCACCAAGGTACCGAGGCCAGTGACAGTTCAGATCGCACAGTCATCCGGGTTGATGGCATGCCCGGGGAATAGTGGGAGGATGGAGGGGATGGTTGCGGTGTCGCGGGAGCGGTTTGAGGAGTTGGTGGGGCAGGCGCTGGACACCATTCCCGATGACCTTGGCCAGATGATGGAGAACGTGGTGGTGCTGGTGGAGGAAGAAGGGGAGGACCCGGATATCTGGGGGCTGTACGACGGAATCCCGCTCACCGATCGGGTCGACTACGGCGGGGGAGAGATGGTGCTGCCCGACCGCATCCACATCTATCGGCTGCCGATCTGCGAGGGGTGCGGTAGCGAGGCCGAGGTGGTGGAGGAGGTCCGTGTGACGGTCATCCACGAGGTGGCCCACCACTTCGGCATTGAAGACGACCGCCTGCACGAGTTGGGCTGGGCCTGATCAGGGCGGTTGGGGAAAACGCGGGTACTGTCCGAGCGGTGGAGAGCTCAGGAGGCAGTATGGGACCGCTCAATGGCATTCGCGTGGTGGAGATCGCCGGCATCGGGCCGGGACCGTTTGCCGCCATGATGCTGGCCGATCTGGGGGCCGATGTGGTGCGGGTTGATCGCGCCGACCGGGTGCGAGACGAGATTCCCGACACGCCCCATTTCGACGTGCTGAACCGAGGGCGCCGCAGTGTGGGCGTCGACCTCAAACATCCAGACGGAGTGGAGACGGTGTTGAAGCTGGTGGAGAGCGCCGACGGGCTGATCGAGGGATTCCGCCCCGGCGTGGCCGAGCGTTTGGGCATAGGTCCCGACGAATGCCTGGCCAGCAATCCCCGGCTGGTGTACGGGCGCATGACCGGTTGGGGCCAAGACGGCCCGTATGCCTCTATGGCCGGCCACGACATCAACTACATCGCCCTGTCGGGAGTGCTAGGAGCCATCGGCCGGACTGGGGAGGCGCCGGTGCCGCCGGTGAACCTGGCCGGCGACTTCGGCGGGGGAGGAATGCTGCTGGCGCTCGGGATGGTGGCCGGGATGCTGGAAGCCCGCACCTCGGGTCAGGGCCAGGTGGTGGATGCCTCGATGGTGGAGGGCTCTGCCCTGCTCATCACCATGATCTACGGCATGCACGGCCTGGGAGCGTGGGGGCCCCGAGGCACCAACCTGCTGGATACCGGCGCCTGGTTCTACGACGTCTACGAGTGCGCCGACGGCGAGTACATCTCACTGGGCTCGCTGGAGCCCCAGTTCTTCGCCGAGATGGTGGAGAAGCTGGGAATCGATGCCCAAGGGATCGACCAGAATGATCGTTCCACCTGGCCGGAGATGCGGGTCCGGCTGACCGAGGCAGTCAAGGCCAAGACCCGAGACGAGTGGTGTCAGATACTCGATGGTTCCGACGTCTGCTTCGCTCCGGTACTCAGCCTGGCCGAGGCGCCGGAGCATCCCCACAACGCCGCCCGGGGCACCTTCGTGGAAGTGGGGGGAATTCCCCAGCCCGGCCCGGCACCCCGGTTCAGCCGCACTCCGCCCCAGGTTGTCCGTCCTGCCCCCCATCCTGGTGAACACACCGCCGAGGCGCTGGCCGATTGGGGTCTCGATGCCGCTGGGGTGGCCGCGCTGCAAGAATCGGGGGCCGTCAAATAGTGGGCACGATGGTGAACTTCCACGCCCATCCCGACGATGAGGCCATCGCCACTTCGGGCACCATGATGAAGGCGGCCGACGAGGGCCACCGGGTGGTGCTGGTAGTGGCCACCAAAGGGGAGCAGGGCGAGGTGGCGCCCGACGCGCTGAGCCCGGGCGAAACACTGGGCGAGCGGCGAACAGCAGAGACTTTTGACGCCGCCAGGATCATCGGCGCCCACCGGGTGGAGTTCTTGGGCTACGAGGACTCGGGCATGGCCGGCGACGAGGCCAACGGCAACCCGGCCTGTTTCTGGCAGGCCGACTTCGACGAGGCCGTGGAGCGGGTGGCCGGGATCTTGGCTGAGGAGTCCGCCGACGTGCTCACCGTGTACGACGACCACGGCGGCTACGGCCACCCCGACCATATTCAAGTCCACCGGGTGGGGGTGGAGGCCGCCCGCCAGGCCGGGGTCGAGAGAGTGTTCTATGTCACCATGAACCGCACTCAGATCAAGCGCCAGATGGCCGAGGTGGAGTCGTTTGCCGAAGCGATGGAGGAGATGGACGCGGAGCAGGTGGAGCGGTTCGAGGGCGACGATTTCGGCACTGAGGAGGCCGACATCACCCACGCAGTAGACGTGGGCGCCTATCTGGAGCGCAAGCGGGCCGCCATGTTGGCCCACACCAGCCAGATCACCGCCGAGTCCTTCTTCGGCACCATGACCGACGAGCAGTTCGCCGACGCGTTCAGCACCGAGTGGTTCGTGGCTCCTGGACCGCCCCGGACAGGCGACTTCGCCACCGACCTGTTCAGGTGAGCACCGCGTCGGTTCTCGCCGCCACGCAACTGGCCGGATTCCACGACTGGTTCTCCTGGGTGGTGATGCTGGCCAATGCCGCCGCCGGCGGATGGGCTCTGGGCGCGCACTTTCGACCGCGGTTGCGCGGCTGGCCGTTGTGGGCGTTCATCGCCGCCGCCCAATGCACCATCTTCGCCCAGGTGATCGTCGGCGTAGTGCTGGAGAACCGCTCAGGATCCGATCCTGGAGATCTGCACCGCCTCTACGGCTTCGCAGCCATCGCCGCAGTAGCCATTGTCTACGCCTACCGAATCCAGCTCGCCCACCGGCGCGAGCTGCTCTACGCCGGCGGCAGCTTCTTTCTGGCCGGTCTGGCCATCCGGGCCATGATCCTCAGCTAAAGCGTGTTGACAGTAAGGAGAAGGATCCTCGATTACGAATACGCTTGGACTTACCTTTGGGCCAATCGACCTTAGCCGGGTCTGTCAGACGCTCTCTTGTCAAGCGGCGAGGGGTTGGGGTTGTTTTCGGGTCAGGAATGTCGAGGAAGTTCAGGTCGAGGGTACTGGGGGACTGGATCTCCAACGGGCCGTTCATGCGGTAGTTGCGAGGTGATGGGCTGTAGATGGGCGAGTATTGAATGACATGAAAGCAACCTGGAGCTGGGCGGTTGACCATTTCCACGCCAGTAGCAGTCCAACTCCATGGGGGAGTGGTCGCTAGCTAGACCAGATCACTAGCCGGAGTTCGCTGTCATCGATCAACGTGTACTCTGGGGTTTGACCGGACAATTGGATGCTTTCTTCCAGAATAATTGGGACACCGTCTCCCCGCTTCTCCATCATGTGAGAACGTTCCAGCAGGCCAGATGGGTCCACCGGGCATCGAGAGAGCAAGGAGACGATGAGCTCGTTCCTGCTGTACTGCCTTAGGTGCAGACTATCGGGCGTCAGCGTGTTGACTAGTGGGCCAGGAACATAGAGCTCTAGTCGGTTACGGAACATGTGGAGGCGTATACGGGCACCTGCCATCGAGTAGTCGCGATGGGCAACCGCATTAACCAATGCTTCAAAGACGGCTCGTTCACTGAATTGAGGACGGGTAATCCGAGCCATCTTCTTATCCGCTTCTACAAACATATTTCTGCGCACAAAGGCAAGAGTATCCATGACTTGAGAGTCAAGAGGTCCAGTGAAGTTTCGAGCATCATTCTGGTAGTTTACGTCCGAGCGCTCACCGATGTAACTGACGGCCTGAATGTACGCATGGGGCATCCATTGGACAGGTTCTGGAACACACAGCAGTACGCCAGCGACCGTGAGCCGCGCGATGCCCTCTTCGTCATCTGCAACAATTCGGAGCTTCTGTAGAACGTTTTCGTCGGCGACATCTCCTCCGCGAGCAAATCGAGTAGTCAAAGACATATCCAAATCATCTAAGGAGGAAGTAGGAACAATTGACTCGTCGAATCGGATTACTCTGCTTTGACTACGCTCCTGAAACAAGCGGGATAGAACCTCAGGAGCCATCTCCCGTTTTGAGCTTCCAATCCTTGTGAAATAACCTCCAGAACTCTTGTGAACAAACAGACTCCGAGGCACATCTATTCGAATGACGGGCTTAGCCGTGCCTGAACTCGCTGGCAACTCGACCTTCCTGATAGCAACATCCAGTGGCGGTTTGATCGAATCATTGCAAATCTCTCTAATCCAAGTCTCTACTAAATCCAAGCGATCCAAGGGAATACCAATGATGTCGCGACTCTTGTCATCGATGCCTAGTAAAATAGTGCCTCCAATACTGTTGCCCATTCCAGCTAGTTCATCAGAAAAGGCCTCACGGCTTGGTTCAGTCACTTTTTGCCCCGAGAAGAGCACTCGCTTAAGTTCCAGTGTGGAATCTTCCCCAAGCAAGATACGTCTTCGTAAATCACTAGAGCTTGTCATAGTCATTTGCCAGTCAAGGTCATGATACGCTGGTAACGTCGTTCAAATGCTTCGCGGCCGCCTTCCATAACGCGACAAATCTCCTCACGAACACTTTCCTCTTGCAGCCCTCCTTGGCGAGTGATCTTGGTTTGACCGCCTACGCTTGCAAGTGAAATTAGTAATTCGGTATCACCATGAACCACTATATTCGGATTATGGGTTACGACAATAACTTGTCGACCAAATTTTGCTTCTCGCAAGCGGCTGACCAGAAGTTCATAGATAAGCGTGTTGTCCAGGTCGTCTTCTGGTTGATCCAGAATTATAGGTTCAGAGCCATACCCGAGTACGAAAGCAAGTAATGCAGCAGTCTGTTGGCCTGGTGATCCCTGAGATAGATCTTTCCATTTCTTGCTGTTTTGATCCAGGTATTCAACTGTAACAGTGTCGTTGGGAAGGTACAGTGCCAAACGGTCGATCGATTCTGGATTTGCCTTTTTGATGGCGTTCAAGAACCGGCGGTCCTTTAGAGGCCACGATGGGTCTTTACCAGAACGAATTTCCGCCAACTCCAATAGAACGGAATCTAACTTCTGCCAATCCCACTTTTGGCCGGAAGCAGGATTTATCATTTCGAATACCGCTTCGCGATCGTTCTCAAAACTATCAACTCCGAATGCTTTCGCAAGTGTATCTCGGAGAGCAGTGCAGTTTCCATTTGGTGTTACCGTGACACGAATAATCTCCCCGCTCGTTTCAGTGTCAATGAACTGTAGCCGTCGAACACTCAGTTCTTCGCGCAGCTCGCGATAGTCTCTCAAAACGCCTTGGGCTTCACTGTCCAGTTCCTCTGATCGACTGGTATCGTCTTCAATGCGCAATATTTCTTGCTTTAAAGAGGCAGCTTGATGCAAGAGACTGTCGTATTCATCAATACTAGCAACTCCCTCTTGGGCTAGCGCGGCTGATAGAGCCTCAAATCTTGCTTCACTGTCAGACTTTGTAGAATTCCAATGGCTGGCATCTGGGCTTGATTGGATTCCGTCGATCTCTTGTTTTGCCTCGTTTATGAGATTGAGTATGTCTTGCTTCAGAAGGTCAATTACTCGTTTAACATTGGCATGGGTGTTGGTGAGGCTCTCCGATGCTTCGTCAGGTTCATCATTGGATGCTACCTCAAGGTCGGGGATAGCCAGGTCGCTGGTAGAGAGTTCAATCGCGTCAATCTTGCCAAGAGCAGTGTTTAGAACCGCTTGCCATGTGTCATCTTGTTGACGCCGAAGTCGATACTCGCTCAATATTGCAGCATTTTCTCCATCCTGAAGAATATTCAATTTTCGTTCAACATCACGAAGCGCTGCTTGCCTATCTGACAAATTGTCAGCGGAAGATCGGGCTGCTCGCGCTTGTGCTCGTAAGGACAGATAGTGCTCGTAATGTTGTTTAGCAGTTCGCTGGATTTCTGCTTCGTTGACTCGGTGACTTTGATCGATGACAGTCAGAAGAGCGTCGGGGTCTTGCGCGAGGGAAAAAAGTTGCTTTTGACTATAAATCCTGACAGGAAAGAGTTCACTTATGTTGCCGTCTTCTGCGATTCTATCCTTCCCGTCAAGGCGGGAGATCGCTTGCGCGCTGCCATCAGTACTCCAAGAAATAAGATATTGTTCCCCGTTCTTTCGATAGATGGCTTCAACAACGGTTTTGGCTGTAGCCAGCCCATCGCCATTTTGAGAATAGTCGGTCATCCTCCGGTCAAAGATATTTCGAAGCGAACCCTCGTCATTGGTAACGCTTCCGTCCAATTCGAAATCACGTCGGAATGTCTTTCTACAGAAGTCGACAATTGTGGATTTACCGGTACCACGTCCACCGATGATTGTATTCAGCCATGGATTAAAGTTGACAGTTACAGATTCTTTTCTTCCGATATACTTGGCGTTCGTGATTGAAATGCTCTCTAGTGCGAGGCTGGCATGTTCAGTGTTAGGATCGTGGCTGCTCGATTGTTTGGAAGGCTTCAGGGAGTCGTGACCGTCTAGAAGTGCCAGTCGTAGACCCTCATAGCTCGGAGTAGTCATCTTTATCCAGGTGAACCGACGACCTAGATCTTCGAGGGTATGTCCATCGGAGGCCCAGATTTGTGGTATTGAACGTATGATCCCTGTACGTGATTCATCAAGTTGCCTGGCAGTTTGCGGCATATCTAACTTTGCATTGACGTCTGGTACCACTTCCGCCGCAAGGAAATTGTCGTCATTGAGTATTTTCTGTAAGGGCACACCTCCATACTGGGTTAATACCCCCTTTGTATCGTTCACATGAGCGCCGATGATTAGAACATCATCTCCCACTGTTTCGAATATGTCTTGAATGCTGAGGGAAGACTGTCCTTCGTTTGTTCCTTGCTCATCAACAGAGATATTCAGTTTGGACAAAACGGCCTCAATGTGCTGTTGAGTGTGTTCAGGATCCATCACCAAAAGGAGATGGACACCGTCGCTGACGGTGGCTTCTACGGCCGGGAAAAGTGTTGGGGGGTTTGTTGCGTGCGAAGCCACAGTCTGGAGGTGTTGTATCCCCTCGGCAGTGTTGTGGTCAGTGATTGCGACAGCATGGATCCCGGCGTCGCGCACTGCTTCAATCCAAGCTGTCCAGTCTGGGTTGTCGCGGTCTGACTTGGCCCCGAAATCGTAGGAGGCTGGGGAATGGGCGTGGAGGTCGACGCGCCACCAACGAGAGCCGGGCCAATCCCATGAGTTGCTCATCTGGACCTCCAGAAATGCATCTTGACGCGCCATAGCCTATTGCGGAGTATGGGCGTGTCCATGCATCTTTAGCTTGTGCTCGGCAAGGAGGGCCAGGCTGCCGGCGAGATTGGCAGCCTGTTCAGGCTGAACTCTCCCAAGGGGAGGTCAGAGGTTTACAACGGGGCAGGTGAGGGTTCTGGTGATGCCGTCCACCATCTGGATCTGGCTCACCACCAGGCGGCCCAGTTGGTCCATGGAATCGGCCTCGGCCTTGGCGATCACGTCGTAGGGGCCGGTCATGATCTCAGAGATCACCACGCCATCGATCTCGCGGATGGCCTCGGCCACCTGACGGGCCTTGTCCATTTCGGTTTGGATCAAAACATATGAGCTGACACCCACGTGACTACACCTCCAGTTGGCTGTCCCGCATCGTAACCAAAGATCGGCTCCGGTGGGATGGCGGGCGGGACGCAGCGCAATGATGGAGGGATATGAACCGCGCTCCGGACAACCCGTTTCTCGCCGCATCTTCTTATGGCATCGCCCACGGACGGTGCGACCAGCAGGACAACGTTCCCTGGCGGGGGCCCGAAGGACCCACCGAGGTGCTCGACGAGGCGGTCGATCTGCAATACGCGTGGCTCGGCCCGGGCCACTTCGGCCACCTGACGTCTGGGCTCTATCCCGATGGCCGCCGGGTGGTGTGGAGCAACGGGCGGCAGAACATCGCCAAGCTCGACTACGAGACCCTGGAGTTGCTGGCCGACCACGAGATCGTCGGCGGGGAGGGGCGCACCCCTGTAGTCGAGCTGGAGGAATATCTCCGGGGCTTTGACGAGAAGGACGGCTGGGAAGCCGTAGAGCACGCCATCGAGATGTCGATGAAGTTCATGACCGGAATCGACGGGGTCTATGCGCTGCTGGATTGCGACCACACCCTGTTCCTAGGCCGCAAAGACCACGCTGTGGCCTACGTGGAGACCGATCCGTCCGATCCGGCGTCGCCCATCGTGGAGCGGGACCGGTGGAACAAGCCCGACCACATCGAGGGCTTCTTCGTGGGGATGAACATGACCTTCGACGGGAAGCTGGTGATGTCCACCGATCACGGCTGGGTTGTTGTGCTCGAGCGCGACTTCAGCGCCTACCACGCCCTCCAGCTCTCCGGTGGGGCCGAGACCGCCGCCGAGTACTGCGCCCAGCGAGCGGCAGAGCGGGGGAACACGGGGTACGGCTGGGTCCGCACCAGCATCTGCGTGGACAGCGACAACGGCATCTACGTGTCGTCCAACGACCACCACCACAAGCTGCGGTGGACGGGCTCCGGGCTGACCGACGACCCCGCTCACGGCTGCTGGACCGTGCCCTACCGCAACGGCGGCGGCTGCGGTTCGGGAACCACGCCCTCGCTGATGGGCTTCGGTCCCGACGAGGACAAGTTCGTGGTGATCGGCGACGGCGACGACGTGGTCAACATCACCCTGTTGTGGCGCGATGAGATCCCCCACGACTGGGAGCAGCTGCCCAATGCGCCCGACCGGCGCATCGCCGGTATTGGGCCGGCCAACATGGGAAATCCCGATCTGGCCGAGATCAAGACCGAACAGTCGATCACGGTGTCGGGCTACGGCGCCATGACGGTGAACAACGAGCCGGCCTCGATCCCCGACGGCTTTCCCGCTCAAGCGGCTCGGATGCTGTGCTTCATGCTCGGCCACAAGCCGGAGTACCAGCCCAGCGGCCTCCACAAATACGAGTGGGATCCAGTGGCCCGGGAGC
>JAJEDQ010000036.1 GCA_022821445.1 Acidimicrobiia bacterium | reverse complement strand
TAGGCGGGTGGCGTTGGCGTTGAGGGTGTCGACCAGGTGGGTGACGTCGGGGCCGGTGCCTCGGTCCCAACCGCCGAAGTTGGTGCCGTAGACCAGGCGGTCGGTGCCGTATTGCTCTAGGGCCAGGGCGAGTTCGGCGTCGCCGGTGATGTGGCAGTCGAACCACAGGCGGCTGAGGACCCGGTCGAAGGCACCCGGTTCTTTGATCCATTCGGGGGCGGCGGGGCGGCGCTCGGCCAGCTTGCGGAGCTTGGACAGGATGACCGGGGTGGTGCCGCCGCCGTGGGACAGGCACAGGTCGAGGTTGGGATGGCGCTCGGTAACCCCGCCGAACACCAGGGTGGCCACCGCCACCGTCTCCTCATAGGAGTACTCCAGCACCAAATCGAGGTCCCAGCGGCGCAGCCGGGGATCGAGCAGCGGGCCGTCGATACCCGACTGGGTGGGGTGCAAGAAGTGGGGCACGTTGAGGTCGGTGCACAGCGACCAGAGCTGGTCTAGGGCCGGATCATCCAACGGAGTGCCGAAGTCGGTGCCGGTGTAGCCCCCGAGAAGGCCCAGCTCCCCAACCGCCCTTTGGAGCTCGGTGCAGGCCGCATCGACATCCTGCATGGGCAGTGCGGCCAGCCCGACGAAGCGGTCGGGGTGCAGGGCCACCGCGGCGGCCAGGTCGTCGTTGTGGCGACGGCAGAAGTCGATTGCCAGCTTGGGCTCGATGAAGTGCAGGTAGGTTAGCGGGTTGGGCGACAGGGCCTGCATCGAGATGCCCTGGGCGTCCATGGCCTCGAGGCGCATGTCCAACTCGATGAACAGCGAACCCCGGTAGGCCACCCCGTCGAGCTGGTAGCCGCCCACCCGGAACCAGGGGGCGCCGTCGTCGTGGGCGCCGATCTCGGGGCCGCACGGCCCCGCCGCTCCCATCGTGCCCTCCAACACGATGTGAGCGTGGACGTCGATCAGGCCTGTCATGCTGGCCCTTCCGCGTCGCTTGCGCTGGTCCTGCTCGTCAGCCCGCGTACCTCACATCGGTCCACCGCAAGGCGGCGCATCATTGCGTCAGCGGCCTTCCATGATCCCGTCGGCGCCGGGCAGCCATGAGGCCACGCCGGAGATGGGGATGGCGCACACCACAGCCTCGGTGATCTCGGCCTCGGTGGCCCCGGCGTTGCGGGCGCCGTTGCAGTGGATGTTCACAAACCGGCTGGAGAACTCGGCGGCGTTGATGGTGCATAGCAGCAGTTCAACGTGTTTGGCGTCGAGCGTGTTCTCGGCCAGCGACCACTGCCGCATGAGCACATAGCCCTCCAAGGCCCGGGGGGCGTTGTCGGCCATCACCTCGATGTAGTCGGGCACGAAGCCGAAGTAGCTCTGGAAGTAGTCGAGCGCGGCCTGGCGGTCGAGGGAGAAATCGGGGATCGACTCGGTGGACTGCTCAGCGGCGATGTCGAATGCCTGGTCGACGGCCCGGGCGAAGGCGTTGTAGGTGGCCTCGCCCCGGGAGATGAGCACGGCCAGCGATGCGCCCCGGGCGTCGCTCAGGGTGAGTCCCAGCTCGCGGGATCGGATGAGCTCGCGAAGGGCCAGTTCAGGCTGGACCCTCACCGACGCCGCGCACGCCATGTACAGCGCCTTGGCCCAAGCCCGGCAGGCGCCGTCGCGGTCGGTCACGTCGCGGATGCGGGCGTAGCCCTCGGCGAACTTGGCGGATATGGCAGCCAATTCGCCGCTAGCCAGTGCGGGGCTGCCCAGATCGCGGTGGACCGCGTTGTTGGACCCAGCTTGCGCATCTTTTGAAACAGTCTGCATGGTCATTTGTTACCCCTCTTGGTCGTACTCGTCGTGTGTGGTTCTTTGTCTGGGCCTCATGGTCAGAGTTTGGACACTTCACCGCCGTCGATCACAAAGCAGGCGCCGGTGACGAACCCGGACGCCTCCGATGCTAGGTAACAGACCAGCGGTCCGAGCTCATCGGGCTGGCCCATGCGGCGGGCGGGGATCTTGCGCAGCCGGGCGGCCAGGGTGTCGGGATCGCCCAACACCGCGGCCTGGGCATCGGTTTCGAACGCACCGGGGGCGATCACGTTCACCCGGATGTCGTAGCGGGCCCATTCCCCGGCCAGAGCCTCGGTGAGCCGCAGCAGTCCGCCCTTGGAGGCCGAATAGGCGGCCAGGGTTGGCTTGCCCTTGAGCGCTGATGTGGAGGCCACGTTGACCACCGAGCCGGATTGGCCGGTGCCGATCCAGTGGGAAGCGGCCCGTCGGGCCAGCGCCGCTGGAGCGGCCAGGTTCACGGCGAGCACTTCGTCGAACACGTCGTCGGGCTGGTCGACGAACTTGGAAGCGGGAGCGATGCCGGCGTTGTTGACCACCGAGTCGAGGCGGCCGAACCGGCTGATGGCCTCGTCCACCAGGCCGGCCACCGCGGCCCGGTCCCGCATGTCGCACGGCACGGCGGCCACCGCGTCGCCCAGCTCGTCGGCCAGCGCCGCGAGGGCGTCGGCTGAGCGGGCTGCGGCCACCACTCGGGCACCCTCGGCCACCATGGCCCGCACCGCGGCCTCCCCCAGCCCGCGGCTGGCCCCGGTCACCACCGTCACATGTCCGTCCAAGCCCCAGTCCACCGCCATGCCCCTACTCCTCTTCGGCCCGGTCGGCCACTTCGCCGCACAGCCGGGTGGCGATGCCCAGCCGCAGCACCTCGGAAGCCCCCTCGTATATGCGCATAGGCCTGGCTTGTCGGTAGTAGCGCTCGATGTCGGAACCCCGGATGAGCCCCCATCGGCCCATCACCTGCACGCAGCGGTCCACCACCCGGCTGGCGGCCTCGGTGGCGGCCAGCTTGGCCAGCGACGACCGGTCGAGGTGGGCCGACGGGTCCTCCCGGGCGGCCTCGGCGGTGGCGTAGGCCAGCAGCCGGGTGGCCTCCAGCTCGGCCCAGGAATCGGCCAGCAGCCCGGCCACCGGCCCCAGCCGCACCAGCGGGCGGCCGAACTGCTCGCGGTTGGCGGCGTGGTTGGCGGCACACGTCAGCGCCCCGTCCATGAGGCCGACGGCGGCCCCGGCCACCGAGATGCGGAACACCGACAGGGTGGCCAGCACGTGACGGAATCCGGCGCCGGGCTCTCCCAGGCGGGCGGAGGCGGGCAGGCGCACGCGGTCGAAGGTCACCTCGCCCAGCACATGGGGGGCTATGATCTCCGGGGAGGGCTCGATGGAGATGCCGGGGGCATCGGCGGGCACCAGCACCAGGGAGAACCGGTCTCCTTCTTTGGCCATGGTGGTATAGAAGCCGGCCGCTCCCCCGTTGGAGATGAACGACTTGGTTCCGTTGAGCTCTACCTCATCACCGTTTGCCACCAGCGTGGTCTCGATGCCCCGCAGATCGGATCCGGCCACCGGCTCGGTGAGGGCCAAGGCGGCCAGCACCTCGGCGTTGGCCACTTTGGGCAGCCACTCTTCCCGCTGCTCGTCGGTGCCGGCCACCGCGATGGCGTAGCTGCCGATGCCCTGGAGGGCGAACAGCGAGTCCAAGTGCGACGAGGCCCGCATCAACGCCTCCCGAGCCACGCACACCGCCAGCGGGTCCACCCGCTCGTGGCGCCCGCCGTGGGCCGCCGGCACCATCAGCGAGCACAGGTCGCTGCTGCGAAGCACATCGAGGGTGGGCTGGTGGACGTGGCTGCATTCGTCGGCCTCCGCAGCGAACGGCGCCACCTGCGCAGCCACCGCCCGGGCCTCCTGTTGGATGGCCCGTGTGTCGTAGTCGAGCTCGAACGCCATACGATGCCGGACAGTACGCGGTACGGGGAAAGGACACCACCGTGAGCGACATCATCGTGGAGCGAAAAGACCGAGTCGTCTGGCTGCGGCTGAATCGGCCCGAGCGGCTGAACTCCTATGACCGCACCACCATCGACGAGATCATCGCCGCGTTCCGGGAGCACGTCGACGCCGGGGTGGTGGTGATCAGCGGACAGGGCCGGGCGTTCTGCGCCGGGGGCTACCTGGCCAACCTGGCCGAGGCGAACTTCTATGAGCTGCGGACGATGTTCTACGGCTCGCTAGAGCTGTTCGACGCCATCCGCAATGCCCCCATGCCGGTGATCGCCGCGGTGAACGGCCCCGCCTTCGGAGGCGGCAACGAGCTGGTGGTGGCGTGCGACTTCGCCATTGCGGCGGAATCGGCCGAGTTGGGCCAGACCGGGGTCAAGGTGGGGAGCGCCCCGGTGCTGGGGGGCACCAATCTGCTGGCCATGACCGTCGGGGAGAAGCGGGCCAAGGAGGTGGCCTTCTTGTGCCGCAAATACACCGCGGAGCAGGCCTGCGAGATGGGGTGGATCAACGCGGTGGTGCCCGACGAGGAGCTGGAAAACGAGGTGGGGCGCTGGTGCGACGAACTGCTGAAGATGAGCCCCCGCTACCTGGAGGCGGCCAAGATCAGCTCCAACGTGTATTGGAACCAACTCAGGGACAACATGGCCTCGGGGCTGGGGATGCTGGCCCAGGCCATCGGGTCGCCCGACATGATCGAGGGGGCCACCGCCTTCATGGAGAAGCGCCGCCCGGAGTTCCCCCCTCGAACCGCCCGATGAGCACCGCCACCGACAAACAGACCGAGGTGCTGGCCTCGGCCCGGGGACGGGTGATGTGCATGGACTCGGCCTACGACGTGGACGAGGCCAACCGGGACCGGGACGTGTGCGTCAACTCGTCGTATTGCGGGGTGCTGCCCGCCCGGTTCATCGCCGAGCACCGGCCCCGGGCGGCCATCGGAATGGACTGCGGCGTGGGGCCGGAGGGCTCGGCCATCGCCGGGCTGTGGTACCTGGAGGCCCTGGGCATTCCCGCCGCGGTGGCCGACGTGATGACCGCCCATCTGGGCAACGGGGTGCATCTCTATGAGCACGGAGTGGTCAGCTTCGTCAACCAGCTTGCGTTGGACTGCGGGGTGGGCGCGGGCATGGCAGTTCGGGATGCTGCCGCGGCCTTGTTGGACAACGATCCGGTGGCGGGCGCGGCCGCGTCGGACATCACCAACCGGACGGTGATGGAGACCGCCCCCGACGGCCGCTGCGTGGTGGCCGCCGACTCCATCGCCTTCGGCACCTCCGAGGACGCCGACCGCAACGTGCTGGTCACCGCGGGCCACACCGGCCGCTCGGCAGTCCCCTATCTGCGGCGCTGCCGCCCATTCGGGTTCATCTGCTCAGACGGCGGCCGGGGCATGGACGATTCGGGCATGGCCGGGCTCTACATCGTGGAGGCCGACGGCTTGGCCGGCGCCACCGTGGACGCCCGCCGGGCTCGCATGGGCAGCGGGCTGTCGCACTACCACGACGGCATCATCTCGGCCGCCAACGCCCTTGCCGCCGCCGCAGGCGTGGAGGTCGGCATGGCCTGCCCCCAAGCCGCCAGCCTGCTGCTTCGGCGCACCACTAGTAGTGCCTGAACTCGTCGGGCTGTGACCCCGGGGCAATGACACGCATATGCCCGAACCTGTCGGGCGGGGCGAATGCCTGGCCTATCCGGCGGTCGACACCAGCAGCCGGAAACTGCCGGTGCTGCCAGTGGGATATGTGGTGGCCTCTACGGTGTAGGCGCCCGGATCGAGCACCTCGGTGATCAGCGAGTCCGTGCCGCGACCGCCGTCATCGTTCACAGCGACCAAATCGGCGGCTCTCTCGTCGGCGCCCCGGCGGAGGTACACGTAGGTATCCATCGACGACGAACCCAGACTTACTCTCACACTTGAGCGGGAGGTCAGGGTGAATTCGTAGTAGCGGGCGTGCCGTCCGGAGCGGAATTGCGAATCGCAGTCCCTGGTCAACGATCCGGCCACCTCTGCCCCCAGGCTGATCGTCTCAACGCAGTTGTCCCGGTGGACCACTGTGGGCGGATCGATGACGGGAGGCGGAGCGGTGTCGCCCAGCCCCGACACGTCCAGCGTGAACGAACCCGCCCGACGCGGCGAATAAGTGGTGGCCTCAACCGTGTAGGCGCCCGCGGCGAAACGCCGGTCGATCAGCGAATTGCGGCCCTGCCCGCCA
>JAJEDQ010000062.1 GCA_022821445.1 Acidimicrobiia bacterium | reverse complement strand
CGGCGGGCCAACTCCCGTCCCACCGTGATCACCGCCACGCCGAACAGCGCGCCGGTGACGCTGTTGCGGCCTCCAACGATGAGCATCGTCAGCGTCAACAGCGTGAAGAAGAAGAAAAAGTCTTCGGGGAGGAGCGAGCCGGTCTCGTATACCTTCAAACTGGCCCCTACCGACACCACGGCCACCGAAGTCAACAGGGCAATCATCTGCTGGACCATGGGGTTCACGCCCATGGCCCGGGCCGCCAAGTCGTCTTCCCTTCCCGCCTTGGCCAATCGGCCCCGCCGGCTCTGGGCGAAGAGGCGGGCCAGCACCAGGGCACCGGCCAGCGCCAAATAGATGGGTACTCGGGTGTCGAGTTTGCCCCCGATGCGGAACGACAGGCCGGCGCGCTCTCCACCGGTCAACTCCGGCCAATGACGGGCCACCTCGTGGGTCACGAACAACAGCGCCAGCGTGATGACGGTGGCGGCTACCGCCCCCGACTCAGCCCCGGAGCGAGCCAGGCCGATGCCCACAAAGACGGCCACCACCACCGTGACGGCGATGGCGACGCCCACTGCCCCCCAAGAACCCATGTCCACATCGGTCAGCCCCAGCGGCGCATCGGGAATGCGCTTGATTTTCTCGGCTGGCGCAATGGCGAAGATGGCGAACGTGTAGCCGGCGATGGCCCCGAACCCGATGTGGCCAAACGACAGCACCCCCGTGTTCCCGACATAGATCTGGATACCCAGCACAATGATTGCGTTGATCATGGCGGTGGTGACCAGGCGCTCGCCCGCCCCGCCGAAAGAGTTCTGATACAACAGCCCGACGGCAACGAAGACGCCGAACAGCAGCCCCACCCCGACGATGGGGAAGGCCACGTCGCGGCGCAAGTTGGGGAACATCCCTGCGTGGGCGGCGTTGGGGCCGCGCGGTTCGGCCATCACACCCGCTCCGCGTGGGCTACTCGGATAAGGCCCTGGGGCCGGAAGATGAACAAGAGGGCAATCATCAAGAACACGAATCCCTCTGTGAGGCTGGCCACCGAGTCGGGCAGCCGAGACCGCAAGAGAACCTCGGCCAGACCGAGCACGATGCCACCCAGCACTGCTCCCCGCAGGCTTCCCAAGCCACCGATCAGCGCGGCCAACACCCCTTTGAGCATGGGGGTGATCCCGACAGTTGGAGTGGTGTGCCCCGATCGCATGAGCCAAAACACGCCGGCAATCCCGGCCAGCAGGCCGGACAGGGCAAATGCCCCCCGGATCACCGTGTCGGACCGCACGCCCATGAGCCGGGCGGTATCGAAGTCGGCCGCCGCCGCCCGCAGGGCCAGGCCGAACATGGTGCGCTGGATGAGCCAGGATGTGGCCAACAGGGTTACCAGCGTCACCCCGATCACCACCGCGTCGTACACCTCAATGTTCAGCGAGCCGACTGGGAAGGTGTTGGCCACCCATCCCGGTTCCGAGAACGTCTTGACCGACGCGGACACGTAGAGCAAGAAGATGGCCGACACCACGAAATGGACTCCGAAAGACGTCAACAACAGCGTGAAATCGGAACTGCCTCGGACCCGGCTGAATGCAACCCTCTCGATGACGAGCGAGGTGACGATGGCGGTGCCGATGATGACCGGGGTGACCAAATACCACGACCAGCCCTCGCTGATAGTCCAAAACGCCACGTAGCCCGAAACGGTGATCAATTCGCCATGGGCAAAGTTGAGCAGATGCATGACGCCGAAGATCACCGCCACGCCCAACGCCAAAAGCGCATAAATACTGCCCCGACCTAGGCCGTCGATCAGGTTTTGGAGAAGCTCGGTCATGGGCCGCGTCTCCCCGGGTTCTGGAGCAGTTCGGTCATTGCCCGTTGCCTCCGACGAAGGTGTCGAACAGGTCGGGGCGCTCCCGTAACTCGGCTCCCGTCCCTTCCGCCACGATCTCTCCCGATCGCAAGACGTAGGCCCGGTCGGCCACCTCCAGCATGCGGGTGGCGTTCTGCTCCACCACCAGCAGGGTTCGTCCTTGGTTTCGGAGGGTCTCGATCAACTCGAACACCACATTCACCAGCACGGGGGCCAGACCGAGCGAGGGTTCGTCCATCATCAGCAGCCGGGGCTTGGACATGAGCGCCCGGGCGATGGCCAGCTGCTGCGACTCCCCTCCCGAGAGATAACCCGCGGCCACCGTTCGCTTTTCCCGAAGCACCGGGAACTGCTCGCCCATCTCGTCGAGCAATTCGGCCCGTTCCTCGCGGGACTGGGTGATTCCGCCGATCTTCAGGTTCTCCTCAACGGTGAGATCGCCGAAGATTCGCCGGTGCTCGGGCACCAGCGCCACACCCAGGCGCAGCAACTTCTCCGGCGAGCTGCCGGTGATGTCGGTTCCCTCAAAGGTGACCGATCCGGCCGCGGGGGAGAGGAGACCGGCGATCGACCCCAGAAGCGTGGTCTTTCCGGCGCCGTTGGGTCCGATGAGGCCGACCACCTCACCAGACCCAACCCGCAGACCGGCGTCTCGAAGCGCTGAGATCGCACCGTATCTGGTTGTCAACCTCGAAACTTCGAGCATGGTGCTAATCGTATGGGAGCAACAGGCCTGAATATTCCGGCCTGCGGTTACCCGATGGTGGCAACCAGGGTGTCCACGCCGTCGACGATCCGGTTGATCGGCACAGCCTTAGGCGGGATGCCGTTGGTGCCGGCGAAGGTGATCTCACCCGTCAAGCCTTGGAAGCCCTCAATCTGGGCCACCGCAGCGCCGATGTCGGCCGGGTTGGTGCAGCCGCAGTCCAAGATGCCCTGGATGCCCAGGAACATCGAGTCCACGTACAGCGCCATAAAGCCCCGGCTCTCCAGCGCCTCGCCCTTGGCGGCCTCATAGTCGGCCAGCATGGTGTCGATGCGGTCACCGGGGGAGATGCTGGTATGCGGAGTGTGGGCGATGCCCTCGTTGTTGTCCTCGAACTGGATGCCGGTGGCGTCCAGCGCGTCGGTGCCGATATAGGTCAAGCCGTCGAGACCCTGGCCCTCGAGTTGGCCTCGCAGCGCAGTGACCTGGAAGCCGAGGGCGGCCGAGAAGACCACCTCGTTGTTCTGGGAGATGCTGGCGATTTCGTTGACCTGGGCGGAGAAGTCAGTGTCGGCGGCCCACACGTAGGTCTGGACGCTGACTACATCGCCGCCGAGTTCCTCGAACTTGGCGATGAAGGCGTCGGGGTTGACGCCGGTGTAGGGGATGCCCTCGCCTTCAGTGAAGACGATGGCCCGGGTGATGCCTTGGTCCCAGGCCCACTGGGCGGCGGCGCCCGACATGCCGTGGTCGTCGAAGGTCACCAGGTATGAGTTGTTGGAGGCGTCGGCCAGTGTGGGCTCGGTGGAGGCGGCTACGAACAGCGGGACCTGGCCCTCGGTGGTCTGGAGGATCGGCAGCGCGAAGTCGGCGAACGGGGGGCCGATTAGGAAGTGGGCGCCCCAATCCAGGAGCTCCTGGGTTGCCAGCACCGCGTCGTCGCCGACCTCGGCGACCCGGACCTCCACCGGCGAGCCGAAGATGCCACCGATGCAGTTGGCCTTCTCGGCGATGAACGGCACCAGCTTGGAACCGGGGATGTCCACGAACCCCACCACGTCGCTGAAGTCCATGGCCATGCCCACTCGGATGGGATCGCCTGTCGGCGCGTCTTCGCAGTTGTTCAGATCGGCAGCCAACACGGCGTTGATGTCAACCTCGGCGCCATCGGGTGCCGACGTGGCTCCGCCGTCATCGTCGTCATTGCCGCAGGCGGATACCGCTAGGGCAAAAGCCGCCAGCAAAGCGATCAAGAACTTGAACTTGAGTTTCATGAACTCCCCCTCCTCGGTCAGGTTCCGCGAACCTTACGGGAAAGATCGTTTGGGAGCAAACGACCTTTGTATACAAAATTCAAAATACATTTT
>JAJEDQ010000030.1 GCA_022821445.1 Acidimicrobiia bacterium | reverse complement strand
CCCACCCGCCCCCGCAACTGGTGAAGCTGGGCCAGCCCCAGCCGGTCGGCGCGGTGGATCAGCATGGTGTTGGCATGAGGAATATCCAGACCGCTCTCGATGATGGTGGTGCATACCAGCACGTCGTAGGCGTGTTCCCAGAAGTCGATCACCACCTGTTCCAGGGTGCCCTCGTCCATCTGGCCGTGGGCCACCGCGATGCGGGCCTCGGGCACCAGATCTCTCAGGTCAGCGGCCACGTGGTCGATGCTGGCCACCCGGTTGTGTACGAAGAACACTTGACCGTCGCGCAGCAGCTCCCGGCGGATGGCCTCGGCCACCGGGCGCTCGTCGTAGGCCCCCACATAGGTCAAGATGGGCTGGCGGTCGGCGGGGGGCGTGTGCAACAGCGTGAGGTCGCGGATGCCGGTCAGGCTCATCTCCAAGGTGCGGGGGATGGGCGTGGCGGTGAGGGTGATCACGTCGACGTCGGCCTTGATCGACTTGATGGCCTCTTTGTGGGTGACCCCGAAGCGCTGCTCCTCATCCACCACCAACAGCCCCAGGTTCCGAAACGACACGTCGTCGGACAGCAGGCGGTGGGTGCCGATCACCACGTCCACCGACCCGTCGGCCAACCCCGACACCACCTTGCGGGCCTGACCGGGCGACAAGAACCGGCTCAACACCTCCACCCGGATGGGATAGCCGGCGAACCGCTCGCCGAAAGTCTGATAGTGCTGTTGGGCCAAAAGGGTGGTGGGCACCAGCACGGCGGCCTGCGATCCGTCTTGAACGGCCTTGAACACCGCCCGTATGGCCACCTCGGTCTTGCCGAAGCCCACATCGCCGCAGATCAGCCGGTCCATGGGCAGGGGCTGCTCCATGTCGGCCTTGACGTCGGTGATGGCCTTGTGCTGGTCGGGGGTGAGCTGGTATCCGAAGGCCGACTCCATCTCGGTCTGCCACGGCGTGTCGGCGGGGAACGCCCGGCCGGGGGTGGTAACGCGGCGCTGGTACAGCACCACCAGCTCCTTGGCGATCTCGCTGACCGCGGAGCGCACCCCGCTCTTGGTCCGCTGCCAGTCGGCACCCCCCATCTTGCTGAGGGTGGGGGTCTCGCCCCCGGAATAGCGGCGCACGGCGTCCACCTGATCGGTGGGCACGTACAGCTTGTCGCCACCCCGATACTCCACCAACAGGTAGTCGCGGGTGACCCCGGCAATGGTCCGAGTCACCATGCCGCCGTAGCGGCCCACACCGTGATGGCGGTGTACAACATGGTCGCCCGCCGCCAAGTCGTCCATCTCTTGTGCCAACGACGGTCGGGGGCGGCTGCGCCGGTGGGCCCGGCGCCGGCCGGTGAGGTCGGCCTCGCCCAGCACGGCCAGGCGGGAGTCGGGCAGCACAAACCCCCGTTGGAGGGGGGCAACCACCACGCAGCCCCCCGAATCGGAAGCGCCTCTGACGCCAGTGCTACCCCCCGAATCGGAAGCGCCTCTGACGCCAGCGCTACCCCCCGAATCGGAAGCATCGCCGAATCCTGCACCCTCGCCAATTCGAACTGGGAGGTCCACCCCGTGCTCGCGCAGCACCGCGGCGGAACGGTTGGCCGACCCTTCTCCATCGGCCGCCACCCGCACTCGGTATCCCTCGCCCAGCAGCCGGGACACCTGCTCCACCGGAGCCGACGGATCGCCGACGGCCGAGGCCCAGCCCCCCACCGCCACCACCGGGGTCGTCGGCCCGGGCGGTACTGCGGTCATGGTCCACACCGGCGACGAGCAGGCGGCCAGCAACCGGTCGTAGTCCACATGCAGACGGGGGAACTCTTCGCCGGTCGCTCCCCAGGTCTGGGCCAGCGCACCGGCCAAGTCGGCCTCCTCGGCGGCGATGTCGGACGCCCGGTCCCGGAGCCGCCCCGGTTCCAGCAGCACCACCAGGGCATCGGAGCCGAGACGGTCGGTGATGATCTCGTCGGTGTCGATCAGCCATGGCAGCCACGATTCCATCCCGTCGAAGAACTGGCCCTCAGACAGGCGCTCCCACTGCTCCCGACCCCAGGGGCGGGAGGCCACCAGCCTCTCGGCCGCGGCCCGAACCGCCGGCACTGGCCGCACCTCCCGAGCAGGAAATATCTCAACTTGCTCCCGCGATTGGGTGGAACGCTGATCGGCCACCGAGAACTCGGTGAGGCGGTCAACCTCATCGCCCCACAGATCGATGCGGATCGGGCTGTCGGCGGTAGACGGGAACACATCCACGATGGAACCCCGCACCGCGAACACGCCCCGGTGCTCCACCTGCACATCGCGCCGGTAGCCCCGGCTGGCCAGGTCAGCGGCCAACTGGCCCAAATCAACCCGATCGCCCGATGCCACCCTCACTGGCTCGGCATCGCCGGAATCAAACACCAATCGCTGAAGCAGGGCCCGCACCGGGGCCACCAAAACCGCCGGGCACTGCTGGGGGTGGTGGAGCTGCCAGATGGCCTGGCAACGCCGGCCCATCGTCTCCACTCCAGGGCTGATCCGCTCGAACGGCAAGGTCTCCCACGCCGGGAACAGGGCGACACTGCCGTTGAGCATCGCCGACAAGTCGCCGGCCAAGCGCTCGGCGTCGGAAGTAGTGGGCGTGGCCACCACCACTGGTCGGCGGCCGTTCAACTCGGCGATGGCGGCCAGCACCGCAGCCTGGCCCGACTCGGCCACGGCCAACGAGGCGTCGCGTCTTCCGAGCACGTCGATCACCGCGGGCTCGTCAGCCAGCAGCCGCCCAAGGCCAGCCAAACC
>JAJEDQ010000004.1 GCA_022821445.1 Acidimicrobiia bacterium | reverse complement strand
ACGTCAAACGCTCAGGGAGAGGCTACCGAAACCTCCACAACTACCGACTCAGAATCCTGCTTGCAGCCGGACGAAAACCCGGCCAAACTCAACCCGTCACAAAAATCAGAACCCGACGTCCCCGCTTCATCGCGTAGAGCCTGTTAAGGGGTGATATAATCTGAAGTTCGCTACCCCATTACACCTTGGTCCCATAAGTGTCAAACACAACGGCTGTCAAAAGACGACAAAAACTTGTCGTCTTTTGACATGGCTTTTTGTTGACTCTGCTGCCTGAACACCATAAGTTGTGATCTGCTAGAAGAATGTAATCCGACCGCACTGCGACTGGAGGAACTAAAATGAAGAATAAGACAATTGCCATCCTTACCGGAGTGGCCTTAATGATTCTTCTAGCTTCTATTGGAGTATCTGCTTCCGACAGCACAAATGGCGTTCTGACACCTGAGGCGAAGGCTGCACATGAGGCGATCGTCGCAGCGTCAGCGACAAATCGCCCCGGCGACCCTGAATCAGTGACAACTCGTCATGAAAGACACACCACATTCACGAATTCCGGAAGCAGCAATTGGTACTTGTCGAGGGAGGATGATGACGTTTACATCCCCCCAGTAGTCACACATGAATGCACCGAATGGCGTTGGTCTTCAGGAGGTACACCTTATTCCTATAGCGCCTACCGCACTTGTCAACTCAATAATTACCCACGCCCTTGCATACCCTTGGGAGGCTGGTCAGGCGGATACCACCTAAATCAGTATTTGGATTCCTGGACTGAAAGCTCTGAGAATTACGTATTCTATTACAACGAGCGTATTACGCAGTGGGACCACTTCTGTCTGGGGGAAGGCTTTTATCGCTATATACCTGAGACGCATCAAGGCCGTACTTTTGCACCCTATGGGTGAGATCTCTGATGAAGTCCATAATCGCCATCATGGCTATAGCGGCAATGTTGACTATCGCCCCGGCAGTGGCACAGGAAGAAGACCCTCGCAACCCTCAGCCAACTGCCATTTACCGGCATGAGGGAGTCACCTTCCGCCCGATCGAGGACACCGCAGGAGACCCAACGCGGCCAGGAGATCCGGAGTCGTTGGGGCGGCATATATACGGAGAGGTTCGCATAACCCACCGAGCAGACGAGTTTGTGCCTGAGCCGGGGCGGTTGTGCGAGCACTGGTTATGGTCGCCAGGGGGCACGCCGGCATCGGTTTCAGGAAGCCGAACCTGCTATCAGTCAGACATGCCCGATGGCTGTGAAGAGTCAAATGGCTATGAACTCTACCACTATCTCGACTCTTGGACCGTTCTTGTCGGGAATGCGGTGGTGTACTACTCCGAGGAGGTGTACGAGTGGGATCTGTACTGCAAGGGCAGGTTTATCCACCCATAAGACGTTTCCAGGCCCCAACGTGGACGTTGTGTTCCTATGCCGTATTCGGAGGGACGGTGACCCACTCCTGGGCCGCGGCGAAAGCCAGACCTTGGGGGGCGGTATCGACGCCGAACTGATCCCACATATCGGCCAGTATTCGTTGGATATGGCGTTTGGAATATCCGAGGTTCTTGGCAATATCGTCCTGGTTTTGTCCGGCGGCTAGGGCTTTGAGGCAAGCTAACTGCGTGTCGTTGGGCGCGAGCGGCGTGAAGAATCGGCAGTAGTCGGCGACAGCGGTGGCCGCGTTGTGCAGTGCGCCCACCAACTCGGGGTGCATGAGTGTGGCAAGCTTCTCATAGCGCAGCAATTCCATGGTGTTGTCGTTGAATTCGGAGTCGCCGTTGGGCTGGGAATGGTTGAGGCCGCTGGAAACGGTTTCTGAGACTCCCTGTAGATAGCAGGAAACGGTGTTCCAGCCATCGATGGCCGGTCCGTCTGGGCTCATTGCTGCCATCAGATCCGAACAGCGCCAAAAGGAGTCGGCCACTAACCTCAGGTAGTGCTGCGACAGCGTCATCTGGTACACGCTTCCGATTTGTCTGTGGAGGTCGGCACTGGCTGCGTCGGTGTGCTCACCGGGTCCGTGGCCCGCTTCGAAGGCTTCAGCTATCTGCGATGCGTGCCGTTCCACCCAGCAGGCATGTCTGAGAATCACCCCTAGATGCTCGGTGCCGATATTCACGACCCGAATCTACTCCAGAGTGTCACCCGTGCCGTCGGGATGCCGAAGCGCGTAGGGCGGAGGCGCGATCCAGCCATTCTGCACGGCGAGGGCCACTCCCTGCACCGGGGTGCTGACCCCGAGGCGCTTCCACATGGCTTCTATGCGGTGGTACATGCCCCTGGGGGATAAGTCGTTGCGTTCGGCGAGGGCTTCGATCGGCTCGTTCACCGCGACGGAAATGATCCATTCGAGTTCTTGGGCGGTTGGGGCCACCGCGATGCGGGCTTGGCAGTAACCGGCCACAGTGGACGCCGCATCCTGCAACCGGGAGATGCCATCTTCGCTCAGCAGTTGCGCGAAATGCTCGTACCGGACGAGCCCCGTTGCGGAGGACGCGAGGTCGGAGCGGCCCGCTTCTGGGGCGACCGCTGCTACCTGCGGGTTCTCGGCTAGGGCGTCGGCAGTGGAGCGAAGGAACTCAGTCACAATTTCCCAGCTGGCCCCAGTCGACTTTTCGACTTCTGCCCCATCCATGAGCAGGGCAGTTCGTCGGCTGGTGTCGGCTATGCCCCGCAAGTAGGCGGAAGGAAGGGTCTCGGCGTAGACCGACACTGCTTGGCGCTGGAAACCAATCTTCCAAGGACGCCCGTGCGGCCCGGGACCATGCCCCATCTTGTGAGCCTCGGCAACACACTCAGCGAAATGAACGACCCGAACCGCAAACGAATTGATCGACCCAAGGTCCACCTCATCCAGGTCCACGACCTCACATTAGGCCATCAGTGTCGAAGCAACCCCCTTTGTTGGGCCGGGGCCTGGGTGTCCGTTCTCCGTTGGGCTGGGTATTCAGCATAGACTCAATGTGCATTCAAACTGGGTTGTCGGATATTTTCAGCTATTGCCACTTGTATTCGGGGTCGCGCTTTTCCCGAAAGGCGCGGCGGGCCTCTCGGGAGTCGTCGAAGCGCATCAGTCGGGTGGTGTAGTCCTGCTCGGTTCGATAGCCCTCCCGCAGTTCCATGTTCTCGATTCGGTTCATTGATTCCTTGGCCATGCGGAGCGCGATCGGGCTCTTTGTGGCCAATTCTTGGGCTAACTCCAGTGCAGTGCCCTTGAGTTTGTCGGGAGCAGTCACCTCTCGGACCGCGCCGATGCGGTACATCTCCTGTGCGGACACCTGCTCGCCGGTGAGGAACATCTCCCGGGCCTTGTGGCGACCCATCATCAGCGAGAGATGGGCGCTGGCGCCGAGCAGCCCGACGTTGATCTCTGGCGTACCGAAGCGGGCGTTCTCGGAGGCCACCAGCATGTCGCAGCAGGCGGCATAGGCCAGGCCCGCGCCCAGCGCGTAGCCGTTGATGGCCCCGATCACCGGCACAGCGCAGTCGATGATGGCCCACATGGCCTCTCGGGCCACCAGGCCGGGATCGGTCAGCTCCGTGGGGGGCCGCTGGTCGCGGGGTTCGGTTCCAGGGGTCTTCAGATCGACACCCGCCACGAACGACTTGTCACCGGCGCCGGTGAAGATGGCGACCCGCACGTCCTGGTCGTCGCCCAATGTGGAGAACACGTCTCGGATCTCGGCCATGGTGGCGGTGGTGACCGCGTTGACAGGGGGGCGGTCGATGGTGACGGTGACGATGTGGTGGCGCTTTTCTACCTGGAGGTCGGGCATCGGCTGCTCCCCATTGGTGGTCGGCCTCACAGTACCTGGAAGGGCTCAGGCCTCGCGGGGCGTGGTGAGTGAAGGATTGCTTAGCCGTTTAGCGCAAGCGGGTTCTGGCCTGTTTCTTGTACGCGGCGAGTTGAATGCGCTCTTCTCGCTGATTGTAGAAGTCATCGAGCGGATAGCACCCCGAGATGAGGCCGCCGCGGGGGGCAGTGGTGCAGTCGGAGAATGTGCGGCAGATGAGGCGCCGTTCGAGTTGGCGGCCGGCCATCACATCGGCGGGCATTTGGGGGTACGACAAGATCATGCGGCCCAAGCCGATGGCGTGGGCTGTGCCCTGGGCGACGAGGGCTTGGCCGACATTGGGCAGCCATTCCTGGAGATAGGACAGGCCGGCGGCCACCACTGTTGTGTCCGGGTGTTGGCGGGCTATCTCGTCGGTGGCCGCGATCAGCCGGGCCACTCCCTCCAGGGGGTCTTCGGGGGGCTGGTAGCCGTCGGAGGGTGGGAAGTAGGCGGGCCGCTGGATGTGGGGGACGTAGTACGGGCTGCCTGCGGAAGCACACACCAGCCCGACGCCCAGCGTGGCCAGCATGTCTAGCAGCTGGTGGGTTTCGGTTAGGTCGATGCCCACCCCAGAGCCGTCGCCCCCGAAGGCCAGCGGGTAAGGGCCGGAAGTCTCAGGAGTGCCGACGCCCCCTTGGCCCGCAGTGTGGGGGACGAAATCGAACAGCGAAAGGCGCACGGCCACCCCCAGGGCTGGGGCTTTGGCGCGGATGCCGGTGATGATGGATCGCAGGAAGCGGGTGCGGCCCTCCAGGTCGCCGCCGTAGGGACCGGGGCGATCGATGGCGGAGAGGAACTCGTGCCCCAGGTAGCCGTGGCAGGCCTTGATGTCGACAAAGTCGAACCCGGCCTCATGCGCCAGCACCGCCCGGTGGATGAACTGCTCGACCAGCTCATCGATCTCCTCGTCGGTGAGCACCTCTGCTTCTCCTGTATCCATTCGGGCATCCAGTAGGGGGTGCTCATACACCGTTTTGGGGGCGGGGTCGGCGGCGGAGGGGCGGGAGTAGCGGCCGGAGTGGGTGAGCTGGAGCAGGGTTACCTGTGACGGGTCGAGCCGGGCTCGCAGGGCGGCGAAGTCGTCGACGGTGGTGTCGTTGAGCACCAGTTGGCGGGGATTGGCCCGCCCGTCGGGGCGGACCGCGGTGGCCTCTCCCCACACCAGTCCGGCCTCGCTGGCTGCGAACCGGTCCCAGCGGCGGCGGACCAGATCAGAGGGCCGCCCGTCGGTCTCACCGTCCCAGCCCTCCATGGGCAGAACCGCCCAGTGGTTGGGGGCGGTGTGGGTTCCGGCCGAGCCATCGGTGATGGCCAGGGATTGGGCCAGCGGACCGGCGGGGTCCACCTCGTCGTCGAGGGGCATTTGCACGCCCAGGTTCTCGAGGTGGCTGCGCAGCGCGGCCACGCTGGTCAAGTTCTTCACTTGGGTCCAGCGGGGCATGGGCTAGAGCACTCCGAGCCGCTCGCCGATGTCGCGCAGGATCTCTCGGTCGCTGTCGGGGCGGGTGGGGGCGCCGTGGGGGACGGCGTCGCTGCTGGACCAGCCCCGCATCTTCAAGAACATGGCCGCGCTGTGGCGATAGGCCGGTACGGGTGGGCGGAACGTGAAGTGGCCCAGGTATTGGAGAACATCATTGAGCTGGTAGAAGCCGGGATCGCCCTCGGCCCACAGGCGATCCCGTTCGGCGAATTGGTCGGGGGCGAACGTGGACAGGCCCAGCAGGTAATCGGAGCCGTAAATGACCATGTCGATGGCCAGGTCGTTGCCGGTGAGTACCAGGAAGTCGGGGCGCACTTCGTTTCGCAGCGCCAGCCGGTCCCACTCCAGCTCCCGGTTGAGCGACGAGTGCTTGGCCCCGATGCACTGGGGGATTTCCAGCAGCCCCCGGTAGGTGTCCAGCGACACGATGCGGCCGTAGGGCACGAACATGGGGCCGAGCTCGAACCCGATGAACCTTTCCAGGTGGGAAGCGATCTGGCCGTGGGCGTCGAGCCAGGCGGCGTCGCCGTGGTTGTTCAATCCATGCGACGGGAAGATCACCGGCAGGCCGCCCCGGTCGGTGATCTCCTCGGCGGCTCGCCGGTAGGCGTCAAGGTCGAATGCCGCCCCCGGCTCGTCGGCCACGAACGCACCGGCCACGAAATCGCTCCCGGCGATGGCCGAGGCGCGATCTAGCACCTGCGCCCGGGTGTCGGTGTCGAGCAGCTGGACGTAGCCGGTGTCCATGTTCACCGCCGGTGTGAGTCCCGCCTCGTGGGTGCGGGCGATGTGGGCATCCAGGGAGGCCCAGTCCACCGTGGCCGGCTCGAGATGGGGCAACAAGATGGCCGACATCCCGGTGATGGCCCGTCCAGGCAATGGCTGCACTAGTCGTCGACTCCAAGGCTCTCCAGCACATCTTTGGAGATCCCAGACATGCCGGTGGATGTGGGGTCGACTGTATGGCGCTCTCGCAGAATTGCCGCCGCGTCGGACCGGCCGGTGGCTTCGAGCCGCTCCAGGTACTCGGGCAGGTGCCCTTTGCAGTGGAAAGGGCCGCCCTCGGCCAACACGATCTTGAGGGGATCGACGGGGGAGTAGCTGCGGGTCATCTGGTCGTCGGTCCACGACAGCAGTTGGTCTTGGCCTTCGGCCAGAACCGAGGGGGACTGGTCGGCCAGATCGGTGGTCTCGTGGGGGTCGGCAGCGATGTCGAACAGCATCTCCTCATTCCAGGCCGCGTGGTAGCCGTCGTGCCAGGTCCGCAGATAGAGATGGTCCCCCCAGCGGACCCCCCGTTGCACCGACCACGCCCCCTGCGACAAGACCAGGTAGTCCCGCCCGTCGTGATTGCCGGAGCGGACATCCTCGGCCACCGACCTGCCGTCCCATCCGAAGGGGATGTCGATACCGGCCAAATCGACGACGGTGGCGCCTATGTCGAGGTGGTAGAGCAGCCCGTCGTGGACTTGGGGCTCGATTCCCGGCCAGCGCAGCACCGAGGGGATGTGGCAGGTGGCCTCGTCGGCGCCTTGGTGGTCGGCGTACACCCCCAGTTCGCCGAAGGCCTCGCCATGGTCGGAGGAGACCAGGATGGCGGTGTCGTCCAGCACGCCGTGGTCGGCCAGCTTGTTGACCAGCGTTCCCACTGCATCGTCGGCGTAGCGGATGCCGGTGTCGTAGCCGTCGAAGGTCTGCTTCACCTCGTCCATGGTGGACAGGTTCCAGGGCTGGCGGGGCGGGGGAGGACCCCACTCATCGGGCTTGAACCCCCAGGGCTCCTGGGCGGAATGCGGCCCGGCCAGCGGCCAGTTGCGGGCCCGCACCTCCTCAGTGTGCCAGGCCGGGGCCGGATCGCCCTCAAAGGGGTTCCCGTACTCTTCGGGGGTGTTGTAGGGGGTGTGGGGATCCCACAGGTGCACGTGGAGGAACCAGTCTTCCTGCGCGGCGTTGTCGTTGAGCCAGCGCAGCGCGCTGGGCAACACCTGGTCGGCCCGCTCCCCGCCGAAGCCCCGCATCAGGTTCATCGACTCCATGAAGCCGCTGTTCCACCAAGTGGCCGAATGGCGGAACGGAAAGCTGGAAATCGAGGCGGTGTGGTAGCCCGACCAGTAGAAGCGCGACGCCCAGGAGTTGGCCGCTATGCCGGAGAAGAAGCTGCGCTCCGCCCCCTGGGGCCGCAGGTCGGCGGCCATCCCCCCGTGGTTGGCCACCCCGTTGCGAATCCCGAACATTCCGGTGATGAGTGCGGTTCGGCTGGGCAGACAGGGCACGTCCGACGCATAGGCATTGGAGAATCGAACCCCCTCGGTGGCCAGCGCGTCGATGTTCGGGGTGGTGTTGCGGTGATACCCCGCACACCCCAGGTGATCAGCCCGCAGGGTGTCGATGTCGATGTAGAGGATTCGCATAAGGGTGGTTCCTTTGCCAGTTGCTTCAAGTATGTGCCATTTATTCGACGATGAACGTGGCCACCGACTCGGGGCTGCGCCGGTAGCCGATGCGGTGGGCGACGGCTCTGATGGTGGTCTCGCCGACCGGCAGCCGCAGGGGCTCGTGATACAGCAAGCGGCGAGGGGGATCGCCTTTGCGGGGGTCGTGGCCCAGCGCGGCCGCAAACTGGGCATCGAGATCGGCCGGCGGTTCGGGCAAGGGCTCGTCTTCGAAGGCGTAGGCGATGGATGCCCCTTGGGTGCTGCTCTGCAGCTGGAGGATGGCCGTGCCCTTGAACGTACCGCCCTCGGGGCTGGCCTCGGTGCCGTGGTGCTCGGCGCCCACCACGATGAACTTGGGGGCGTCGGTGGTGGGCTGCACTCCTCCCGGCCACATCTGGGCCACCATCATTTCCTCGGGCATCATGCCCAGATCGCCTACCTCGCGCTGCCACTGCTCCAGCGCATTTCGGTGGCGCTCCAGCACCTCGAAATAAGCCGGGTCGCTGGCCAGATTGTTGATTTCGTGGGGGTCAGCCTCGGTGTCGTACAGCTCCTCGGCCGGGCGTTTGTCGGCCATGGTCTGCGCCGGGGGGCCTTCAAGTTCGCCCGCCGCGTACAGCCGCCACATCTCCTGCATGATGGGGTGGTTGTTCCGAAAGGAGTTCCACATCATGTAGGGCCGGGCGGGGTCGTAGTGGCGGATGTACTTGTACCGCTGGTCCCGGCTGGCCCGCACGGTGTCGTACATCTCGTCGTACCGATCCCGGGAGACGAACACGTAGTCGCGCCCACCCTGGGCATCTGGGCCGAGGAACGGGCGGCCGTGAAGGTG
>JAJEDQ010000042.1 GCA_022821445.1 Acidimicrobiia bacterium | reverse complement strand
CGACGACATGGCAGATGACATGGACGACGACATGGCTGACGACATGGCAGATGACATGGACGACGACATGGCTGACGACATGGCAGATGACATGGACGACGACATGGCTGACGACATGGCAGATGACATGGACGACGAGATGCTGGCTGATACCGGCTCGAACACCCCGCTGCTGGCCATCGTTGCTCTCGCAGTGGTGCTCGCCGGTGCGATGGTGCTCGGCCTCAGCCGTAGGCTTCGCACCCAGTAGCACCGCCAACTGATCAATACACTCGGTGCCCCGGGCCTTCGGGTCCGGGGCACCGGTCGTTATAGGGTCAAGTCATGTCCTACCAATTCATCCTTGTTGATGATCCTGCGCCTCATGTCCGGCGCATAACGCTGAACCGGCCGGAGAAGCGCAACGCCATCAGCACCCCCATGAGGAAAAAGCTATTGGCTGCCTTGCAAGCTGCCGATATCGACGACAGCGTGCGGGTGTCGATAATCCGGGGGGCAGGCCCGTGTTTCTCGTCGGGTTACGACCTGTCCGACTCGCTCATGGACGATCCGCCTCACTACACGGCGGGCGGCGATGGACAGTGGTCCCGCCATGTAACCGACAGCTGGCTGGCCATCTGGGAACTGGCCAAGCCAGTCATCGCCCAAGTCCATGGCTACGCCTTGGCCGGAGCATCGGAGCTGGCCGCGGCCTGTGACTTGGTCTATGTGGCCGACAACGCCGACATCGGCCACCCGGTGGTGCGGGTGCTGAGCCCGCCCGATTTCAACTACCACCCGTGGCTGGTGGGGTTCCGCAACGCCATGGAGATGATGCTCACCGGTGACTCCTACTCCGGCGCCGAGGCGGCGGCCATGGGATTCGCCAACCGGGCCTATCCCGAGGCCGAACTGGAAGAGCAGGTGCTGGAGATGGCCCAGCGGGTGGCCCGGGTCCCGTCCGATCTTCAACAGATCAACAAGCGCAGTGTGCATCGGGGCATGGAGGCGATGGGCACTCGCAACGCCATCCGCACCATGTCGGAGTACCAGGCCCTGGCCGGCAATGTGCCGTCGGTGCAGGAGTTCAAACAGCGAGCCTTGGAGAGCATCAAGTCGGTGGTGGACCGCCCCGCCGCGGCCGGTTCAGGTGCCGACACCAAGGGAAGCTGATGCCCGCCGCCGATCGCCGACTGTCTGGTATCCGGCGTGCCGGTTCAGGTGCCGACACCAAGGGAAGCTGATGCGGATTTGGCGACAACATGAGCTGGGCGACCCGGTCGAGCTTCTCCAGCTAGAGCAAGTCGACCCCCCGGAGGAAGCCTCCGGCCAAGTGGTGGTGGATGTTGAAGCCGTGGGGCTGACCTTCGTGGACTGTCTCATGGCTCGGGGCCTTTACCAAATGGAGACCATGCTGCCGTGGTCGCCGTGTACCGAGGTGGTGGGCCGAGTACGGGAACTCGGCGACGGGGTTGACCACTTGGCCGTCGGTGACCGAATAGTGGGTATCGGCGGTGGGTCACTGGCCGAGCAGACTGCGCTTCGGGCCAGCGGCGTTCACAAGCTGGCCGAAGGGATAACGGCCGGAGCAGCCGCCGCGGCACTGGTGAACTACGGCACCTCGTGGTTCGCCCTCCACGACCGGGGACTTCTGGCCGACGGCGAGACGCTGTTGGTTCATGCCGCGATGGGAGGCGTCGGGTCGGCTGCCGTGCAGCTTGGCCAGATTGCGGGCGCCAGGATCATCGCCACCGCTGGTGGGGCCGAGAAAACCGCCCTCCTCAAAGAGATGGGAGTGGAACTGGCCATCGACTACCGGGAAACCCCCGATTTCGTCGACTTGGTGCGGGCACACACCGACGGGCGAGGAGTGGACGTGTGCTTCGACCCGGTGGGGGGCGACGTGTTCGACCGGTCCCGCCGGTGCATGGCCTGGGACGGACGGCTACTGGTGATTGGCTTCACCAGCGGGCGAATCGCCGACGCCCCCACCAACCACATTCTGCTGAAGAACTACGCGGTGATCGGCGTCCACTGGGGCGCCTCAGTGGGCCGCAATCCCGAGCCGTCAGAACGAGCCAGACAGGAGATATTCGCCCTCCTCGAAGAAGGCAGTCTCGATCCCCCCGTATTTCCCCCATTCGCCTTCGACGACGTCCCGGCCGCGCTCGATGGCATCTACAACCGCCACACATGGGGCAAGGTCATCGTCGAAGTGTAGATGGACTGGCCAAAAATTATTGTGACACTACTGTCATATCCATGTAGCATTGCTCCATCATCAATGTGGAACTTGAACGCGGCGAAGCCTTGGAGCTTCTGGCGTTGGTTATGGTGCATATAAACGCCGCCACGATCGCTGGAGAGATCTCGCCTCGACTAGCCATGCTCTACCAAGTTCGCGACCGATTGATCAACGCCCTAGAGAAAGGCTGACCGGTGACAGACCAGGCACCAGACTTCATTATCCGAACCGACAGCGCCGAGATGGCGATTGAGATGCTCAACCACCACCGGCCTAGTGACGACGCATTGGGCGCTGCGCTCGCGTGCGTCGCCCTCCACGCCGACCGCCTCAATCACGAGCAGGCCATTCGCGACAGCCTGATTCGCATTGCCCACCAAGAGGGCGCCTCCTACCGCCAGATCGCCCAGAGCGCCCGACTCGACCAACGCACCGTAGCCGCTATCGCAAAATCGGTTTAGAGATCGAGCAGGCAAGCCCTCCGTCAATGTTCAGGCAAGCCAGTAACTGCTACGTCGGCAGGTCGGGGCGGACGATCACCACGGGGCAGCTGCCGTGCTGGGCGATCTGCTGGCTGACAGATCCCAGCAGCAGGCCTCGGAAACCGCCCCGGCCCCGTGAGCCCACCACCAGCATGGCGGCATTGTCTGACTCGGCAATCAGCGTGTCGGCAGCCCGGCCACGAATCATGCGGCGCCTGATCTCTACCCCTTGGGCGTCCACCTCGGCCAATACCTCGTCGATGATGCTGTCCTGCATCCGCTTGACCTCAACCTCCAAGTCGATGGGATCCAGCGGTACGTAGTTGAAATCGGGCGAAGCAGGCACGTAGGTGGTGGAGTAGGCCGTCACGACATCAACGAAGGCGTTGCGGTGACGAGCCTCCTTGATGGCCCAACGGAGGGCGGCCCGGGCCCCGCCCGAACCCTCCACTCCGACGACGATCCGATTCTCCGGCTCGTTCATGTCAGCCACCATGGGAACAGTCTAGCTACCCGCTACATCGGGTCGTAGGGAAAGTCGGCGTCTACTCCCCCGTCCACCACCAAGGTGCGACCCGAGACAAAGCCGGAGATGGGCGCCGAGAGGAAGAGCACGGCCCCCGCGATGTCCGACGGCACCCCCATGTGCCCCATCGGCACCGCGGCGTCGTTGATCGCCCTCCGCTCCTCGTCGAACAGCGCTTCCATACGGGGGGTCAGGATAGTTCCGGGGGCCACGCAGTTGGCCCGGATTCCATGGGGGGCCAACTCGATGGCCACCGACTGCATCCACGCCATAAACCCAGCCTTGGCCGCCCCGTAATGGGCGTGGTTGGGGGCCGCAGTCAGCCCGCTCACCGAGGCGATGAACACCATCGTGCCGCCGCCGGTCTCTTTCATGGCCCGACCGGCGATCTGAGAGATGAGATAGGCGTGGCGCAGGACCATGTCGAATTGCCAGTCCCACTCGGCATCATCGATGTCCAGCACCCCGGACCATCCGGAAACCCCCACAATGTCGACGATTCCGTCGATCGATCCCATGGCCTGACCGGCTTCGTCCACCAAGTCTTGAACGTCGTCGCGCTTGGTGATGTCGGCCACCCTGGCAATGCCGTCCACCTCGTTGGCCACCTGATCGGCCCGATCCTGCTCAAGGTCTACGCAGAACACCTTGGCCCCCATCTGGGCCAGTGCATGGGATGACTGGCGGCCCATTCCCTGCCCGGCACCGAGCACGATAAAGCCCTTGCCGTCGAGCCGCATGAGCTGGGCGTAATCGGGGACGGGTGAGGTATCGGACATTGTCAAGCCTCCAGTTCAGATCGCTGTTCGGACTGCGACGCCGCCACTTTACGGAGGTGTCGAACCACATCGGCAAAGTCGGAATGGCCCCATTGCTCTGTGATCTTGCCATCGGCCAGGCGCACCATTTCGATCATGCCCCACTGGACTGCTTCGCCAGTGGGTTCGATTCCCAGCAGAGGACCGTTGTGGGTGCCTTGGGCTGTGATCTTGAGCACCACCAAGTCGCCTTCAGCCACGATCTCGTCAATGTGGTCTTGCCAGTCGGGGAATGCCGTGCGCCATGTGGCAATCAGACGGCGCATACCATCAGGACCAGCCGGCCCCGGTCCCACTCCGTGGGCAACGAAGTCAGCGGCCAGCACTTCGTCGAGCAGATCCACTTGCCCGCCGTTCACGATGTCGCGCACCAACCGCTCCACCACGGTTTTATTTCTTGCCGCTGTGGTTGAGGCCTCGGTCATGTCCATCGGGCCACAATGTCGTCCACGGTGACCATGGTGGTGAGAAAGGCCATGGTGTTGTCCATCACCGCGTCGCCGTAGTCGGCTGGGATGCCGGCTACCGCGTCGCCGGCCAGCACCACCTGATAGCCAAGGTCAACGGCATTGATCACCAGGCCCATCACCCCCACGTTGAGCGACACCCCGGCGGCCACCACCGTGGTGACCCCGAGATTGCGCAGGGTTTGGTCGAGCGAGGTCCCCATGAACGGCGACATCCCGTGCCAGCGGGCGATCTCGATGTCGGATGGTTGCGGGTCGAACTCCTGGATGACTTGGGCCGACTCCGACCCGATCAGCAATCCGCCGGACTGTTCGCTCATCTTGGCCGAAGCGGCCAGCATCCGGCAGTTGGCCACGCTCCCCGCTCGATCTTCCCGGAAATGGGCCAGGCAGTGCACCACCGGCACCTCGGAGGCTCGGGCCCCGGCGCACAAACGGGCCCCGGCATCGATGGCGCCCCGGTCGAGCATCACATCCCGCAAGCCCCCCATGGAGGCCATATCGCCGATCACTCCCCGCTGGCATTCCATAGTGACCACTGCGGTGTGCATCGGTGACAGAAGCTCGTCCAAGTCCACAGGCATCGAATGAGACTAGCCCCTGAGGTCGTCCCTAGAGAGTCCGACAGGGCGGGGTCGGGAGCAGCCCTCGGTTGATCTCGGCAAGGTACTCGGCGATCTCAACCACATCGAGCCCCTGCCACGGGAACAGGCTCGGCAGAGTCTCGCGCTCGGCAAGGAACTCGGCGATCTCAACCACATCGAGGGCATAGCCCTGGTCGCGCTCTCCCCGGGCGACGGCGAACACCATTCCCCACACCTGGCCGTCCACGTTCACCAGCGCGGCCCCCGAATCTCCCGCAGCCAACAGAGAGCGAACTTCGAGTACCCGGCGGTTCTCTGCTTCTTGCCCGTAGAAGTCGCGTCCCTTGGCCCAGATCCTGCGTTTTACCGTGAAGGGAACGAACTCCAAGCCATCGTCGCGATCAACGGTGGCGGCATCACCCACGTCGGCCTCAGCGGCAACCATCGGCGCCAGCACAATCGGTGAGACATCCAGACCCGACACGGAGATCGCGGCAATGTCCCGGCCAGCGTCGAATCCCACTAGCTCTCCGACTGCTGCCTCGCCGTCAGGCCCAGTCACAGTGATCTCCTCAACCCCGGCAACCACATGGGCGTTGGTGAGCACCAAGCCGGTTTCGGCGACAAACCCGCTTCCTTCACTGAACTGGCCGCAGGCCGTGCCTTTGATGTGAACCGCAGCGGATCGGATCTGCTCACGTTCAGCCAGCACCGGCCGATCCGTGGATACAGCCCCCCTGTGGGGCGGCAAACCAGCAGCAGGCCCAGCCCAGCCCCGCC
>JAJEDQ010000146.1 GCA_022821445.1 Acidimicrobiia bacterium | reverse complement strand
CGAAGAAGTCGTAGTAGCTCTGCAAGCCCTTGGCCTGCGCCGACGTCTCGCGGATGATCTTGCCGTTGTCCCGGGTCTCGACCTGGCCCAACAGCTCGGCATCTCGGGTCAGCAGCTCTCCTAGGCGGCGCATCAGCTGGGTCCGCTCGGTGGCCGCCATCGTGGCCCAGGGCCCGTCCTTGAACGCCAGCCGAGCCGCCCGAACGGCGACGTCCACCGCGGCCGGATCGTGGGCCACCTCGGCCCAGGGCTCGCCGGTAAACGGGTTGGCCGTGGCCATGCGCCGTCCGTTGGGCGGGGGAGCGAACCCCCCGTCGATCCAGTTGTCGTAGATCTCCATTACAACTCCTCTTCCACTATGGCGATAGCTCGGCTGGGGCAGCGGTCTACCACCACGTCGGCCCGGGCTCGGGGCAGCAGCCCGTCGCCGGTGACCGACGAGATGACTATGTCGTTGTCCAACTCAAACACTTCGGGTTCGAGCATCTCGCAGATGCCGCCGCCGATGCAGAGCTCCTGGTCCACTGCCACCCGCACCATGTCGTCGCCAGCCATTAGTTGCTCCCCCCGGCTGGCCTCATGCCCACCGAGAGCACGCCGTGGACGAAATTCGACCGGGCTCGCACCGGCTCGGAGGTCTGCTCCAAGCAGATCGACCGCTTGGCCATCTCCTCCAGCAGCACGTTCACCTCCAGCCGGGCCAGAAAGGCCCCCAGGCACAGATGGGGTCCGCCGCCCCCAAAGGCAAAGTGGTCGCTGTTGGCCCGGCCTACGTCGAAGCGGCCTACATCGAACTTGTCTGGATCCTCGAACACGGCCTCGTCGCGGTTGGCCGAGGCGTACCACATCACCACCTTGTCGCCCTCGGCGATCTCGGTTCCGGCCAGCTCGGTGTCGGCGGTAGCCGTGCGCCTCATGTGCAAGATCGGAGTGGACCAGCGCAGGATCTCCTCGGAGGCCGACTCGATCATCGACGGGTCATCGAGCACCCGCTGCCATTCATCGGGGTTGGCGGCCAGCGCCAACGCGCCATGGCTGATGGCGGTGCGGGTGGTCTCGTTTCCGGCGAATACCAGCAGGTGGAACATGTTGCGGTACTCGTTTCGCGACATCCGCTCGACGTCGGATTCGGCCCGCACCAAGTGCGAAACAAGATCATCTCGGAGGTCGTCCTGGCGCTGTTGGCGCATGCCCTCGCCGTACTCGAACAGCGCGTGGCTGGCCGGGCTGTTGAACGGCAGCAAGCGCAACTCGGTGGTGTTTCCGAATGCATCGGGGGGGATCGACTGGGCGTCGCCGGTGCCCTCCACCAGGTAGTTGGACAGCTCCACCAGATAGTCGGCATCGTCGGTAGGTACACCCAGCATGGTCAAGATCACCTGGATGGGCAGCGGCGCGGCCACCATGTCCACCCAGTCGCCCCCGCCCTGGGCCACGAACTCGTCGAGCAGCTCGCCGGTGATGGCTCGCACCGTCTCCTCCCACCGGCGGATGTTCTTGGGAGTGAAGGCGCCGGCCACCAGGCGCCGAAGCCGGGTGTGGTCGGGGGCGTCGGTGTCGATCAGCGACCGCCGGGCCTCCAGCGCGTCGGCTTCCAGGTCCCACAGGTTGGTGTGGCCGATGGCCGAGGAGAACAGCTCCGGGTTCCGGGACACGTGGCGCACTTCGGCGTGGCGGGTCACGGCCCAGAATCCACCGTTCTCGTAGGGATGCCAGGCCAGACTGGGTGTGGCGCGGATCCGGGCGAAGCGGTCGTGGGGGATCCCCTGGAGATAGAGGCTGGGATCGGTGACGTTCGGCGTCTCCACCGTGGCGGCCGAAGCCATGTCAGCAGTGCTCCGCGTACCGGGCCCGCTCCCAGTCGTTTACCTCATCGGGGTGGGGGGAGTTCTCGGTGGCCAGCGCCAACTCGTGTTCGGCCAACAGCAGGAAGGTGGTGGAGAACTCCTCGCCCAGCATTTCGGCCAGGGAGCTTCCCCGGAATGCGGCAATCGCCCCCGGCAGATCGCTGGGGAGGGGCTCGGTATCACCGGGGTCGGCATACATGTCGCCCTCGCTCATGGGGGGCAGGGCCAGCTCGCGCTCGATGCCGTCGAGCCCGGCGGCCAGGATGGCGGCGATGATCGCATGGGGATTGGCGTCGGCCCCCGCCGAACGGAACTCCACCCGGTTACCGCTCGAGCCGGCCTCGCAGATACAGCGGCACATCACCGATCGGTTGTCGAGCCCCCAGTGGATATGGGTGGGCACGAACGTGTACGGGCGGATGCGCTTGGCTCCGTTCACGTTGGGCGCTCCCAAGAGAGTGAGGGCCGGCGCATGCTCGATCAGCCCCGCCACCCAGTGCTCCATGATCTGATTGGGGCGACCATCGGAGGAGGCGAATGCGTTGGCCCCGCCGTCGGCATCAGCAAGGCTGGTGTGTACGTGCATGCCGGAGCCCGACTGGTCGGTCCAGAGCTTGGGAATGAAGGTGGCCCGCAGGCCGTGCTGCACGGCCACCTGCTTGACGATGCTCTTGAACAGCACGGTGTTGTCGGCGCAGGTCATGGCGTCGGCGTACTCGATGTTGATCTCCACCTGACCCGGGCCGTATTCAGGGTTGGACGACTCCACCTCAAGGCCGGCGCCCAACAGAGCGGCTCGCATGTCGTGGAGGCAGTCTTCGACGTCCATGGCGTCGGTAAGCGAGGAGTACTGAATGTGGTCTTGCACCGGTTCCCAGCCGGGCTTGCACAGGTAGAACTCCAACTCGGTGGCCACCACCGGGTCCAATCCGGCACGGCGGCACCGCTCGATCTGGTTGGCCAGCACATTGCGGGGGGCGACGGGGTGGGGGTCGTCATGGGGATCGAAGGTGTCGGCAAACACCAGGGCGTAACCGGGCCGGTGGCTGAAAACCCGGGCGGAGGAGTGGTCGGGCACCAGATGGCAGTCGAGAAACCCAGCATCCATGTTGATGTAGGGGTTGTCGGCCAGGTCATTCTGCATGTCGAACACGAAGATGGCGTCGGCGATGTGCAGGCCGTGATCCGCGATCCGGTGGAAATAGCGCTCCACTGGAACCCGCTTGCCCCGCAGGTGGCCCAGGGTGTCGGGTGTCGCCACCTCGACGGTGTGGACGCCGGCTTGCTCACACGCGGCCTGGAAGTCGTCGACGGCGGGGGTCTCAGCCATGATTCAAATACCTCTCTGACGGGCTAGTTGGCATGGGCTTGGTTGATCAGGAGCACCAGGCGACCTTCGACATCGCCGGCGCGCAATCGGTCGTGGGCCAGCTGGGCGTCGGTGAAGGGCATTGTCTCCACCGGGGCGATGATGGACGGTTCCCGGCGGGCCAGGTCGAGGAGCTCGCCCAGCTGCGGCCGGGTGCCCCAGATGCTGGACATGAAGCGGGCTTCGTGGGGAACAGCTCCCACCCCGAACGGTACGCATCCGCCGTAGAGGCCGACGGCCACCACCAGGCCCTGCCTGGCCACCGCGCCGGTCGCCGTGGCCAGGGTGGCGTCGCCGCCCACGAAGTCGATCACCGCATCGCAGAGCGGCAGCTCGTCGTCGGCGTCAAGCGCCCCGTCGGCACCCATGGCCAGCGCCGCGGCCCGCTTGTCGGCGGCCCGGTCGAGGACAAACACCTCGGCGTCGGACAGCAGCTTGAGGTAGCGCAACGCGAACTGGCCGATCCCACCGGCGCCGATGACCAGCACCCGGCGCTTCCGGCCGGGACGGCGCAGCGTGTCCAGAGTCTGTTGCACCGCCCGATATCCGGTGAGGCCCCCGCAAGCCAGCGGCGCGCTGGCCACCGGGTCGAGATCGCCCAGCGGGTAGAGGTACGCCCGGTCGGCGATGGCCATGCGCTCGGCATAGCCCCCGTCCACCACCAGGCCAGCCTCGGTGGCATCAGCGCAGATCATCTCATTGCCGTCGGCGCACTCCCGGCACTGTCCGCACCCCCAGGGGGCGTACACCATCACCGGCCCCAGCTCGGAATGGAACCCGGTGACCTCGTGGCCCAACACGATGGGTAGCGGGCTGGGGAATTCGCCGTCCACCACGTGCAGGTCGGAGTGGCACAGCCCGCAGGCGATGAC
>JAJEDQ010000202.1 GCA_022821445.1 Acidimicrobiia bacterium | reverse complement strand
GCTCATGTACCGGTCGTCGTCGGCCCATGAAGAGGGCGGCACCCAGATCTACGCCATCAACACCGTGGAGTTCGCCGGATCGGGCGGCAAGGTGGAGGCCCTGCGCACCATTGATGTGGAGCAGACGATCGAGGGCGGGCGGATGACGTTCAACCCGATTGAGGGAACCGAGCGGGAGTTTCAGGCCGATCTGGTGCTGTTGGCCCTCGGATTCGTCGGCCCCGAGACAGGCGGCTTGCTCGACGAGTTGGGGGTGGGGATCACCGACCGGGGCAATGTGGCCCGCGACGACAATTGGATGAGCACCGTTCCCGGCGTGTTCGTGGCCGGCGACATCGGCCGCGGTCAGAGCCTCATCGTGTGGGCCATCGCCGAAGGCCGGGCCGCCGCCGCCGCAGTCGACGAGTACCTAACCGGCGACACCCTCCTGCCCGCCCCCTTGGTGCCAACCGCCCAGCAGCTCCGCTGATCAGAAGGGTCGGGCGTCGATGAAGTCGAGGGCGGCGTCGATGAAGTCGAACGATTTCGGGGTGGCGAAGTGGTCCACGCCCCGGAGAACCACTAGTCGGGCGTCGGGGAGGGCCTCGACCAGTTGGTCGGCGGGGTAGGCGAAGTCCTTATCGCCGACAGCCACAAGGGTGGGCACCGCGACGTCGCCCAGGCATTCGGTTTCGAAGGCGGTACGGCTGGACAGGAGGGCAGCGAGCGCCTCGCGGTCGGCCTCGGGATCGTCGGCCAAGGTGGAGAAGTGGAGCGCTTCGGGGTTCTCGGGGTCGGGTTCGCCGGTGACGGCGTGAAGGATCATGCGGCTGTGGCCCTCATCCCGCTCGAAGAGGTTCTTGCCCACCCCGGATACCACCAGCCGGTGGAACCGATCTGGGGTCTTGGAGGCGATGGACAACAGGGTGTAGGCGCCCAGCGAGAACCCGATGGCGTCGATGGGCTCATTGGGGAAGTGGTCGATCACGTGCTGCTCAAAACCCGCGTAACCCTCGGGATGATGCGGCTTGGGAGCGGTGCCGTGGCCCATCAGATCAACCCCGATCACCTCTCGGCCCGCGTCGGCCAGGAGGTCGAGCCAGGCGTTGTCGCCCCATGTCCTTCGGGCCGAGCCGGCCAGTCCGTGCAGCAGTGCTACTGCGGGTCCGCTCACGGCGCTCACCCTACTTAGGCCCACTGCCTGAGTTGCGAAGCGCCAGGGAAAAGCAAGAGGCCCCGAGTTCCGGTGGGCAGGTTCTGGGACTCGCCAGAAAAGAAGGAGGCCCCGAGTCCCGGTGGGCAGGTTCTGGGACTCGCCAGAAAAGAAGGAGGCCCCGAGTAGCCTCCCGGTCGAAACCGGTCGACTTCTCGGGGCCGTCCCGTTCGGTTTCGGAGCCTCAGCGGGCTTGCGCCCCCCGGTTCCCCGATTCCTACCTCCCAGAGCCTTGCGGCACCTGGCCGCCTTCCCGGTCCTCGGCTTTCGGTGGTGCCACCGACTTCCTCGGCCCGTTCCAGTGACCCTGCGGACTCTTGCGAACCTTCGCCCTTTCGGGCGCTTGCTCTCTCGAGTCACCCCGCTTGTCTCTGGTAGGTGGGCATACCATAGCGCGGAAAGAACCCAGGTCAAGCGGAAAAACGAAATCCACAGGGTTTTCCACTGCTGTGAATAGAAATCCCCAAGAAACCTGGATTTAACCACAGGCATGAGCCCGATTTGGGGCTGGAATAGACCCTCAAGACCACCTCCCGCGCGCCACAAGAACGTCGCGCAACACGGTGGGCCGGTCGGTCATGATGCCGTCCACCCCCATGTCGAGGAGTCGGTGCATTTCGTCGGGGTCGTCGATGGTCCACACATGCACTGCAAGCCCTCGGGCGTGGGCAGCGTCCACGAATCGCTGGTGGACTACCGGAACAGCCTTGGCACTTGGGGGAACCTGGGCGCACGCGCCGGCCTTGACCTTTACTGGCAAACCAGCCGATGCGGCCTGGAGTTGGCCGACCTCCTTGGGACTCAGTCCGGTACACAAGCGGGGTCCTCCCAACCGCCGGGCGAGGGCCAGTCGGCGGCCGGAAAACGAGCCGACGCAAACGCGGTCGACGGCGTCGGCGCGTTGGAGGGCACCGATCAGCGGCACAGTGGCCTGGTCGTGTTTGGGGTCGACCGCGATCCGTAGGTCGGTCCAGGCTTCCAAGAGCTCCTCGAAGCGGGGAATGGCGTGTCCACCGCCGACTCGTACCGTTTTCAGATCCCGCCAATTCAGGTCGGCGATGGCCTCGGGCCGTGCGCTGAGGCGCTGCAACCCCTCGTCATGGAACGCCACCAGCACGTCGTCGCGGGTGGCGTGTACGTCGGTCTCGACATATTGGTAGCCGAGGTCGATGGCGGCGGCGAACGCGGCCATGGTGTTCTCCGGCCCCTCCGCGGCGCCCCCTCTGTGGGCGATGGGAATCGGGCCGTCATGGTCCAAGAACGGCCAAGCAGTCACCAGCGAAAGAGTAGTGGTCGGAGTAGATTCACTATTCGTGGCTTGGGATCCCGCGGAGAAGTTCAGGCAATTGCTCCAAGACGAGGAGTTCGCGCTCCATGAGGGCGCGCTGTGCATTGCCGCTCACGGCTGCCCTGGGATGGATTTCCAAGCCGAACTAGACCGGCTCCACGCACTGGTCGATCGCTGCGACCGCTCCAGCCGAGATGGGATGCTGCATTCACTGTTCAGCGAACTGGGATTTCACGGCAACCGGGCGGATTACTACGACCCGCGGAACTCTTTCCTGAATGAGGTCATATACCGGCGCACCGGCATCCCCATCAGCCTTGCCGTACTCACGATCGCCATTGGTCAGCTCTCCGGCACTGACTTTGACGGCATCGGGCTGCCGGGGCATTTCCTGATCCGGGATCGCAACGAGACCGACGTGTTCATCGACGTGTATGCCGGGGGAGCGCTGCTCGACGCCCAGGGTTGCGAGCAGCTTTTCCACCAGATCACCGGGGGCGACAAGGGCTTCCATCCCGCTTATCTGGCACCGGTGGACCACTCGTCGATCATGGAGAGAATGCTGGGGAACCTTCGAGCGATCTACGTCCAGAACAAGGACTACGCCAATCTGGAGTGGGTGCTGGAGTTGCGGATGATGTGTCCATCGGTTCCAGCCGGCGAGGCAAAACAACTCGGCATGATCAACATGGAGCGGGGACGATTCGACCAGGCCGCCCGCCGGTTCGAGCAGTTGGCCCAAGTTGCCGAGGAAGATGATGGGGACCAGCTTCAACGACTGGCTGCCCTTGCTCGTGCCCGCATGAACTAATGGAAGAGACCGGCTTCCGATAGACCGCGAATTCAGCCCGACCGGGCGGTAGCGTTAAATCTCGTGCCCCGCCGAACCAAGATCATCGCCACTATAGGCCCGGCATCGGAATCGCCCGAGATGCTGCGGGCCATGGTGGACGCGGGCATGGACGTGGCTCGGATCGGGCTGGCTCATGGAACGCTGGACGAGGCCCTCGGTCGGATGCGCCTCGTGCGCCAGGTGGCTCAGGAGGCGGGTCGGCGGGTGGGGGTGCTGGTGGACCTGCCCGGCCCCAAGGTGCGCACGGCGAGTTTCGGCCAAGAAGGCGTGGAGCTGCGGGCCGACTCCGAAGTGGAGATCAGGGTGGGCGATACCCAGAGCAGCGCTGCGGTGGTGGAAGTGGACTATGAGGATCTCCTCAGCGACATCGCCGTTGGCGATCAAATAGCGCTGGGCGACGGACAAGTGCGGCTGCAAGTGGCCGACGTGTCAGCAGAAAAGGCCACCGGGGTGATCCTTCACGGTGATGTGATCCACGGGCGGCCCGGTTTTCGAATCCCATCCGACCGGCTCAGCATGCCCACGCCGACGCCAGAGGACTTGCAGTGCCTCGACGCGTTTGTCAGCGAAGCGGTGGACATGGTGGCTGTTTCGTTTGTGCGGTCGGGAGACGACATACGCCGGGTGAAAGTGGAACCCCATCCGGACGGCCCGCTGGTGATCGCCAAGATCGAGACCCAGGCAGCCGTTCAGAACCTGGACGACATCATCGAGGCGTCGGCAGGCATCATGGTGGCCCGTGGCGATCTCGGAACTGAATGCCTGTTGGAGGAGACCCCTCACCTTCAAAAGCGGATCATTCGAGACTGCATCGCCGGGGGCTTGCCCGTGATCACCGCCACCCAGATGCTGGACTCCATGGTTCAGGCATCCACCCCGACGAGGGCCGAGGTGTCGGACGTGGCCAACGCGGTGTTCGACGGCACCAGCGCAGTGATGCTCTCGGCCGAGACCGCCATCGGAGCCCACCCGGCGGCCACGGTGGCCACCATGGCCCGAATCGCTGAGCGGGCCGACGAGGAGTTCGACTACGTCCGCTGGGGGGAGAACATCCGCCGCCTGCGTATGACCGATGCTGATGCCCCCACCTCAGTCACCGACGCCATGACCGGGGCGGCCGCCACGGCGGCCAACGAGCTGAACCTGGCCGCAATCGTGTGTATCTCGGCGTCGGGGTTCACCGTGCGGTCGATGGCCCGGTTCCGCCCTCAAGCACCCATATTGGGGTTCAGCACTTCGGAGCGCACTGTTCAGCAGCTCACCCTGAGCTGGGGAGTCACCCCCATGTTGGCCTGCGAGCCGGGCACCTACGAGGCCCGGGTGGCCGAGGCATTGAGCATGGCCAAAGAAGCCGGGCATGTTGCCCCTGGGGATGTGGTTGCCGTTCTAGCCGGGATGGCGGAGGCCACCGATGTGTTGCGCTTGGTGCGCATCCACTGACCGGACTGGGACGACGACGGACGGTCCGAGCCGTGGGAGACCGACGTGCTGCGCTTGGTGCGCATCCACTGACCGTAGAAGAATTCGGCCGATGACTGATGCCCCGGTGAATCTGACCCGCTCAGGGCCGCCCGAGACCGTTCTGGATCCTGAGCCGCCCGAAGCAGTGGCCGCGTTGGCCGAGGCGATGAGCCTGGACGAGGCCCGCGGAAGGGATGCCGTGGCCGAAGTGGTCGCTCGATTTCCCCGCTTTTTGGACGGCTGGGCTCGATTGGGACTGCTGGCCCGTGACCAGGCGGAGGCGTATGCCGCCTTCCGGGTGGGATATCACCGGGGACTGGACCGGTTGCGCCAGAATGGCTGGCGGGGATCGGGCTATGTGCGTTGGGCCCACGAGGTGAATCGGGGCTTCCTGCGGGCCTTGGCCGGGCTACAGGCCACCGCGGCGGCAATCGGGGAGACCGACGAGGAGGAGCGCTGTCTTCTTTTCTTGCACCAACTCGACCCGTCGTGGCCTCCAGCGGACTGGAGGGCTTGACGTGGCGGCGCCTGGTGGCTCCGGACCCATCGGCCCGTACCCCGAGCATGTAGGGGGCGATCCCGACGCTCAAGACGCCTACGACCGACTCCGCAGAAGGGTGCTGTGGAGCCTGCCCTATGGTTTGTACGTAGTGGGGTCGCGGGCCGGGGAGCGGCGCAACGGCATGACCCTCAACTGGGCCACGCAGTTGGCCTTCGAACCCAAGCTGGTGGGCATTGGCGTGGAGCACCCCGCCTATACCCACGAGCTCATTTCCGAGGGTGGAGTTTTCAGCCTTTGCACGATCGCCAGAGACGATCGGGCCATCGTGCGCAAGTTCACCAAGCCGGTGGAGGTCGATTTGGCGGCCATGACCCTCAACGGCTTCGGATTCCACGACGGGGTTACCGGCGCGCCCATCTTGGACTGCGCTCCCGCCTATCTTGACTGCGAGGTGCGCGACGCAGTGGTGACTGGCGCCCACACTCTGTTCATTGGAGAAGTGGTCGACTGCGGCTTTCAGCACGACGAAGACACCCCCGTTCTGCGCATGGAAGACACCCGCATGAACTACGGAGGCTAGAAATCGGGTCCGACTTCACCGGTGCAGTGCTGGCGGGAGGGCAGAGCCGACGGATGGGCGCGGACAAGGCGTTCATCCCGGTGGGGGGCAGAAGACTGATCGATTGCGCTTTGGAGGCATTGGCCCATGCTTCGCAGCGGTTCATCGTCGGCGGCGACGATCCCCGCCTAGAGGATGCTGCGGCCTTAGCCGACGCCCGGCACATCTCCGACCGGTGGCCCGGCCAGGGTCCTCTTGGGGCAGTGGCCACCGCACTGGAATTGGCCGATCACCCGGTAACGGTGGTCTTGCCCTGTGATCTCCCCGCTATCAGTCCTGAGGATGTGGCGGTGCTGGTGCAGGCAGTTCGGGAGTCTCCGGTCGCCGCCCCTTCAGCGGCCGTGTTCAGCGACCAACGGCGCCACTATCTGCCCCTGGCCATCGATACCAGAGCCGCAGCACTGGCCGAGCGCCTATTCGAATCCGGCCAGCGCGCGGTTGCCTCTCTGCTCGATGAATTGACTGTTGTCGACGTTCCTGCGCCACCATCGGCGGTGGCAGACGTGGACACACCCGAAGACCTCGGCTGAGCCCACCCAGCCCGTTAGCCTCAACAGAGTGGAAGCCCTGGTCACCTCTCGGCGCAGACTGGCCGCGGTGGTGGCTGATGCATCGACCGCAGATGCCTATGCCTTGGATACCGAATTCCACCGGGAGCGCACCTATTACCCCCGACTCGCACTGGTCCAGATCGCCTGGCACGATCAGTTCGCCATCATCGACCCATTGGCGGTTCCAGTCACCCCGCTGGCCAAGCTGTTGGACGGTGAGGGGCTTGCCGTGCTTCATGCCGCGGAGCAGGACTTGGAAGTTCTCTACCACGAGTGCGGGACGCGGCCGCAAAGAATTTTCGACACTCAGATCGGGGCCGGGTTCATCGGCTATAGCTCGCCCTCGCTGGCCACACTCCACGATCGCCTGTTGGGGGTGGAGCTGGCCAAGGAAGCTCGTCTGTCCGACTGGTTTCAACGGCCGCTGCCCGACCACATGCTGGCCTATGCCGCGGCCGATGTGGAGCGCCTTGTGGAGATCAGCGACATCTTGCAGAAGGAACTGCATGCTCGGGGCCGTCTGGAATGGGCTGAGGAAGAGTGTGCGCTCTTGTTGAAGCGGGCCGACGTAGGCCGGTCTCCCGAAGCCGCCTGGCGCCGGATCAAGGAGGTCCGCCGCATGGAGGGTCGACAAAGGGGCGTCGCCCAAGCAGTGGCCGGATGGCGGGAAGAGTATGCCGCTCGTTTGAATCAGCCCGTTCGCCATGTGCTGTCGGATCTGGGGGTTGCGGTTGTGGCTCAACGCATGCCCAAGTCACTCGCCCAGTTGCGGGAGATACGGGGCGTCGAGCCCCGCAACCTTCGCAAGGGCGCCGACAAGGAGCTGTTGGCCTTCCTCGACGGGCTCAAAGACGCTGAATTGGCGGTCGAGCCGGCCAGCAAGTCGCCCAAGTTGGATCCGGCGCTCAAGCCGGCGGTCAGCCTCATAACGTCGTGGGCCGCCCAGCACGCCGCCGACGCCGATATCGATCCAACCCTCGTAGCCACTCGCAGCGACATCGAGGCTCTGCTGAGGGGCGATCCGGATTGTCGAGTCCTCAAGGGGTGGCGAGCCGACATCATCGCGGCACCGGTCCAGCGATTGTTGAGCGGGACAGCGGCAGTAGCCTTCGACAGCCAAGGCAAGCTCACGCTTGAGGAGCGCTCAGGGCAACCGATTTAGGACACACATGAGTGAGGAGCGCTTCATGAATCCGATTTCCGCTGATCCATTGAAAGGAAGCACATGAGCGAAGCAGCAGACCGGGAGTGGCTCGACTGGGATTCCTATGGTCGGGCTGTGCGGGAATTGGCGGCGTTGGTGGCTGACGACGGCTACCGGCCAGAGATGATCTTGGCCATTGCCCGAGGCGGCCTCTTCTGCGCAGGGTCGCTTGGCTATGCCCTGTCGATCAAAAACATCTATGTGATGAACTGCGAGTACTACACCGGGGTGGATGAGCGGCTTCCCGTTCCAGTGATGCTGCCACCTGCCGTTGACCTGGTGGATCACCGCAACTCCAAGATCCTCATTGCCGACGATGTGGCCGACACCGGTCACACTCTCAAGATGGTCTACGACTTCTGCGTTGAGCGGGTGGGCGATGTGCGCTCCGCGGTGCTCTATGAGAAGTCGCATTCCCTGGTGAAGTGCGACTACGTGTGGAAGCGAACCGACCAGTGGATCAACTTTCCGTGGTCCACGGATCGGCCCCTGGTGAGTGCTGAAGAGGCCCGCCACAAAGTTCTCGATGCCTAGTTGCGTGTCGCGGCCAGGCATTCTTGGAATTCGCGGTGTGCAAGACACGGCAACCGAGTGGTTAGACTGGCCTTTATGAGACGTTAGGGGGTGCGTTCCCCCTGCTGCCGGAGCTAAAGAGCTGCCGGCTTGATATTGCGGAGCCGCCCATGAAAAAGGGACGCCACCGTCGCTACGAAGAAGCTCGTGCGCTGAAGCACACAAGCGACGACTTCGACGTTATGTTCGAAGAGAACGAGGATCCATGCGTGGAGTGTGGAGCCATCCCCGGTGAGGAATGCCGACTCGTGAGGGTTGGGGCAAAACCCTGGTGCGAATACCGGGACACCCCGAGCGCTGACACCGTTGACGAGCTATTTCCCGACTGAGCCCGTCTTCTCCAGACGAGCCAATCCCCAACCGAGCCGGTTTTACTAGACTCTGGTCACACTCCCTCTGTCTCGTCGAGGATCTCGTCGAGTCGCAGGATGTCGTCGGCCCGCACTACCCCGATGAACGTGTCGTCGTCGTCGGTCACCGGCAATTGGTCGGTGTCGTTGGCATCCATCTGGGCCACTGCATCGCGCAATGTCCAAGACGGACGGGCCGTGGGAAGATCGCGCCGAGCGATATCGGCAACCAGCGTCTCGTTCCACACGTCGCGCTCTAGATCGCTCATCTGCTCCAAGCCGCACATCCCGAGATAAGTTCCACCGTCGACTACTGGTACTTCTCGTTCGCGTCGACCAAGAAGATGGATGTACACCAATTCACTGACCGTGGCGTCGGGGGGCACAGTCAGGGTGTCGGTGGTGAGTGCGGATGTGAGGGGCAAGGCGAGCCTGCGCTCCACCAGGCCCTCCCGCTTGTCCAGCTGATAGGAAGCCACCGAGCTGGATCCGGCCACCAGCTGCGACACTGCGGCGGCGATGAGCGCGGGAACTACGAACACTGATGCGCCGGTGCTCTCCGCCACGAACATCACTGCGGTGATGGGCGCCCGGTACCCGGCGCCCAAGAAGGCAGCCAGCCCCAGCGTGCGGTACAGCCCGATGTCGGCCGTCCCCAGGGCTTGGCCCACGAAGCTGCCCACGATCACCCCTTGGACGGCCAAGGGAATGAACAGCCCGCCGGTGCCTCCGGCACCCACGGTGGTGAGGGTGGCGATCACCCGGAAGGCAAGCAGGCTACCGATGAGAAGCAGCGTGTGGTTGTCGTCTTGCAGCCATTGGGTGGCCTCCACCCCAGGACCCAGGCTGAGGGGTTGGTCGAACACTGCCTCGGTTGCCACCACCAGTCCAGCCAGCACCGCCCCGCCCACCAGGATCCGGACAATGACGGGGTAGTGCAGTTCGAGCCCTTTGGCTTGGCGCACCAGCCAGGCAAATCCCCGTCCCCCGAGACCGGCCACGAGGCCGAGGAGCGCCCCACCGCCCAAATGGATGATGCTGAGATCGCCGCTGTGGCTGCCCAGATCAATAACCGGATCAGTGCCCAGGATAGCCACGTACACCAGATATCCGGAGGCCGATGCCAGCAGGGCGGGCAACAGGGCCCGGCGAGCCACGTCGTCGCGATATGGGGCTTCCAACGCGAAGATCACCCCGGTTGCCGGGGTCTTGAACACGGCGGCGATGCCAGCAGCCGCTCCCGCGGTGAGCAGCATCTTGGCTTCTTCTCGGCGCAACCATCGTGAAAACAGCCCCTGAGTGCTGTGGCCGACGGTGGCGCCGGCGTACACCGAGGGGCCCTCCAGCCCCATCGAGCCCCCCAGGCCGATGGTGGCCACACCGGCGAGGAGCTTGGCGGGAAGTTGGGAGAGGGGGAGCCGCGGGTGGCGTTCGTGAAAGGCCCGCACGTACTCGTCGGACGTCGATGGGGAGGTACCTCGCCCCAGATAGCGCAAGATTGCGACGGCGGCAAACAAGCCTATGGCCGGTGCCGCCGCCTGCCACCAAAGCGGGCCCTCCAAGAGCCTCTTGAGCAGCACTTCGACGGTGAGCTGCTCAAAGCCGGCCACCAATAGCCCGACGAGAGCCCCGGTGACGATGGAGAGCACCATCACGGCGGGAAATGCCCGACGCGGCCGGAACGAGGCGAGCAACTCCACCCCTGACCGTGCGATTCGTCCCGTTAGGAGACCTTGGAACGCTTGCATCCTGTGTGACTCACTGCCGGTATTCTACTGGCGGATGAAGTTTCGGAAGGCCGACCCCTTGATGCAAGACCTTCGGCGGGTGCTGCCTTCCGATCGGGTGAGGGCAGCCCCGTTGGAGCGCTCGATCATGGGTCGGGATGCCTCGATCTTTGAGGGTGGCCGGGCCGGACCGGTGTGCTTTCCGATCAGTACCGAGGAAGTGCAGGGTTGCGTGGATGCTGCACGCCGCCATGGCCGGGCGGTGGTACCCCGGGGAGCGGGGACCGGGCTGGCCGGGGGAGCGGTTCCCCTGGAAGAGCCGGTGGTGGTGGTTACGACCAAGATGAACCAACTGGTGTCGGTGGACGCCGACCAGCGAGTGGCCTGGGTGCAGCCGGGCATGATCAACCTGGATCTCAGCCGAGCACTTGCGCCTCATGGCCTGCATTTTGCTCCCGACCCCTCCAGCCAGCAGGTGTGCTCTTTGGGGGGCAACGTGGGCACCAACGCAGGCGGACCTCACTGCTTAGCCCATGGTGTTACCAGTGCCCACGTCCTCGCGGTGGAGGTGGTGCTCATGTCGGGCGAAGCCATGGTGCTGGGCAATCCCAATGGCTGGACCCCAGGATTGGATCTCCGGGGGGCGTATGTGGGGTCGGAAGGGATGATGGGCATCACCACCGCCATCGCTGTCCGCCTGACCCCGGACCCACCCGCGGTGCAGACACTGCTGTTGGCTTTCGACTCAGTTGATGCAGCAGCGCAGACAGTGAGCGCCGTGATCGCCAATGGGATTGTGCCCGCGGCCATTGAAATGATGGACAACAACATCATCAGGGCAGTGGAGGAATTCGTGGGCGCCGGGTTTCCCACCGATGCGGCCGCGGTGGTCATCGTCGAAGTCGACGGCCTGCCCGGTGGGGTGGCCGAAGAGGCCGATCGAGTAATGGAAATGGCCACCGCGAGAGGCGGAAGCGTGCGCCGGGCCGCCGACGACCAAGAACGAGCCTTGCTGTGGAAGGGGCGCAAGAGCGCATTCGGTGCCATCGCCCGGATCAAGCCCAACTACTACTTGCACGACACAGTGGTTCCCCGAACTCGCTTGGCCGAGGTGATGAACCGGGTGTACGAGATTGTCGAAGAGCACGAGTTGCAGGTGATGAACGTGTTCCACGCCGGTGACGGCAACCTGCATCCCATGTTGCTGTTCGACCGCCGGGAACCGGGGATAATGCCCCGGGTTCATGCCGCGGGGGCGGCCATCATCGAGGCTTCGTTGGCGGTGGGCGGGGTGCTGTCGGGCGAGCATGGGATCGGCATGGAAAAGCGCGACTTCATGCCGTTGATGTTCAGCGAGGCCGATCTTGACGCTCAGGCTCGGCTGCGGCGGGCGTTCGACCCCGAGGAGATGGCCAACCCCGGCAAGGTGCTGCCCACCGGAGCGAGCTGTGCCGATGTGAACGCGCTGGACAAAGTCCCCGAAGGGGTGTGGGGCTAAGTGGCTGACCGAGAGGCGGCATCAGATTTGGAGTCGTTCGCGGCTGAAGTAGGGGCGAACGGCCCGGTGGCTGTGGTCGGTGGGCGTACTCATTGGGAGGTTGGGGGGCGGTGCCCGGAGGAGACCCGTCTGGTGCGTGCCCCGGCTGGAGTGCGCGACTTCGATCCCGCAGACATGACGGTTCGGGTAGGGGCTGGGACTCCGGTCACGGAGCTCGACACAGCACTGGCCGAGGGCGGGCAGCGAGCCAACCTGCCGGTGACACCGGGTGCCACCGTCGGCGGCGTGCTGGCCGTCGGCCGCGACGACGTACACGCTTTGGGCCGAGGACGGCTTCGGGATGCCCTACTGGAGGCGGTCTACGTGGCCGACGACGGCCGACTGGTCACCGCGGGCGGGCCGACGGTGAAGAACGTGTCGGGCTTCGACCTTTGTCGGGTGCTCGTGGGGTCGCTGGGCACATTGGGGTTGGTGGGTGAGGTGATCCTGCGCACCTGGCCTCGGCCGATGTCGGAGCAGTGGTTGGTGGGTCCGAGCGACCCAGTAGAACTTCGTCGGGTGCTGTATCGGCCGTCTTCCATCCTGTGGGATGGCCAGACATCGTGGGTTCATTTGGAAGGCCACGCTTCGGACGTGGAGTCCGAGGCGGAGCTGGCCCGGTCGCTGGGGTGTGAGCCGACCAACGGCCCGCCACCATTTCCGGCCTACAGGGTGTCGTCAGGAGCGGTGGAGAATGGAGGACTCTCAGGTAGCTACCTGGTGCAGATTGGAACTGGAGTGGCCTACGTGTCCGAGCCGGTCCTGGCAACCGACCCCGCCCCCGCGGTGGTTGCCTTGCATCGACGGCTGAAATCCGAGTTCGACCCCCGTGGTCGGCTCAATCCCGGGCGTGATCCGCTGGTGGCAGCATGAGTGCGAGGGTCTCGCTGGGAGTCGACACCGAGGAGCTGGCATCCTGCGTATCGTGTGGGCTGTGCTTGCCCCACTGCCCGACGTTTCGGGTGACCGGGGAGGAGTGGGCGTCGCCTCGGGGGCGCATCAGCGCCATGCGCGAGGTACAAGACCACGGCGCGGCGGTCGACGACGCGTTCTTGGCGTCGATGGACTCGTGCGTGCAGTGTCGGGGATGCGAGCCGGCCTGCCCATCGGGTGTGCCGTTCGGCTCGATGATGGAGGCCACACAAGCCTCCTTGGCTAGCCGCCGTCGTATCGATTGGCGGCGCTGGGGATTCCGGGTACTCGGCCATCGCTGGCTGTTGAATCTGGTCTCTCGGGTGCTGGCCGTGGTCCAACGGCTGCGGCTGGTGCCGTCCAAACGGCTAGGACTGCCCAAGATTCCCCTGGTGCAAGATCGGCTTCGGGCTTCAGGCGACGATGTGTGGCTTTTCACCGGCTGCGTGATGGATGCCTGGCAGCGGTCGACTCATGCCGGGGTGAAGCGAGTGGTGGAGTCTGCCGGGGTCGGGGTGGCCCTGCCGGGCGCCGGAGCCGGGTGTTGCGGAGCATTGTCGCTGCATGCCGGCTTGGAGAACCATGCACGCGCATTGGCCATCCGAACGATGGGCGCTCTGGAAGGCTCAGCCCCGATTCTCGTGGATTCGGCTGGGTGTGGGGCCGCCCTCAAGGAGTACGGAAAGCACTTGGGTACTTCGGAGGCCGTCGCCTTCAGCGAGCGAGTGAAGGACGTACACGAGTGGCTGGCGGCCCAGGCTGACCGACTCCCTCCGGTGGGGAAGCGGCACCAGGAAGTGACCGTCGCTGTTCATGACCCCTGCCATCTGCGCCATGTGCAGCGGGTCCATCAGCCAGTGGCCGATGTGTTGTCTCGCTACGCCACCGTGGTGGCTCTGGATGATGATGGCCTGTGCTGCGGTGCGGGCGGTGCCTATGCGGCCATGCAGCCTGACCTGGCTGCGTCTATTCGAAAGCGCAAGCTGGAGGCCATCAGGCGCTCCGGCGCCGATATCGTGGCCAGCGCCAACCCCGGCTGCACCATCCATTTGGCCAATGCCGGGGTGACCGTATGCCACCCATTGGAAATAGTGGACGAGGCAATACACGATGACCGTTGAGCAGATCCGCACTCAACTGGAGCAGGTCGCCGAGCAGCTCGACGACCTGGCCATGTCAGTGCTGCGCGACGCGGTAGAAGAGGGAGCGACGACGCGGCCCGAAGAGGAGAAGAGGCTGACCCGCGCCCGACGGTCAGTCGAAAAGGCGATCCAGATCTTGGGCTAGACCGCTACCGCGCCGTAGAGGGTGGTCCTTTGGCGCAGGGTGCGGCCCAGGGGGGCGCACAGGGCTTGGAGGTCGTCCTCGGTTGCTTCTTGGCCGTGGGACGCGCCGGCAGCCCTCGAGATGTTCTCGTTGATGAGGGTGCCGCCTAGGTCGTTCACGCCAGCTTGGAGCATCTGGGCGGCACCCGCCATGCCCAACTTCACCCATGATGCCTGGATGTTGTGGATCCACCCGTGGTAGGCGATACGGCCCACCGCGTGCATCAGCAATGCCTCCCGGAAGGTGGGGCCCCGTCGGGATCGTTTTTGCAGGTAGATGGGGGCGGCCATGTGGACGAACGGCAGCGGGACGAATTCGGTGAACCCGCCGGTCTCCTTTTGGAGCTCGCGGGTGCGGACCAGGTGGCGAGCCCAGTGAACGGGCTGCTCGACCGTGCCGAACATGATGGTCACATTGGACCGCAAGCCGAGCCCGTGGGCGGTGCGGTGGGCATCCATCCATTCGCCGGTGTCGATCTTGTCGGGGCAGATCACCGCCCGAATCTCATCGTCGAGAATCTCCGCGGCCGTGCCGGGCAGTGAGCGGAGGCCGGCGTCCATCAACCGGCGCAGATAGTCGGCCAGCGGTTCCTCCAGCCGCCGGGCGCCCTCAGTGACCTCGAGGGCGGTGAATCCGTGGACATGGATGTCGGGGACCGCGTCTTTCACGGCCCGGGTGACGTCGATGTAGTAGTCGCCGTCGAAGTTGGGGTGGATGCCGCCTTGCAAGCAGACCTCCGTGGCACCGGCCTCGGCCGCCTCTACCGTGCGCTCGGCGATGTCGTCCAGGCTCAGCAGGTAGGGGTCGCCTCGCAGGTTGAGCGACAGCGGGCCCTTGGAGAATCCGCAAAACCGGCACTTGAACGTACACACGTTGGTGTAGTTGATGTTGCGGTTGGACACCCAGGTGACCTCGTCTCCCACAGCGCTTTGGCGCAGCTCGTCGGCCAGGGCAGCCACCGATCGGACCTCGGGTCCCCGAGCACCAAATAGGGTCACGATCTCTTCGACCCCTACTTCTTGGCCAGCCCGGACCCCGGCAAGCACTTCGCCTACCGCACCTCCGGTGGCAGCCGGGCCAGCCAGAACACCAGTCTCAGATGGTGTGGCCAGCAGCATCGAGGGTGGGGTATCGGCGCCAGCCGGGGTTGCGCTCTGGCCGGGCGGTGGCACGAGGATCTGCGGCGGTGGGGAATCGGCGCCGGAGTACCAGCCGCCGTCATCGGATCGTCCCAGACCCTCGGCATCGCTGCGGTCAAGCACTGGGAAACGCATGTCCTGATCGAGCCAGCGCTCGGAGTCGAGTGCGTACTCGGGATACACAGTCAGCCGAGGCGCCAATGCGAACCCCTTGGCCTCTGTGACCGCCCGCAATCGTTCGAGGGCAGGCCAAGGGCGCTCAGGATTTACGTGGTCAGCGGTGACGGGGGAGACCCCTCCCCAATCGTCGATGCCCGCATCGAGCAGCCGACCAAAGTCTTTAGAGAGGTTGGGCGGGGCCTGAAGGTGGATCTCCTCAGGCAAGATGAGACGAGCGAGAGAGATGGCCTCCAGATACTCGTCGCCGTCGCAGGGCGGAGCGGCGTGCATGGCCGTGCCCGGCTTGGGCAGGAAATTTTGGACAATGACCTCTTGAATGTGGCCCCAGCGCCGATGAGAATCAGCGATGGCCTCTAGAGCGTCAACTCGGTCGGCTCGAGTTTCCCCGATCCCCACCAGGATTCCGGTGGTGAACGGGATGGCCAGTCGGCCAGCGGCCTCCAAAGTGGCCAGGCGCCGTTCGGGGGTCTTGTCGGGTGATCCCCGATGGCAGTCCAGATCGGCCAGCGTCTCGAGCATCATCCCCTGCGATGGGGCGGTCTTGCGGAGCAGGGCCAGTTCCTCGGAATAGAGTGCCCCGGCGTTGGCGTGGGGGAGCAGCCCGGTTTCGTCCACCACGATCCGGGTGGCATGGGCCAGGTAGTCCACGGTGGAGGCAAATCCGTGCTGATTCAGCCACTTTGCGGCATCGGGGTAGCGCATTTCGGGGCGCTCGCCCAAGGTGAAGAGCGCTTCGTGGCAGCCGGCGGCCGCTCCCGATTCAGCGATGGCCAGCACATCGTGATCGCTGAGGTAGGGCGATTCCAACCGGGCCGGAGGCTGGGCGAAGGTGCAGTAGCCGCACTTGTCCCGGCACAACATGGTGAGGGGGATGAACACCTTCGGGGAATAGGTCACCCGGGCACCGTGCGCTCGGCCCCGAATCTCTCGGGCCTGGGCCATGAGCTCGGCCAGGTCCAGATCCAAAAGGCTATGACTGCCGGTGGCGGTAATTGTCACCGATGGCCTTCCGTCAATCGATCGGCGGTTGTGGCCAGGCTTTCCAGCAAGTCGTCGAATGACTTCACGAAGGCCGACACCCCCTCGTCCTCCAGTCGGTCGGCCACCGCATCGAGGTCTACGCCGACGTTGGCGACTCCATCCAGAATCGACTGGGCGGCGTCGGGGTCGGCATCCACGGTACGGGCCAGTGTTCCGTGGTCGGTGAACGCTTCCAGGGTGGCGTCAGGCAGCGTGTTCACAGTGTTGGGCCCGATGAGCTGATCCACATACAGGGTGTCAGGATAAGCCGGGTTCTTGGTGGAAGTGGAAGCCCACAGCGGCCTTTGCACTCGTGCCCCTCGGGCTTTCAGAGCCTCCCAGCGGGGCCCGGAGAACTGCTCTGTGAACAATTTGTAGGCCACCTGGCCTTGGGCCACCGCAGTTTGACCCCGCAGGGCCAGCGCCTCCGGAGTGCCGATGGCCTCCAGACGTCGGTCCACTTCAGTGTCGGTGCGGCTGATGAAGAAGGAGGCCACCCCGGAAACCGATGACAGGTCGCCGGGGCAAGCCTCTAGGCCGCGGAGATAGGCCTCGATCACCTCGGCGTAGCGGGACAACGAGAACAAGAGGGTCACGTTGATGCTGCCCCCTTCAGCGGTCATGGCCTCGATGGCGGGAAGGCCTTCAGCGGTCCCGGGGATCTTCACGTAGAGATTGGAGCGGTTGACGCGCTGGTGGAGCGCCCGGGCCGCGGCCAGGGTGCCATCGGCATCGCGGGCCAGCTTGGGATCGACCTCCACCGAGACGAAGCCATCCAGGCCGTCACTGGTGTCGTGTATCGGGGCGAGCGCGTCAAGGGCACCCCCAATGTCGGTGAGCACGAGCTCCCAATAGCCATCGGCAACGCTCAATCCGTCGGCCAGCAATCCGGCGAACTGCTCGTCGTATTCGGACCCCGAGGTCATGGCCTTCTGAAAGATGCTGGGATTGGAAGTGAGTCCTCGCACGCCGCGTTCAACCCAGCGGTCCAGCTCACCGTTGACGATCCACTCTCGGCGCAGATTGTCGAGCCAAGGGCTCTGCCCGTGCTCGCGGTACAAGTCGTGGAGACTGCTCATCTTTGTTGCTCCTCGCTCTCGATCAGCGATACCGCCTGAGCGGCTACGTTGGCCGGGTTCATCCCCAGCTTCTCCAGCACCTCCGCCCCTGGTGCCGACGCCCCGAAGCGGTCGATGCCCACAGGGAGGTCCACCCACCGCTCCCAGCCCAGTGTTACTCCGGCTTCCACCGACAGCTTGGGCACTCCCGGCAACAGCACGCCTTCCTGGTAGGCCGGGTCTTGTTCGGCGAACAACTCCCAGCAGGGCATAGAGACCACTCGAGCGCTTATGCCCCGTTCCGACAGAGCGGTTGCCGCGTCGACGCAGAGCGATACCTCGCTGCCGGAGCCCACCAGTATCACGTTGGGATTGGGCCGGTCGACCAAGGTGTAGGCGCCTCGGGCCACGCCGTCGTCGGCTGCGGTTCCCCCCAAGACAGGCACGTTCTGTCGGGTCAGGATCATGGCGCTGGGGCCATCGAGATCGACAGCCAGCCGCCACGCTTCTGCCACCTCGTTGCCGTCGGACGGACGGAACACTCGCAGGCCGGGAATGGCCCGCAGCGACATGACGTGCTCGATCGGCTGGTGGGTGGGGCCGTCCTCGCCGACCCCGACGGAATCGTGGCTCCACACGAAGATGCTGTGGGCGCCCGACAACGCAGCCAGACGAACTGCGGGCCGCATGTAGTCGCTGAACACGAGGAAGGTGCCCCCTATCGGGACCACGCCTCCGTGCAGAGCGGCGCCGTTGAGCACCGCACCCATGGCATGCTCTCGGATGCCGAAGTAGATCTGGCGTCCGGAAGGGTGGGTCGAGCTGAGCGGTTCGGTGTCGGAGAGGCTGGTTCCGGTGTTTCCAGTGAGGTCGGCGCCGCCCGCGATCAGACCCGGGACGACATCGGCCATGGCATTGAGGCAGGCGGAGCTCGCCTTGCGGGTGGCTACCGATTCGCCGGCGGGCCACGACGGGAGCTTGTTCTCCCAGCCGGGAAGCCCCCGACCAGCCAGGCAGGCCTCGTACTCCGAACGCTGGGGTCCAAGTGCTTCCACCTGTTGTTGCCAGGCCAACCGCTCGGAGGCACCCCGGCGACCAGCCGCCCGGTAGGCATCGAGCACGTCGTCGGGTACATGGAAGGACTTGTCGGCCGGCAGCCCCATCACTGCCTTGGTAGCTGCTATCTCCTCGTCGAACAGCGAATAGCCGTGGGCCTCGTGGTTGTCGGTTTGGCCCGGGGAGGGAAAGGCGACATGACTGCGGACAATGACCATCGAAGGAGCGTCATCCACTGCCATTGCCGTGCTGATTCCCGTTTCGAGGGCATCAAGATCATCGGCAGCCTCACCCAGGTCCACCACATGCCAGCCGTAGGCCTCGAACCGCTGGGCCGCGTCGTCAGACAATGACAGGTCGGTCGGCCCGTCAATGGTGATCCGGTTGTCGTCGTACAGACAGACCAGCCGATCGAGGCGCTGATGCCCAGCCAGCGAAGCAGCCTCATGGCTGATCCCCTCGGAGAGGTCGCCGTCGCTGCATAGAGCGAACACCCGGTGATCGCAGACATCGGCGCCGAAACGGTGACGCAGCCAACGCTCGGCCAAGGCCATTCCCACCGCGTTGGCGATTCCTTGGCCTAGCGGCCCGGTCGTGACCTCCACACCTGCGGTGTGGCCGGCCTCAGGATGTCCGGGAGTGCGGCTTCCCCACTGGCGGAAGTCCCGCAGGTCGTCCAGGGTTAGCCCTTGGCCGGTCAAATGGAGCATCGAGTACAGCAGGATGGAGGCGTGGCCGGCGCTGAGCACGAACCGGTCCCGGTCGGGCCAAGTCGGGTCGTCGGCGTCGTAGCTCATTATTCGGGTCCAAAGCACATGGGCCAGTGGTGCCATAGCCATGGCCGTCCCCTGATGCCCGGAGCGGGCTCGGTGAGGGGCGTCCATGGCAAGGCCGCGGATCACGCTGATGCCTTGGCTTTCGAGAGCGGCGGGGAACGCGGGCATAAATCGGCCGGTCCTTTCAGATGGTCATGGGAAATGTCGGATGGTCACGGGAACAGCACCACCGAAGCGGTGAATCCGTGGAGGAAATTGCGACCCCCGATCGGCCCGAGCTCACCGGCGCAGAACATCCCGGCCACCGGCGCTCTCTCCAGAGCCTCGTGGACCACGGCCGCGTCGTGGTCGGGGCCTTCGAACAGGTGGGTCCCCCTGCCGTTGCACGTGAATACCAAGGCCGACCCAGCGGAAGCGTCAGCCATCAGCTCGCGCAGATCCTCGTCGGCGGTGGCAGCGTCCCGCACTTGGAATTGGACGGTGGTGCCGACTTCGACCGAGTCGCCCACCGCCAGTGCGCCAGTTTGCTCGTCGGCACCGATCAATCCCCGGATCAAAAAGTCGCCCCGGTGGAATTCTGATTTGTGCTCGTCGATGACAATGCCGATATGGAGTCCTCTCGATACCAGGGCTCGGTCGGCCTCGTCCAGTGCCAAAAGGGTCTCCCGCAGGCGGTCCACCGCCGGGCGGCCTCCCATCTCCGAAACGATGTTGTCCTCAGATTTGGTCACGGTGAAGGGCTGGCCAATGGGCCGACAACCCTGAGAGACAACGGTGCGAACCCTTACCTGGGGATCGAGGATGACGCCTACCGCACCGTCGTCGTAGACCTGATGGCCCAGAACCAGGCGATTGCCTCCCGGCCGGCCGGCGGCAGAGGCCAGACCTCCGACCACGGTCATAGGCGGTCCCGCATCCAGCAGGGCATCACTGGGGAAGGTGAATGGATCGGGGAGTACCAGCAGTGTTCCCTCTGCATCGGCGGGAATCCCGCCCACTGCCCAGCCGTCGGGGCCGCGGACTGCTTCGAGCCGCACCGCCCGGGCGGGGCATTGGGCTGCGGCCCAAAGGGAAACAGCCGGGCGCTCCTCGACTTCGAGCGGGCCGCCGATCACCGATACCGCGGTGGTGCCGATGAGAACAGACGGAGCCAAGACCTGGTGGATGGCATCGGCAATCTCGTTGATCGCTTCCTGATGGGAGGCCGAGGTGAACAGCACGGCTAAGTCGGGGGAGGGTCCCACCGCTTCGAGTGTCTCGCCGATTACCTCTCCCGCGGCGTTAGCCGAGTCAGGATGCTCGGATAAAGCGGCCCCGTACCTGCTCACTACCTGCACGCTAGTCCGACGGCGCGCTCCGTCAGCGGAAAAAACGTTGCGTTACACAAATGGGGGAGGTTCTTCGTCAAACCTGAGCAGATGTGGTGGAGCGAGAGGCCAGCGCGTCGACGTCGGCATGGCGAATTTGAGCCAAACCGAGCCAGCTGGCCACGCAGATGAACCACCAGCCCAGGTCGAAATGGTGCCACCGCCGGGCGAAGCGAGCCGATGTTGGGGCGGCATGGTGGTTGTTGTGGTAGCCCTCGCCGCATGTGAGCCAGGCCAACCAGGTGACGTTGGTGGCGCTGTTGTCGAACGGGCGGCGGCCGAATGTGTGGGCCACCCCGTTTACCGAGCCGCCCAAGCCGATATAGCCCACGGTATGGACTGCTGAGGCCACTAGACCGGGCACCCAGCCCAGCCACAACACCAGAATGGCGACTCCCAAGGCCAAACCGATGATCCCCCGGCTCAGCAGGATGCGGTCGGGCAGGGTGATGGGGATGTCCTTGGCGTAGCGCTCAGTGGTGCGGGGGTCACGGGCCGATCGCCGATAGAGGGCGGCATTGGTGAGCTGCACGCGAAGCCAGCCCAACCGGGCTGGTGAGTGGGGGTCTTCAGGGGCATCGGTGTACGCATGGTGCTTGCGGTGGACTGCGGCCCACTGCCGGGCTGCGATTCCGGTCGCCATCCAGAGGAACACTTTGAAGAAGCTGCGAATGGCCGGATGCATCTGAACAGCCTTATGGGCCAGGTCCCGGTGCAAATACACGGTGGTGGCGAGATTGGCCAGCTGGGTAAGCGCGAGGCCTACTGCAATCGCGATCACTATCTGCACGAGTTGAACTCCCAATGGGTTAGGACCGGCTGCTGGTAACAACAGCCACGGATGTGACCCTAGAGGACAGAGGGGGGTTACATGAAGGTTGAACGCCCCAGAAGCTAGTGCCTAACGCTGAGGCGTCAGGGTGAGAAAGGGAGAGACAGGCAAGTAGCGTGTTCGGGGTGGGGGTGTTGTCGGAGTTCGAGTCGAAGCAGCTTCTCGCTCGCCATGGCGTTGCCGTGAGCAGAGACAAACTGGCGAACTCAGCCGACGAGGCGGTGGCCGCAGCGGTCGAAATCGGCGGTCCGGTGGCGGTAAAGCTGTGCGGCTCGTCGCTGGCACACAAGAGCGAACGGGGGTTGGTGCGGCTGGGTCTGGACAACTCCTCTGCGGTGCGCAGCGCAGCCGACGAGCTGCTGGCCGCAGCCGTCGAAGACGACGGCGAGGTGGCCCTGCTGGTATCGGAGATGGTTGCCGGGTATCGAGAGTTCATTGCCGGCGTAGTACACACCGAGCAGTTCGATGCCGCGCTCATGCTCGGTTTGGGAGGGGTTCTGGCCGAAGCAGTGGGGGAGGCAGTGTTCCGGCTTCTTCCGGTGAGCGAGGCCGACTGCAAGGACATGATCGAAGACTTGGACATCCCCGCCCTCATGGCTCCGCTCCGGGGCGAACCTGCGGTGGACCAGGGTGCGTTGGTGGACTCGTTGTTGGGCTTGGCTCACGCCGGGGGAGGGGAAGGGGTCGAGGCCATCGATGTAAATCCCCTGGTGATCCGGGACGGGCTGCCGGTGGCTGTGGACGCTCTGGTGGTGACGACGGGCTCATGAGTCGGCCACCGTTAGATCTTCTGTTCAACCCCCAGGGCATCGTGGTAGCCGGCGCCTCCACGCATCCAGGCAAGTTCGGATTCGTTGCTCTTCACAACGTGTTGGCCGGAGGGTTCGACGGGCCGGTCTTCGCCACCAACCCCGATCAACCCAGCATTTTGGGAGTCGAGGCATTGGCGTCGGTCGCCGATATACCTGAGGGGGCAGCCGACCTGGTCTTCGTCTGCACTCCGCCCCACACGTGCTCCGAGATCTTGAGATCGGCGGCCAGCAGAGGGGTTGGCGCGGCATTCATCGCCTCAGGCGGCTTTCGGGAGGCAGGTTCCGAAGGGGCTAGAGCCGAAGAGGAACTGGTGCAACTGGCCCGGTCGCTGGGCATGGTGGTGGCGGGGCCGAATGGGCAGGGGCTGATTTCCAATCCGGCCAAGCTGGCCGCCCAGATCGTGGCCCCCATTCCGCCCCCTGGGCCGATTGCAGTGGCCAGCCAGTCGGGCAATCTGGTCTCGGCGTTCATGAACTACGCGGCACAGAGCGGAGTCGGCGTCAGCCGAGCGGTGAGTGCGGGAAACGCCGCCATGTTGGGAGTGGTGGACTATCTCGGGTGGTTTGCGGGCGATCCCCATACCAAGGCCATGGCTGCCTATGTCGAAGGAGTGGAAGACGGCCCAGCATTTGCCGCAGATATCAAGAGAGTGGCCGCGGCAAAGCCAGTCGTACTGGTCAAAGGGGGAACCACCCCGCGGGGAGCGCAGGCCGCGGCCAGTCACACGGGAGCGCTGGCAACCGACGATCGAATTTTCGACGGGATGGTGCGCCAGAGCGGTGCGGTACGGGCTCAAACCATCGAAGAGGCCTATGACGCGGTGGCCGCCTTCGCCACCCAGCCCCTGCCTGCGGGGCCCCGAACTGTGGTGCTGTCCAGCGCGGGCGGATGGGGGGTTATCGCCGCTGACGCTCTCTCGAAGTCGAAACTTGAGTTGATTCCCCTCCCCGCTGACTTGAAGGAGGCCATCGATGGGCTGGTACCGCCCCGCTGGAGTCGCAGCAATCCGATCGACCTGGCTGGGGGCGAGAGCCGCGACACCATTCCTGAGGTCATTGGCCTCGTTGCCGATCATCCAGAAGTCGAAGCGGTGATCTATCTGGGCATGGGGATTCAGGCCAATACTGCGTCCCACTTGCGGTCGGGCCCGTACTTCGAGGCGGCCGAACTGGCCCGTATCTGTGAGTACCATGAGCGCCAGGACAGCCGCTTCGCCCATGCCGCAGCCGATGCCTCCGCTCGAACGGGCAAGCCCATTTTGGCCGCAACCGAACTGGGGATAACCCAGCCTGACAACGCCGGTCCGGCCACGCTGGCTGCCCAGGGCAGCTATTGCTTTCCTTCCGCTGACCGGGCGGTGAGAGCTTTGCACCACCTGTGGTGGTACGCCCGCTGGCGCAAGCGCCTCCTAGGATAATTCCAGTGCGCCGAATCGTGATGCCCGTTCTGCTGCTTGTGATTGCCCTTGCCGCGCTATTCGGCTCGAACCAGATCAGCGACCAGCTTCATGACGATCTGGGGGAGGTGGCCACTGACGACACTGCTCTACCGGGTGTGGGTACTCCTTTGGTCTCCACCCGCCGTCTCACCTCCATGCTGGCCCCGTCGCTCACTGAGCCTGACTTCTTCGACACTTTGGACGAGTTGATGGCTAGCTCCCCCGTCTCTGCATGCCTCCATGTGACTCAGAACGGAAGCTCCTTTGACCACCGCGAGAACGGTTACGCCAACACTCCGGTTTCACCTTCTGATGCCACCTTGCTGCTCACCCTGGCCACGGCTCACCAGACGCTGGGACCTGATCACACCTTTACAACCTCGGTCCAGTCGGTGGTTCCGATGGATGGCGGCGTGATCAACGGAGATGTCTACCTAGTTGGTGGAGGCGACCCCTTGCTGTTGACCCGCGAGTTTGCTGCCACCCTGGAATTGGGCCAGAACCAACTCCGCACTCCCATCGAGGAACTGGCTCAGGATTTAGTGGACGATGGCTTGGCCCTGGTGACTGGTGCGGTGGTGGGCGACGCCACTCGCTATGACGACCTGTTCTACGGTTCTTGGCCGGAGGAGACCATTGAGTCCCAGAACCTCGGCACCCTGCTGGCTTTGCAATTCGACGACGGCTGGCGGCAGTTCCCGGTTTCGGATCCAGAGTTTGAAGCCGAAGAGACCGCGACTCAAGCCAATGAGGAGGCGGTTGGCTATGTGGTCGCGGACGATCCACCGTGGTATGCCGCGGCGCTGTTCGACGACATGCTCGAGGCGCGGGACGTGGTCATACGCCGCACCCCTCGCTCGGAGGGAGTGCCCGAGGGAGAAGAGCTCTACATCCTGGCGTCAATCGAGTCAGCGCCGCTTTCTGCCTACTACCGGCAGATTCTCGACAACCGGGATATCGAGACCATCGAGATGCTGATCAAGGAAATCGGATGGGTCACCACGGGGGTGGGCAGCACCCAAGCCGGACTTCAGGCAATGAACAACACGCTGGCCAGGGTCGGGATCAACTCGGATCAGTTCCAACCACTCAAGTTCGATGACGGCTCGGGACTTGATCCGGACAATGTGGCCACCTGCCCGGTGTTCACGGCACTCCTAGACGGCAATGAGTACGCCCCGCTGTTCCGTGAGTTGCTGCCCACCGCCGCCGAGGCCGGACCGCTTCAGAGCCGATTCACCGGCGTTGAGAATCCCGGGCGGATCAGAGCGCTGTCGGGCGGGACATCGGGCACTTCGGTGATGCTGGGGTATATCGACATCGGCCGTGGCCAAGAGTTGACCTTCGCTTTCATCGCCAACCAGCAGGGCCCACCGGACAACCAGGCTCTGGAGGAACTAGAGAGCCGTGTCGTCGGCCATTTGGCCAGCCTGGAGGCGAAGCCGACCCTCGACGACATCCAACTAGCACCACTTCGGCTCGGCTGACGTCGACGCGGGATCACGCCGACATGACCGAGGCAACCACGATGCCCATGTTCCCACTGGGGATGGTGCTGTTGCCCACCATGGTGGTGCCGATCCATGTGTTCGAGCCCAGGTACCGGCAGATGACAAGAGACTGCCTGGACGGCGATCGAGAGTTCGGGGTGGTGCTCATCGAGCGGGGCAGCGAGGTCGGGGGCGGCGATACCCGCACCTATGCCGGAACGGTGGCCAAGATCATCGACGCCCAAGAATTTCCTGACGGCCGCTGGGGCCTCATGGTCGGGGGCACACGCCGGGTTCAAGTTTCCCACTGGCTGGAGGATGACCCCTATCCCCGGGCCGAAGTTCAAGATTGGCCCGACACCGGCCAATTCAACGATGAAGACGCGCCCCGCCAGCTGCCCTCGGTGGTGGTGCAGTGGCGCCGGGTTCTGGCATTGCAATCAGAATTGGGGGCGCCCGGGCCTCCCGCCGACTTTGAGATGTCTGAGGATCCCCCTACTGCGGTCTGGCAGCTCTCGGCTCTCTCTCCGATGGGGCCGCTCGACAGACAGAAGCTGCTAACCGCAGACAATGCCACTTTCCGCTTGGGCCTGTTGGCTGAACTTCTGTCTGAGGCCGAAGAGGTCATTCGAGCCAGAATCGAAATGGGGTAGTGGGAATCACCCGGATAGGCTGAGCGGTTGCAGGAGGAGGCCGTGTCCAAACGTTCAAAAACTGCCCGAAAGGGGAATTCGCCCAACGCAACGTTGGCAGAATTGAAGACGCTGCTTATCGGCTATGGCCGACAGGAGATCGTTACGCCGCTCACTCATTTGGGGAAGACGCTGAAGCTCGGCGTGCTCGGCGCGCTGAGCATCGGGATCGGGCTGATCTTCCTGACCATTGCCGGATTGCGCCTGCTCCAAACTGAGGCCTCTGGGGTGTTCGACGGCAACATGAGCGCACTGCCCTATGCAATTGTGCTGGTCGGACTTCTTGTCGTTCTTGCCGGCGTGTTCGCGCTAAGAAGCCAAGCATCGAGAGGAGACCGTTCGTGAGCGCTCTGGACTTGGGCCGCGAGGCGATAAACAGAGACGACATCCAGGCCAAGTTCGAAGAGCTGAAGCACAGCTTGGACGGCACCGCAGAGGCGGCCCGCACCCCGGCGCTGGCCGGGGGAATTGTGGTGTTGGCCGTGCTGGTTGCGTTGGCATTCATGTTGGGGCGTCGCCGCGGGCGGGCCGGCCGGACCGTGGTCGAAGTCCGCCGGGTCTGATCGGATGCCAGATCCTCTGGGGTACTTGCGTCGACAGGCCATCAGGCGTGGCGTGGTGGGCGGGAGCCGAGCGTGGCTCATCTTGGGCGGGGCGGTTTGGGGGGTCCGACTCTTGCGTCGGATGGCGAGCACCCGCCAGATGCGAAAGGTGCTGTCCCAGGAATTGCGGCCCGGCGAGAGCCTGATTATCTCCCATCTTTCCGACGAATCGCGGTGAGCCGGGCGCTTGAAGCCGGCGAGTTGGTCTTGCTCACCGACCGAAAGGGTCGCCGCTATCTGCTCACACTGGTCGAGGGCGGTGAATTCCACACCCACGCGGGGTCGGTGGCTCACGACGCGTTGATCGGCGGCCCCGAGGGAACGCAGGTACGTACGACCCGCAATGCTGAGCTGACCGTCTGGCGCCCCACTCTCCGCGACTATGTGCTGAAGATGCCCCGTGGAGCACAGGTTGTGTACCCAAAGGACAGCGCGGCCATCTTGATGCACGCCGACGTCTTCCCCGGTGCTCGGGTATTGGAATCGGGAGTGGGATCGGGGGCGCTGTCGCTGAGCCTGCTGAGAGCTGGAGCGGTGGTCGTGGGCTATGAGTTAAGAGAGGACTTCGCCCAACAGGCGCTCGAGAACGTAACCGGCTTTCTCGGCGCGAAGGCCGTTGATCGCTTCCAGGTGGAAATCAGGGACTGCTACCAGGGAATCGACGCCGAGGGCTTGGATCGGATTGTGCTCGACCTGCCAGAGCCTTGGCGGGTGGTGCCCCACGCGGCTGCTTCACTGCGTCCCGGCGGGATCTTGGTGGCCTACACCCCGAGCATCATTCAGGCATTGCAACTGCGAGAAGCCTGTGACTCTGGACCTTGGGCCTTTGCTTCCACCATGGAAGTCCTTCATCGTGGCTGGCACATCAAAGGCGACGCGGTCAGGCCCGAGCATCGCATGGTGGGCCACACCGGGTTTGTGACTGCTGCCCGGCGACTCGCTGATTAGGAGAGGAAGCCGGAGGAGAGGCTCAGACCTCGATGAAGATGCACTCCCCAGGGCATTCCTCGGCTGACTCGATGGTGGCCTCTTCCTGCCCTTCGGGCACGATGGCCAGCCCTTCGACGCCGCCAGGCTCGCTGAAGACCTTGTCGCCTTCTTTCACGTAGGCAAGACCGTCATCGAGCAGCGTGAAGACATCGGGGGCGATCTCTTCGCAGAGACCGTCACCTGTGCAGAGATCTTGATCGATCCAGACCTTCATTTGCATCGGTGCTGTGGCCCTTTCATTACAGGCAGCGGACGGCAAGCATGGTAGACGCTGGGTGAGCCTTGAGTGTAACCGACCGGAAGTCGACCTTGGCCATACAGCGGAAATTGAATAAAGCGCGTGTAAAGTCGCGTTGGTATGACAGACGGCGACGCAGCGGCAGATTCAGGTATTGCACCAGTGGAGTCTTCTCCAGCCGAGCAAGCAGGTATCGCACCAGAGGAGTCTTCTCCAGCCGAGCAGGTAGCAGCGCTTGAAGAAGAGATTGCCGTTCTCCGCCAGCGGCTTCAGGACGCCCCCAAGCGGGTCCGCACCCTGGAAGAGCGGCTCTTGGAGACCAAGGGACAGCTGGCCAAGGCTGTTTCCCAGAACGAGAAGCTCACCTATACCCTTCGCGAAGCCCGTGAGCACATTTCCGCCCTGCGGGATGAGGTGGACAAACTCACCCAGCCGCCGTCGGCGTACGGGACTCTGCTCGGCCGCAACGAGGACGGGACGGTGGATGTGTTCTCGGGGGGTCGCAAGATGCGGGTCTCCCTCCATCCCGAGATCGAGTCTGAGGATTTGAGCCGGGGACAGGAGGTGGTTCTGAACGAGTCGCTGAACGTCGTTCTTTCCCGGGTGGGCGATGGCACCGGCGAAGTGGTGACCGTCAAGGAGGTATTGGCCGGCGGTCTGCGGGCGCTCATTGTCGGTCGGGCCGACGAGGAGCGCGTGGTGGAGTTGGCCACCGAGATGATCGACCAGCCGCTCAAGAGCGGGGACACTGCGCTTATGGACTCTCGCTCGGGTCTGCTCGTTGAGCGCCTGCCCCGGCCCGAAGTAGAAGACCTCGTGCTAGAGGAAGTTCCCGACATCGCCTACGAGCAGGTCGGCGGCTTGGACGAGCAGATCGAGCAGATCACCGATGCGGTTGAGCTCCCCTTCGTTCACCAGGATCTGTTCGCCGAGTACCAGTTGCCTGCACCCAAGGGCATCTTGTTGTACGGGCCGCCGGGTTGCGGCAAGACCCTGATCGCCAAGGCGGTGGCCAACTCCCTGGCCAGCAAAGTGGCCGACATGAGCTCGGACCGGGAAGCACGCTCCTATTTCTTGAATATCAAGGGTCCGGAACTGCTGAACAAATACGTGGGTGAGACCGAGCGCCAGATCCGTCTGGTGTTCCAACGGGCTCGGGAGAAGTCGGCCGAGGGGTGGCCGGTAATCGTGTTCTTCGACGAGATGGAGTCTCTCTTTCGAACCCGGGGCACCGGGATCAGCTCTGATATGGAGTCCACCGTGGTGCCCCAGCTCTTGGCCGAGATCGACGGGGTGGAGACTCTGCGGAATGTGATCGTGATCGGCGCTTCGAACCGGGAAGACCTCATTGACCCGGCGATTCTGAGGCCGGGGCGTCTAGATGTGAAGATCAAGATCCAGCGTCCCGACGCCGACGCGGCCTGCGCCATCTTCTCCCGCTATCTCACCTCCGAGCTGCCCATCGCCGCCGAGATGGTGGAAGGTCTTGGCGGCGGCGACCCCGACAAGGCCATCCAGGCCATGATCGAGCAGACCGTGACCGAGATGTTCTTGGAAGAGGAGCGCAACCAGTTCTTGGAGGTCACCTACCAGAACGGTGACAAAGAGATCATGCACTTCAAGGACTTCGCCTCTGGAGCCATGATCGAAAACGTGGTACGGCGGGCCAAGAAGCTGGCCATCAAGCGTTTGTTGGCCGGCGGTGCGCCGGGCATCCACGTCACCGACCTGCTGAAGTCGGTGAATCAGGAGTATCGGGAGCACGAGGATCTGCCCAACACCACCAACCCCGACGACTGGGCCAAGATCTCGGGCAAGAAGGGGGAGCGAATCGTATTCGTCCGCACGCTCTTGTCCGACGAGGAGTCGAGCCAGGGCGGGCGCTCCATAGAGGCCATCGGCCCCGGCCAATACCTCTGAGCCCCAGACCCGCCCCCTAAGTCATGTAGCGTGCCCTGCATGGCGGTTCCCAAGATCTGCGGCATCGAGACCGAGTTCGGGATCGCTCACACCGGCACCGACGACGCCAATCCGATCGCGGCTTCGTCCCTGCTTATCAACTCCTATCTGTCTGAAGTCGAGCGCACGGGGGAGGGTGGACCGGCTGCCGGAGTGACCTGGGATTTCGAAGACGAGATGCCGGGTAATGACATCCGGGGTATTGCTCCTTTGGGGTCGCTGGCCCCCGAGATCGAGACCCATTTGGTGAATGCCGTGCTTACCAACGGGGCCCGTTACTACGTGGACCATGCTCATCCCGAGTTGTCCACCCCCGAGTGCAGCAATGCCTTGGACGTGACTCGCTACGACAGGGCCGCCGAACTGATTCTCAGGCGGTCCATGGAAGCGGCCGCCCAGATACTGCCCCCGGGCCAAGAGCTCGTGGTGTACAAGAACAATTCCGACGGCAAGGGCAACAGCTATGGGTGCCATGAGAACTACCTCATGGCGCGCTCCACTCCTTTTTCCCAGATAGTGGTTCATGCCACCGCCCACTTGGTGACTCGCCAGATCTTCACCGGCTCGGGCAAAGTGGGCTCTGAGGCACCTGGTCTGACTACCGAAGACGTTCCGTTCCAGATCACCCAGCGGGCCGATTTCTTTGAGGAGGAGGTGGGGCTGGAAACCACCCTCAAACGCCCCATCATCAACACCCGGGACGAGCCTCACGCCGATGGTCGGCTCTATCGCCGCCTTCACGTGATCGCCGGTGACGCCAACATGTCGGAGGTGGCGACCTTCCTCAAGGTGGGAACCACTGCCATTGTCCTGGCCATGGTGGAGGACGATGTCTTGCCCCGGGAGTTCCGCTTTCGAATGCCGGTGCTCGCTATGCGGCAGGTGTCCTACGACCTGAGCCTGGCCAAGCCCCTGGAGCTGGCCGATGGAACTTCTGCCACTGCGCTGGAGATCCAGTGGGACCTGTTGGACCAGGCCCGGAAATATGCCGACAGCCATGGGCTCGACACAGTGGGCGGCTCGGTGGGCGAGATGGTTATCGACCGGTGGGAGCAGGTCTTGGCCGGTCTGGAAGCCGATCCCGCAACCCTGGCGGGCCAGCTTGACTGGGTGGCGAAGTATCGGCTGATTCAGGGCTTGGCCCAGCGCCACGACCTGAGCCCTGACGATTCTCGGTTGGCCGCACTCGACCTCCAGTACCACGACTTGCGGCCTGAGCGGTCGGTTGCGGCTAGGGCGGGGTTGGAATCGTTGATCTCCGCCGACGGCGCGCAAGCAGCCATCACCGAGCCGCCATTGGACACTCGGGCCTTTTTTCGAGGTCAGTGCCTCAAACGATGGGCCTCCAGCATTGTGGCCGCCAACTGGGACTCGATCGTGTTCGATGTGGGCGACGAGCCGCTGAGGCGGGTGCCCATGATGGAGCCCTCCCGGGGAACCGCAGACCATGTCGGCCAACTCTTGGCTGACTGCGACACTGCTGCTGATCTGTTGAATCGGCTAAGAGAATCAGGCACCCGCTGAAGCGCCACCGCGAATTGCCCTCACCTTGGTGTGGGCGCGATATCGTGATCCACACGAACTCGGGCATGAGGGGAATGAGATGGCGGAAAGAGAGCAGATCAAGAAACCGGCGCCTCAACGCGAGCAGACTGAAGTTGAAGATGCTCCGGCGGCCTCGGAACAAGCCGAGGAGTTGAAGGCCGAACTCGAAGACCTGCTGGATGAGATCGACGAGGTTTTGGAGACCAATGCCGAGGACTTCGTGAAGTCATATATCCAGAAGGGCGGGCAGTAGCCCTTTGTGGCAGTCGATCGTTTGGACCGGCGCGGTTTAGACCTCATCGGGGTAGTCTGCCAATTGTGACGTTGCCCCTATTTGAAGCCGGGGGCGACCCGGGCCCCAACTTTGCGGCTTTGCTTCGCTCCACCGGGTTGGCGCCGCCCGATCCCGACGCCCCGGCTGCCGATCTGGCCATAACTCATGCCACCACCGTTGTCGCCATTCGCTGCCAGCAGGGAGTGGTGATGGCGGGGGACCGTCGAGCCACCGCTGGGCACCTCATCAGCCATCGCACGATTGAGAAGGTTTTCCCCGCCGACCGGCATTCCGGGGTGGCCATCGCCGGAGCTGCCGGGCCGGCCATGGAGATGGTTCGGCTGTTCCAGTTGCAGCTTGAGCATTATGAGAAGGTGGAGGGCAAGGGTCTCAGTCTGGACGGAAAGGCCAATCAGCTGGGCATGATGGTTCGGAACAACTTGCCCGCGGCCATGCAGGGGTTTGCGGTGGTCCCGCTGTTTGCCGGCTACGACACGACTCGAGAAGTCGGGCGGCTGTTCCAGTACGACGTGACCGGAGGCCGCTACGAGGAGCGGGAATACGCGGTTGGGGGTTCCGGAAGCCTGCATGCAGGAACGGTGATCAAATTGGGCTACCAACCTGGCGCTGATGCCGATGAGATGATTGATTTGGCGGTGTCGGCTCTGTTCCGCACCGCAGAGGAGGACTCCGCCACTGGCGGTCCCGATCTGGTGCGGGGCATATACCCGGTGGTGGCGGTTATCGGTGCCGATGGGTTCGAGCGGGTGGCCGATGCCGATGTGGAGGCACGGTTCCGGGATCTCCTGGCCAGTTTGGAGAGCCGGGGGGGTGATTCATGACCGGGCTGGACGGTCTTGATCGCTACAGGAGTGATTCCGAATGACCATGCCGTTCTACGTCGCGCCCGAGCAACTGATGAAGGATCGGGCTGACTTTGCCCGCAAGGGAATCGCCCGAGGTCGGGCCCTGGCTGCGCTCAGCATCAGCAACGGCATTTTGATCTGTGCGGAAAATCGGTCGAACACGTTGCGCAAGGTGAGCGAGATCTACGACCGGATCGCATTCGCCGGTGTAGGCCGCTATAACGAGTTTGATCAGCTCCGTATCGCCGGCGTGCGCCATGCCGACCTCAAGGGCTACACCTACAGCCGCGACGACGTGGACGCCCGGAGTCTGGCCAATCAATACGCCCAAGTTCTAGGCCAGACCTTTACCCATGAGATGAAGCCGATGGAGGTGGAAATACTGGTGGCCGAAGTGGCGTCTGATCCCGGTGGCGATCAGATGTTCCACGTGCTCTACGACGGCACAGTCAACGATGAGTCCGGCTACACCGTGTTGGGGGGAGAGGCCGACTCCATTGCCGAGCAATTGGGTCAGACCTACGACGGTGAATGGGAAGTGGGCGATGCCGTCAAGGCCTCCTCGGCAGCGCTGAGCGGTCAGGAGCGCACACTGGAAGCCGACGACCTCGAGGTGGCTCTCTTGGTTCGGGAGACCGGTCGGAGGGCGTTCCGGAGGATCGAGGGCGACGAGCTGGCTGAGTTGTTGAACTGATGAACCGACGGCATCTCGGAATCGAGAACGGGTAGGCATGGAGCGGCGCATCTTCGGGATAGAGAATGAATACGGCGTTACCTGCGCGCTGCGCGGACATCGCCGGCTCAGCCCCGATGAGGTGGCCCGCTATCTGTTCCGCCGGGTTGTGTCATGGGGCCGTAGCAGCAACGTCTTTCTGGTCAATGGCGCCCGGCTCTACCTCGATGTGGGTTCGCACCCCGAGTACGCCACCCCGGAGTGCGACTCTGTCTACGACTTGGTGGCCCATGACAAAGCCGGCGAACGGATTCTGGAAACGCTTATTGAGAGCGCCGAGCAGCGGCTGCGGGAAGAAGGGATCCAGGGGGACATCTACCTGTTCAAGAACAACACCGATTCGGCGGGGAACAGTTACGGCTGCCACGAGAACTACCTGACGAGTCGGCGCGACGACTTCTCCGAGTACGCGGAGGTCCTGATTCCATTCCTGGTCAGCCGCCAGATCTATGCCGGGGCGGGCAAGGTGCTCCAGACGGCTCGCGGGGCCACCTACTGCATGAGCCAAAGAGCCGAGCACATTTGGGAGGGGGTTTCCAGCGCAACCACCCGTTCTCGGCCGATTATCAACACCCGCGATGAGCCCCACGCTGACGCTGAGCGGTATCGAAGACTGCATGTGATCGTGGGCGATTCCAATATGAGCGAATACGCCACATTCTTGAAAACAGGAGCGACCAGCATCCTGCTGCGGATGCTGGAAGACCCATCGGTGGCGTTGAGGGACATGACCCTGGACAACCCGATCCGGGCTATCCGGGAAATCAGCCATGACCCCAGCTGCACTCGGCGGATACGCCTGGCCAGCGGCCGCGAGGTCAGCGCACTGGAGATCCAGTCTGAGTACCTCGACCGGGCGCTCAAGTACGCCGATAGTCGGGAGCTAGAGCCCCAAGACAAGCAGGCCCTTCAGATGTGGGAGCATTGCCTGGTCCAGATCGCCAAGGATCCCCTCGGTTTGACCCGGGAAAGCGATTGGGTGATGAAGTACCACCTAATCGAGGCCTACCGTGAACGCCACGGCCTCGGTCTCAGCGACTCCCGGGTGGCCTTGCTGGATCTTCAGTACCACGACGTGAACCGCTCGCGCAGCTTGTTCTACCGGATGCAGAATCGGGGCTTGGCCGAGCGGATGTGCGTCGACGATGAGATCGGCCATGCGGTCGAGCATCCGCCCGCCACTACTCGGGCACGACTCCGGGGAGAGTTCATTCGACGGGCAAAGGAGCGCAAGCGGGACTACACCGTGGACTGGGTGCATCTGAAGTTGAACGACCAAGCCCAGCGGACCGTCCTCTGCAAAGACCCGTTCCGAGCCCATGACGAGCGGGTGGAAAAGCTGATCGAATCCCTGTGATGTCCGGGCGCAAGCCAGAGCCGGGGCGCTGATGGTTGCCGGGTCGAGACGAAAGCCAGAGCAGGTAAGGCTGGAGCGCTTGCTTCGACTCATAGCCGCGCTGATCGAGACTCCCCGCTTTTTGTCCATTGAAGAGTTGCTGGAAAGGGTTGGGACTTCCCGAGGAGATGATTCGGCTGGCTACCCCGAGAACGGTGCCGCCGCCAAGAGGGCCTTCCACCGGGATATGAACGAGCTGGCCGATGCCGGCATACCGGTTATCGCCGGACCAGTACCCGGCCAAGAACGGGAGACCTGGGGGTACCGGATTCGCAAGCAGGACTACTCGCTGCCAGAGATGGATTTTGAGGCTGACGAGCTCGCCGCTTTACACCGGGCCGCCACTGCGGTCCGTTTCGACGGGGTCTCAGGCACCGAGGCCCTGTGGAAGCTAGGCGGTCGGGTGGGGGAGGGGACCGAGGCTGAGTTGGCCGCGGTGCCTGTTCTTCCCGCCCTGGCTGAGCTCTTCCAGGCAGTCACCGAACAGCGGGTGGCCGAGTTCACCTATGGCGGTCAGCCCCGTTCAGTGGAGCCTTGGACTCTGGCCTTCGACCAAGGCCACTGGTACGTGGTCGGACACGATCGAGTGCGGGAGGACAAGCGCACCTTCCGGGTGGACCGGATTGAAGGCGATATGTCTTTGGGATTGCCAGGCGGCTTTCAGCAGCGGGGGGGAACCACAGGCTGGGCGCCATTCCAGCCCTGGAAGTTCGGAAGCGGCCCGGCTGTCGCCGCCGGGTTGAAGGTTGATCCCGATCAGGCGGTTTGGGCCGCACGGCGGCTCGGCCAAGAGCCCTCGGAGAGGGGTTCCGACGGCTCGGCTGTGTTCGAGGTAGTGGTTCGAAGCCGAGACGCCTTCCGTTCCCTAGTTTTGGAGTTCCTTGAACATGCCGAAGTGCTCGGACCTCCTGAACTGCGCGCTGACATGGTGGCTTGGCTCGAAAGACTCAGCCGATGAGCCGGTTGAGCGCTGGTGACCGTCTGCGGAGGATGCTGGAACTGGTTCCGTGGGTGATGTCCCAAGGAGGCGCCGAGCTGAGCGAGGTGTCCCAGCGCTTCGACTACCCGGAGACAGAGCTGCGGGAAGACTTGGCGAAAGTGCTGTTCGTAGTTGGGCTGCACCCGTTCACGCCAGACGAGCTGATATACGTGATGGGTTTGGACGAAGACGACAACGGCGGTTGGGTGGCGATCAGCAATGCCGACTATTTCTCCCGGCCACTCCGGCTCACCCCTGGCCAGGCGCTGGGTCTTATTGGGGCTGGGGAGGCTCTGTTGTCCGGTGCCGACCCTGAAGGCCCCTTGAGCCGGGGATTGGCCAAGCTGGCCGATGGGCTTGGAGTGAGTATGGGCGAGGACCTCGCGGTCAGCCTGGGAGAGCTGGCCGACGAATGGGTAGAGCCTCTGCTGGCCGCGGTTGCTGATTGCCGCCAAGTAAGGGTCCGCTACTTCAGCTTCGGAAGAGGCCAGGAATCCGATCGCGTCATTCATCCATTCAGAGTTTTCTCGGATATGGGCAACTGGTATGTGCAGGGGCACTGTCAGCAGGCCGAAGGAGTGCGGGTGTTCCGAATTGATCGGATCAGATCGCTAGAACTGTTGGAGACGCGGTTCGACCCGCCCGGCGAGACCGGAGCGCCCTCAGCCTTCGAGGCCCGCGAAACCGACCCCCGGGTTGTGCTGCGGCTATCGCCAGGGGCTTCTTGGGCCATTGAGAAGTACCCCACCGAAGACCAGGTGGTTCTAAGCAGCGGAGAGGTCGATGCCACCATGCCCGTGAGCCATGTCAGCCGGCTCGAGCGGCTGTTGCTCCAGCTCGGGCCTCAGGCTGAGCTGCGGCGCGCCGACCCACCGGTGGCCCCGGACCAGGCTCGTCTCGCCGCCCAGCGGGTACTGGCCCGGTACCGATAGGGGTATTCGACGCCATGAACATCGATCAGCCTGATCAGCAAGCAGGCTCGGTATCTGCGCCAGCTTCGCAGGACCAGAATGCCGATCGGCCGATGTCCGCGCCGACTCCTGAGGACGGTGGGGAGACCGGAGCAGACGGCAAGCGGAAGAAGTCCAGCGCCCGAGTCGTCGCCGAGTGGGTTCTGGTCTTGGCCGGGGCCCTGGTGTTGGCCCTAGTGCTGCGCTCGGTGCTGTTCCAGGCCTACTACATCCGTTTCACTTCCATGGAGCCCACTCTGGGCAACGGCGACCGGGTGTTGGTGAACAAGCTGGGCTATGACCTCCACGATGTGAATCGCGGCGACCTTGTGGTGTTCGAGCGACCCTCGGGAGTCAGCGGCCGACAGGAGGATGACCTCATCAAGCGGGTCATTGCCCTGCCTGGTGAGGTGATCGAGTTTGTCGAGGGAAATGTCTATATCGATGGCCGACGGCTCCACGAGCCCTATCTTGAATCATCCGGCATCACGACCGGCAGGATGCCTTCAGGGTGCGAGCGCATCGTGAACGGAGGCTGTTTGATCGGGGAGGGGAAGGTGTTCGTAATGGGCGATAACCGGACAAACTCCACCGACAGTCGGGCCTTCGGTCCCATCCCCGAGAGCTTGATCGTAGGCCACGCCTTCTTGAGACTTTGGCCGGTGACGGATTTCGGTCGCCTCTAATTCCTGCTCATCGGTCGTAGGGATCGTGGCCGTGGCCGTGGTCGTTGAAGACGTGGACTATCCCATCGGTGTGGTCGTCGTGCTCGCCGTGGAATACGCAATCGTCCTTATCGCCGTGAGCCATGCGAAGGCCAAAGGCCTCTTGCAAATTCCTATTCGTCAGAACCTCACCGGGCGTGCCCGACGCGACTATCCGGTTGGCCAAGAGAATCACCTGGTCGCAAAGTTCGGCCTCGTCCATGTGATGGGTGGAGATAACCACGATTCGACCCCGCCTGCGCTCCTCGTCAACGATGCGAAGGATCGTCTCTTGGCTGGGCAAATCCAAGCCGGTAATGGGCTCGTCCATCAACAGCACGTCGGCGTCGTGGGCCAAGGCCTGGGCCACCATTACCCGCTGGCGCTGGCCTCCCGACAGCTCTCCGAACTGGCGATTGTCCAAGTCGGATACCTCGAGGCGTTCGGCCGCATTCTCGATCAGCATCCGATCTGCTGCTCCCAAACGCTTGATCAAACCTCGGTCGCGGAAACGGGACATGCGCAGCACGTTTGAAACGGTCAATGGCAACCACCCCCGCTGTCCGTGGTGCTGAGCCACTAGAGCGAATATCTTCTTGGAGGGTTCTGGGCAGATAGTCCCTTGGCTTGGCGGGACAAGACCGCACATCATCCGGAGCAAGGTGGTCTTGCCCGAGCCATTTGGCCCGATCAGAGCGGTGGACGTTCCATGCTCGAATTGGCAGGTTACGTCAGCAAAGGCGACGTGGCCGTTGCCGAATTTGGCGCTGACCTCGGTGAAGGCAATGGGATCTTCGTTTTGAGAGACCAGGGCCTTGGAAGCTGCGGCTTGGTCGCTCATCGACCCTCAGGGTACCAGCTTGTCAACGCCTCTCTCATGCGGTCGACGTGGTCGCTGTACACCGCGTCGATACCCATGTCCAGCAGCTCTCTCAGCACTCGGGGTTGTTGGGCATCCCAGCCGAAGCAGAGGATTCCAAACCGGTGGAAGAGGGTTACCAGGCCACCGGTCCAGTCGGCCTGATGGAGGTTCACCGAGTCGATGGCGGCCTCGGCCAGCACTGCGGCGCGCCGTTCCGGCCCGCCGTCCATACGACTCAGCCGGGTGGAATTGCACAGGCGCACATCGGGCCAGAGTTTTCGCAGTTCGACCAGGGTGTCCACGTCGGGGTGGCACAGCCATAGTCGCTGACGAAGTGGAAGCCCGGTGCGGGCTGCGGCCTCGTCCACAGTGGCGACCACCGCGGGAGCAGCGTCAGGGTCTTTCAGATCGAGGGACAGATCGAAATCTCCGCCGCACTTGCTATAGAGCTCGGCCAGGCTGGGAATGCGGTCGGGAAGTTCGCCTCGCCGGCAGTCGGGAATGGGCCGTTTCCGCTGCCAGCGGCCCATCCGAACAACGCCGTCATGGTCAAGCACGGCCTGCCCATCGGCGGTTGCCCAGACATCGCTCTCCAAGCCGGTGGCCCCCATTTCCAATGCCCGGTTGAACGCGGCCAGCGTGTTTTCCTGTTCGTGGGCTCGAGCCCCCCGATGGGCGAATCCAATTGGGGGTATGAGAAGAGCGGGAATCCTTGGGGCCATCAGTCAAACCTTGAGCAGCCTCGCGGAGTATGGGCAGCGATGGTCACGCATTGAGCAGCCTCGCGGGGTATGGGCAGCGATGGTCACGCATTGAGCAGCTCTGTAGAGCATAGGTAGCGGTAGCCTCTCGGTGTGGGCAACCTCGGATGGGCGGAGATCGCGGTGATTGTAGTGGTGGCCCTGGTTGTGCTGGGACCAGAGAAGTTGCCGGGAGCAGCTCGCCAGATCGGGAACGTCCTTCGTCAGGTCCGAAAGATCTCCACTGGGTTTCAGCAGGAGCTGCAAAATGCCCTGGACGAGCCCATAGAGGCTGAAGCCCGCCAACGCGGCCAGCTTGCCGTTGAAAATAGCTTACAGGGAAGCAGTCCGGGGACCTTCGAAGGGGAGGTGGTCTGCGAAGCCGCCGCCGTTGAAAATAGCTTACAGGGAAGCAGTCCGGGGAACGAGGAGTCGAAGACACAGCCTGAACAGACCTCCGACCCGCCGCCAAGCAGCCAGTGAGCGACCAGGGGGAGGGCCGCCTCCGGTCCAGCGATGGAACCATGCCCTTGATGGGGCACCTGATCGAGTTGCGATCACGGCTCATCAAGAGCATTTTGGCCGTGGTGGCCGGCGCGGTGGTGTGCTGGGTGTTCTACCCCCAGATCTTGGACCGGTTGGTCCAGCCCTATTGCGATGTGGTCCCCGAAGAAGCGGTGGCCGAAGAAGCAACCCGCCAGAACCTCTTCGGTGGCTGCGAGCTGTTGGTCCTCGACCCGCTGGAGCCGTTCTCGGTGCGCTTGACCGTGGCAGGCTACGGAGGGCTGACGTTGGCAATCCCGGTGGTGCTCTGGCAGGTGTGGAGGTTCGTGCAGCCCGGCCTGTATCCCCGCGAGCGCCGCCACGCGGCCGCCTTCACCGTGATAGGCGCCCTGCTCTTTGCCTTGGGAGCAGGCTTGGCGTATTGGAGCATTCCCCGGGCGCTTAGTTTCTTGGCCTCCATCGGCGGCGAAGACTTGGTGACCGGCTTCTCGCCGGCCAAGTACTTGTCGTTCGTCATCAAGATGATGGCGGCATTCGGAATCGGCTTCGAGTTCCCCATCCTGCTGGTGTTCTTGCAGATGGCCGGAATCATCCACTACCGACAGCTGATACGAGGGAGGAGATTCGCCATTGTCGGCATTGTCGCCCTGGTTGCGGTGATTACTCCTAGCGGAGACCCGTTCACACTCATGGTGCTGTCGGTGCCCATGTACCTGTTCTATGAGGCTGCAATAGGAATCGGCTGGTTGCGGGACCGCCGACAACGGCGTCATGCGCCCGAAGAGGTAGAAGCCAATGCCCATACGGAGGGGTGAGGATTGGGGCGAATCCGGAGGTCTGAGCGCTGACGGCGTGCTGGTGAGCAGCGACGCCGAGGCCCGGTCAGTGATCGAAGCGGCCCGTCGGGCCAATCGTCCGCTGCCCGAGCTGGGGTTGTTGGGAGGTGATCTGTGCCGCACCCTCGGAGGAAGGGGTGATGCCGAGGCCATTCGCTCACCGGAGGCGTGGCGGTTCGCAGCGGACCTCGGAGCAGTACTGCTGGATGGGCGTCTGTTCTGGTTCTGCGCCCACCTCGCGGCTCGGAGAAAGGGGTGGGCTGGTGAGGCGCTGGTGGCCATGAACGCGGCGTGGTGGGGAAGCTGGAATCTTGGACCCAAGGCCCATCCAGGAGACGGATTGCTAGACGTCTCCCATGGCCGTCTTTCGGTCCGAGACCGGCTGCGAGCCCTACGCCGGGTGGGCACCGGAGACCACCTGCCCCATCCCCAGATTCGGTACCGCCGCACCGGCGCTTTCCAGGTAGAGCTCGAGCGGCCGCTGATGGTGGAGCTGGACGGACAGCCAGTGCAAAAGGCTTCCAACTTGTCGATCCGAGTGGAACCAGCAGCACTCATTGTTGTGGTATGACTGAGGACTGCATTACCGCGACAATCCACGACGGGACAAGTAGCATTCGCCCCGTGACTCCCGATGTGGCCAAGCAGCAGATGGCTTCAGAGGTTGATGCCCGGGCATCTCGACTACTCAGCGTCTCCCACCAGATCCATGAGAACCCCGAATTGTGTTTCGAGGAACACACCGCCCACGATCTGCTCTGCTCTGTCTTGGAGGACGAGGGGCTCGAAGTGGAGCGGTCGGCATACGGCCTAGACACGGCGTTTGTCGCCAGAGCGGGCGGCGCCGGCCCTCATGTTGCGGTGATTTGCGAATACGACGCATTGCCTGAGATCGGGCATGCATGCGGCCACAACGTGATCGCAGCCGCGGGACTGGGTGCCGGATTGGCCGCGGCCGCCCTGGCCGACGAGCTTGGGGGTCGCATCAGCATTATCGGCACCCCTGCGGAGGAGGGCGGCGGCGGCAAGCAGTACATGCTGGAGAGAGGCGCATTCGATGGCATCAGCGCAGCCATGATGGTGCATCCCGCCAACCACGAGCTTGTCCGCATGAACACCATCGCCGTGGAGCAGCTAGTGGTGACGTACGCCGGTCAGCCATCCCACGCCTCTGCGTCACCCCACCTGGGTAGAAATGCCCTCGACGGTGCGGTGCTGGGGTACATGAACGCGGCTGCCCTTCGCCAGCACATACGGCCCGATGAACGCATTCACGGGATCTTCACCCGGGCTGGGGACAAGCCGAACATCGTTCCTCACGATGTCGCCGCAGAGTGGTACGTCCGCTCTCCGAAGCTGGACAGCCTGGCCGAGTTGAAAGAGCGGGTGGTGGCCTGCCTCGAAGCAGGTGCAGCGGCTGCCGGGGTGGACATTGAGTGCCGTCGCGAATCGCCGATCTTCGCCGACTTGATCGACAACCAGGTGCTGCTGGACCTTTATGCCCGAAACGCCGCGTCGATGGGGCGGATCGCCCGCGAGCCCAAGTCGTCGGCCGCTGTCGTAGGCAGCACCGATATGGGAAACGTGAGCTACGCCGTGCCTTCGATCCATCCCATGATCAAGGTGGCCCCGGACAATGTGGCCATTCACACCCCGGAGTTCGCCCACTACGCCGAATCGGAAAGCGGCGACCAGGGGGTGCTCGACGGAGCGAAGATCATGGCCCTGACGGTGGCCGATCTGTGGTTGGATCCTGGCGCCACGAACCGGGCTGCCGACGAGTTGGCTCAAAGCCTGCAATGACTCAATACGTCGCCAACCTTCAATGGCCCTTCAGCAACTCAATACGTCGCTAGCCTGCAATGACTCAGTACGTCGCTGAACAGTTCACCGATGAAGAGGCGGACATCCTCCGCCGGTACTTCACCAACCTGGATCAGCCGGTGTTCGCCCTTGTCAACCTGCCCGAGGTGGTCAAGGGGGCACTGTTTGCCCGCTATAGCCGTTCGGCCAAGTCACTGCGTCGGCTGTTCTTGGACGAGTTTGTCGGCGAGCTGGACATCAGCGGTGACGTGTCTATCGACGCCACCGTGGGGCTGCGCCGAGCCGAGGAGCTATACGACCGGGTTTTCTTTGAATATGGGGACGATTCGGTTGCCCAGCTGGGCGGCGTCCACTTGGCCTGCGAGCAGGCCTCCAACATCTTGACCAAGGTGCTGGAGTGGGGCCGGCTCATGTCATATCTGGAGCAGTCCACGCGGTATATCGACTACCTCGCTCGGATCGGCGGCCGTTATCGCTACTACCGCGATCCCGAGGTTGGGGAGTCTCCTCTATCCGGCCGCTACGTGAGCGACATGGACCGAATGTTCGAGGCCTACGGCCAACTCCTGCCGGCCATGACCGACTTCTACCGCGAGCACACCCCCAGGGGCTCGGACTCCTCCGACTTCGCCTATCGCCAGGCGATCCGGGCCAAGGCCCTGGATGCGGTTCGGGGGATGCTGCCCGCGGCAACCGTGTCCAACGTGGGCATCTACGGCACTGGCCAATCCTACGAGCTGCTGCTGCTTCGAATGCGGGCCCACGAACTTCCTGAAGTGCAGGCCTATGCCGAATTGATGTTGACCGAGCTGCGCAAGGTCATTCCTTCCTTCTTGAAACGGGTGGATCTAGAGGACCGAGGGGTGGCGTGGACTCGCTATATGGGCGATGTCCAAGAGTCGATGGAGAGCGTGGTCGACTACCTGCTGCCGGCCGACCTGCCAATCGATGAAGCCCCGACGGTGCGGTTGGTGGATTTCGACCCCGACGCCGAGATCAAGATGGTGGCGTCCATGCTCTATCCCTACACCCATTTCTCGGAAGAGCAAATAGAACGAGAGGTTCGGGCGCTGGGGGCAGAAGACCGCCTCTCCGTCGTGCGGGCATACGTCGGCGAACGGGCCAATCGCCGACACAAGCCCGGACGGGCCTTGGAGCGTTCCTTTTACCGGTTCGACATATTGGCCGACTACGGTGCCTTTCGGGATCTCCAGCGCCATCGCATGCTCACTCTTGAATGGCAGAAGCTCAGCCCCCGCCACGGCTTCACCCTTCCTGAGTCGGTAGACGCCGCGGGGTGTGCTCCGGTCTTCAAAGAGGCCATGGACCGCTCAGCCGAGTTGTACGGCCTCTTGAACCGGGATTTCCCCGAACAGGCCCCCTATGCAGTGAGCTTTGCCTACAAGGTGCGCTTCAACATGAGCATCAACGCCAGAGCCGCAATGCACCTAATCGAGCTGCGCACCACCCCTCAGGGCCACTCGGTGTACCGGGAGATCGGGCAGGACATGTGGCAGCTCATCCGCGATGAGGCCGACCACCCGGCAGTGGCAGAGATGATGCGTTTTGTCGACCTCAGCGAAGAACCTCCGCTTGGCCGCCTGGATGCCGAACTTCGAGCAGAAGAGCGTCGCCAGGTTCGAGAACGGGCATGAGCTAGAGATGATCTTTTCGCCAAATGGAAGATTCAACGGGTAAGTGCGCACATTGTGGGCGCGCCGGTGTCTATGATCCGCGCTGATCAGATTGCCTGAGGAGGTAGCAGGGGAGCATGACAGACCCTGACGAGCACGACGAGATGCCGGACGAGGAGTTCGACGAAAGCGCCATCGACGACCTCGACGAAGACATCGGCGAGGAACTCGGTGATGAGTTCGAAACTGTCCTCGGAGACGGCGATCTTGAAGACGACGACCTCGACGACGATCTCGACGAGGAACTTGAGGAAGAGGAAGAGAGCGGGAACAACGGGCCGGCTCACAACGCAAACGCGGGCGATGATGAGGATGGCGAAGGGGAGGACATCGACCCCGACAACGTCGAGGCTGATCTCGACACCATCTTGAAAGACCGCCTGGCCGCCGGTGACGACGAGGATGAAGATGAGGAGACTCCCGACCCGTCGCCTGAGGCCTCGGGTCAGGTCGCGCCCAAGCGAGACAATGAGTGGACCTGCGAGGGGTGTTTCCTGATTGTCAGCTCAAGCCAGTTCGGGTCCCGGGAGAATCCCCGGTGCCCTTCGGGGGAAGAGCCCTGTCCGTCTTTGGCCCGGCTATGAGCCCGACCGACGGCACCGATTCCTCCCGGGAGTCGACTGGCTCCTCCCGCGAGTCGATGGACCGTCTGCTTGATACGGTGCTCTACGCTCCCGTGGGGCTCTTGCTGTCGGTTGACTCGCCGCCTTCCGAGTTGGCGGCCCGGGGTCGCCGCCATTTGGAAGCGGCTCGTCTGCTCGGCCGCATGGCTTTGGACCATTCCTCAAGGCCTTCGGGGGCCAGCGTCGATCCCGTTGATTTAGAGCCAGGTTGAACGTGCACGATCGGCCAAAAGAGGGTGCGGCCCGACCGGCTCGTTTCGATGAGGTTGGCATTGTGGCCGACTTGGCTCGGGAGGCCCGCCTCGAGGCCCTCGAATACCGGGGAGGGGAGCGCTGGATGGCCACGGAGGCCGCCTCCGAGCCACTTGAAGATCATCTCGCCGAGCTGTTGGCTGATCCAGAAGCTCTCGTGGTCGTTGGGATATGGGAAGAAGCGGTAGTGGGATACGGATTGGCTCAGCGGGTTGTGCGCCGGGATGGATCCTCCATTGCTCGAATCGACGAGCTATACGTGACTCCTGATACCCGTTCGGTGGGAGTGGGGGAGTCACTGTTCGATGCCCTGAAGAAGTGGGCTCAGGAACAGGGTCTGGTGGCAATTGATGCTTTCGTGCTGCCAGGCCACCGCGAGGCCAAGAACTTCTTCGAGACCTTCAAACTGACGGCCCATGCGCTAATCGTGTACACGCAACTTGATCAAGAGCCAGAAGCGTGAGCGGAACTCCAGAAGGTGCCGACGCTGACGCGGCAGAAACGAGCGGGCCGGAGCTATGTGTTGGGGCTGTAGTGGTTCGCGACGGCGCCATTCTGTTGATCCGTCGGGGCAGTCCTCCAGGAGAAGGGCTGTGGTCGGTACCCGGTGGGCGGGTGAAGAAAGGGGAAACTCTAGCTGAGGCTGTTCGCCGCGAGCTGCAAGAAGAGACCTCCCTTGATGGAGAAGTGGGCCAGGCGGTGGGCTGGACTGAGCTCATCGGCCGACGACGCCACTACGTGGTAGTGGACTATTGGGTCACGGTGGCGCCTGGCGCGGTGCCAACGGCGGATACCGATGCCTCAGACGCGGCGTGGGTGGCTCTTGAAGACCTAGGGGAGTGGGACTTGGTGGACGGCCTGCTGGAGTTCCTGAGCGATCGTCAAGTTATCGGCTAGCCGTCGGAGCGCCTGCCCGTCGGCGGGGGCGCTTCGGGGGAGGGGTGGATTCCACTCCGAACAGAGCGGCAATGTGGGGAATTCGCTCCGACAGCTTCTTGACCTCAGCCAGGAGTTCTTCATCGGGCTTCTCTGGGATTCCCATGGGCTGCACGGTTCGGCGCACCGGGGAAAAAGCCACCGCGCCCATGACGGTTATCCAGCGCTTGGAAGGAGTCTCGCTGGTCAATGCCGCATTCGCCGCCTCGGTTAGGCGGGTAACGATGTCTTGAGGAAGGGGCACCCCGGCCTTCGGCGGGCGGGAACTGAGCCGCAGGGCCCGCACCATCCGGCCATCGGCCAGCGTGGCCGCGACCTCGGCCAGCCATTCGGCGTGTTCCCGGTCGACCCGCTCGGTGAGCTTGGCGCGAAGCTCTTCAGCCAGCGCTTTGGCATCTTCGTCCGTTGCTCCAGACTCGGAGGCCACCACCACAGATCGGAGATCGCGGAGATCAAGCTCATCGATGCCGGCCAATGCGGCTTCAACTCGATCCCGCCATTCCGCAGCTCGCATGCCGGGAAGCAGCTTGGCGGCCACAATCAGGAAATCGTCAGACGAGTCTGAATCGGGTGCCTCTTCCTTTTGCGCCTTTTCTGGCTCGGCGGCTCCTTCGGTTTTGGCGTCGGCTTCGGGGCTCTTTGGCTCGGCGGCTTCTTCTGGTTTGGCGTCGGCTTCGGGGCTCTTTGGCTCGGCGGATTCTTCGACAGCTTTGGCTGCATCTTCAGCTGCCTTCTTCTTGGCTTGGGCGGTATCGCGAGCCTTCTTGCGCTGGTCTCGCAGGGCTTGTTCCACCGAGCTGATGCCGTCACGCATCATCTTCTCGGCTACGGGCTGTTGCTCCTCAGGCAAGCTTTCGATCAAACGCTGACGGTGGGCGCGATCTGGGCGCAGACGTTTGGCCTTGGGACGGTCATCCTCACGACGGGACTCCTGCCGGTCGCGGTCTTTCCTGTTTCCTCGGCCCCGGCGGTCTTGATCCTCTCGGCGGTCGCCGCGGTCGCGCCCTCGGTTTTTGCGGTTGGACACCAGCTGGGTGGTCACCAGCGGCTGATCTCGACCAGAGCCCAGGATCTCCAGTGTCTCCGGCATGGGGCGCTTCTCTTTGGCTTCAAACACCTCAATGATCTCAATGCCGTCCATATGGAATTCGGCCTCGACGGTCAGCTCGTCGCCCACGCTGGCGGCAAAGGAGATCAGATCACCGGATAGCTCACCCTTGGGCTCGCGCGCGCCAGCCGCTCGCCACGTCCAGGAGCCATCGGGCCGCTGGCTGGTCAGCTCGATCTCTATTCTCCGAGACACCGGCGGTCACGCTACCGCATGAAAGCTCAGCCGCGGAACTGCTGGCCCGCTTTCAACAGTCGGGTGCAGGAGTGCCGGTGTGCCTCGGGCAGACACCTAACACGACCCCACCACGCTGGCCGCGGCCACGCTGAAACCCCCGAGTTCTGCTGCGGTCGTCGCAGAAGAAGGGGATAGGCCGGTGAACACCGTGGGACTCCAAGGGACTTGGGCCTCTATTCGAAGGACGGCTCCGTTCGAGGACTGGCTGATACAACCGGACACAACCGTGCCGTCGACGCGGGTGGCATTCACGGCGCCAGAGTTGCACCCGTCACCGCCGCAACTGTTTATGAATGCCGCCGCGGCCCGGTCAGCTCGGTCAGCGGCCAGGTTGCCGTTGGTGATCAGCTCGGCATGGTCGGTGAGTGAGCCGGTTACCACGGCCACGGCCACGCCGAGGGTCAACAGCACGATGGATGTGTGCATAGCGCTATCCAACGGGCTCGACGCTGGCGGCGACGACCCGGTTGACGGTGAATAGCCGGCCCAACTCGACTGGACAGCTCACCACCACGGCGACCGATGGTGATGTGCTGGAGCTGCTCACCGGCCGAGGTTGGGAGACCAGGTTGACACTGAACTCGGGGTCGGTTTGGTTGCAGACCCCGGCGGTAGCAGCCAGACCAGATTCCTCCACTGTGGCGGCGACCTCGGCCCATCGGGCCCGGTCGGAGGGCTGGGTTCCATTGGTTGGGGATTGCTCCAGGGTGCCTGCGGCATGAGCCACGGCGGCTTCGGCGAAGGTCGATGTTCGGTAGCGGGCCGTTCCCAGGGTCCCGGCCGCGTCAAGCGCTACCACGCCGAGCGCCAGAGAAGGCAGAATCAGCAAGAACGCGATGGCATCGCTCATGTAGGCAGCACTAACACGATCCGGGCACCTTGAGAACCACAGCTTGGGTTGCCGAGCGGCAGGCTGTGGCGGTGGCATGCAGGGATGACACGCGGGCGTTGAGCGGAGCGGCCGTGACTGAGGTGAACAGGTTGCAAGCATCGGCAAACACCTCCACCGCCACCGGTTGCACGGCCAAATGATCCAAATGGCTCAGAGTCGCTTGGGCCGCGGCGGTGAGCGCCTCCGGTGGGGGAGTGGGCTGACACTGCCACCCGGCGGCCACCGCCGCCTGAGCAGCCGCAGCAGCGGCCGACTGGGCGGCGGCATCGGCCGAAAGCCGGGTGACGTGATGTGCATACAGTCCAGTGATCGTCATCAGCAGGAACATGAGCAGCACTGATGTGCGCAGTACGACCAGGGAGGTGGTCATGGCTGGCTACGCACACGTCTTCGAGCCAGATGTCCAAGTTCCGCCTACCGCGTCGCAGAGCGTCTCGGTCGTTATCCGACCCTTGTCGATGTTGTCTCCGGTATCTGGTGCATTGTCGCTGAGTTGGGCGTAGACGATGATGGACACGATGGCGGCGGCGGCTATGCCGACCACGATCAAGATCATCTGGACGATGGCGGATTGCACTTTGGGTTTCTCCTTCAGGGTGTATGGCCGCAGACGAGCTTCATAGGACGAAGATCACGGCGGCCATGACGACAAGACCAGCGATGGCGGCCACCAGGGTGACCGTGGTTCCAATAGCCCGGCTGAGCTGGTCGATCGCCAGGCGCCGCTCGGACTCAAGGGTCCGAACCGATCGCGACAGTGACTTGTCCAACAAGTCGGAAGACGCCGCCCCCGCCCGCTCGGCAGCCACAACCGAGGCCAGCAGCGGTTCGGCAGGGGAACCGGCAATGGCCGCGGAGACCGCGGGAAGTGGATCCCGGCCGGCGTCGAGGGCGGCCCCAATGGCCCCCTGGGCCAGGGTGAAGGCCCGGCCTGAGACAGTCAGGGCCGCGTTGACCGCCGCCGCATTGATTGGTTGGCCCGCTGAGGTCAACAGCCGTAGCTTCCGCATCCATTCGAGCATCTTCTGATCTCGCTCACTGCGGTAGGCCGCGGCAGCCAGTGCCCGAATGGCCGCCGGTGCCAACCAAGGCATCCACGTACCGGTGGCAACGGCCAAGGCCAGGCCTTCGGCCCACCCGAACATCGCCCGTCCCGCCACACAACCCACGACCGTGCCGAGACCAGCGAGAAGCCAACCGGCGGTCGAAATCTGATTGGGCGGCCATCCCATGGCCGCGGCCTGGGCTGCGAGGTGGCCACTGGTTTTGGGGCGGACCAGTAGCAGTACCGCTACTGCGCTCACTCCTGACAAACCAGCCAGGAAGATCATCGGCTCATTCTCCAGGCCGGAGCCAGTACTCGAGCGCAGAGCGCCGCGGTCAGCACCGCGAGAAGCAGCAGAAGCTGCTGCCCCACCGGAGAGGTCAGCCACCGGCCCACGTCTTTAGCGGCAAATCCGGTGATGGCCAGCATGCCGACGGCCATTACCACCGTGACGGCGATCTGAGGCATGAGAGAAGCCGCGTACCGGTGGAAGTGCCGGGCGGTCTCGGCGGCCTCAGTGGCCTCATCGGCCAAGACGCCAGCCAAGCCCACCCACTGCGAACCGCCTCGAAACGCCTCGGACAGCACTGTGGCCAACATCTCGGCAACCGGCCGCTGGATTGTGGCGGCAAAGCGGTTGGCCGCTTCTACTAGGCCGCCAGTCTGGCATTCGGCGCCCATTACCCGAGCAGCGGCCCCGACTCGGCCGGGAATCAACGGCGCGGTTTGGCGCACAGCTTCCACCACGGTGGGGGCCACCAGAGCTTGGTTAGCCAGCCCGTTGGTTAGTTGAGCCAGCTCGTCGGCCTCCCGCAAGCTGCGGCGCGACCGGATTTGTACGGCGATGGCCCAAATGCCCACACCGGTCAGGATCATCGCCGCCAGCCCGGTGATCGGCCCCAGTAACACCTGACCAACAAGGAATCCGGAGACAGCCAAGGCTGTTGCGCCGAGGGGTCCCACTCGAATCCTGTGTCGCTGCGCCAACACCATGCTGCCGAGCAGGAGCGCCGCGGGGTTCCCCGTCGAAGCCGGCCACCAGATCACGGCCATGAGGGCGAGCCCTGCGGTCAGAAAGACCGCAATTTGCGCGGTCACTTGTCCCTCGTTGCGGAAGCCAATGGCGGCGGAGAGGCTACAGCCAGCGCTCTGTCGGGGCCGCGGTGGGAACTGTCCGCCGGTCGGAGGTCAATTCCCACTGACTGGTACAGCCCCTCGATCTGCCCTTGGGGCCGGCCAACCGGGACGGCCCATTGCTGCCCGGGGCGAAGCGACCAAAGACATTGGGTTTCGATGGTGTCGTGGCGGTCGTCGTAGCTGACGATCTGGGAGACGTCGGAGATCACCCGCCCCCCGAGTTCATTGCGGCCCATCCAGACCAGCAGGTGAACCGCGATGGCGATTTGCTGTCGGGCGAATCGGGGGTCGGCACCCTCGCTGCACGCGTAGGACAGCAGTTTGGCCAGCACCCCTGGGCCAGGCTGACTGTGCAAGGTGACAAGGCAGCCGTTGAGCCCGCTGCTCATGGCATCTAACAGCGCAAGGGTTCCCTCACCCCTGGTTTCGCCGATCACCAGTTTCGACGAGTTGGCCCGTTTGGCGTCGCGGATGTGGTCGCTCATGGAGAGCTTCCCCACGCCGTCGTTGTTGGCATCCCGAGTGAGGCGTTCGAAGCTGTTGGGGTGGATGTCATATTGGGCCAACCGCAGCTCGGGGGTGTCCTCAATGGTGTCAATCCTCTCCGAGCCATCGACTGTGGCCAGCAGAGCCTGGCAAAGCGTGGTCTTGCCCCCGCCCATGGCCGCCGCGATCACTACGTTGGCCCGAACCTGACCTGACACCGCTCCCACCAGGATCTTCTGAAGCAAGGGGGCAGCCACGTTGAGGTCGTCTAGGGTGGCCTTCCCCGCCATGTTGGAGCGCAGCACCATGGTGGGGGGATGGCACATGAACGCTTCGGCGTGGAGCCTCCATCGGTCACCGAGGCGAATATCCAGGCGGCTGTCGAGCACGTCGAAGCGTTGGGGCTGTCCGCCCGAGAAACTGGCCAAGTGGCGAGCTGTCTCGATCAGTTCGTCATTGGTTGCAAACGGCGAGGGTCGTCGTTCACGTTGGCCGTCGGCTCGGTGGACAATCGTGCACTCGCCGCCCCGAATCTGGAACTCCTCAACCCCGGTTTCCTCAAGCAGGTCGGCGAGGCGGGTCTGGGCGGCCTGCGATGCCGACCAGAGATGGGTCTCGCGGTCAAGCGGATCGAGTCGACGGGGGGCGACGGCGGTCCAAGCCAACCGGCGTCCGACCCGGTGCAGGCGATGCTGATCGCGACGGGTCGGCTCAGGGGAAACCCACAGGTTTGTGACCCCTTGGCCGCGGTTTCGACCGAGGTCGGGTTGCTCGGCGGACACGACAATCGACACGATGGGGGTGACGCGGCGCGATCCTGTGTCCAGCCGGAGCTGGGAGCGCACGTCGGTGCTGTCGGATGCAGTGATCCACAGCACCGCGGCGGCCGATGCAACCGCCGACTCGAGGCGAAGTTCCGGTTGCTCGTCTCCCAAGGACAAGACCGTGGGGTGGCCGGCCGCCAATGCCTCGTCGACTTCGGCAGGAGAGGTGGCAAGAACGACACCGGGGGCCGCGCTGGCCATTCCCTCAAGCACTTCATCGAGCACCCGCGTTACCGCCTTGGGGCTGAGCCATCGATCGCCTATGGCCAAGAGCATCAGCGAACTTCCTCACCGTGACACAGGGGCCAACTTCCGGGGGGCGACTCCCAGATCCACCACTGCTGATCGGACAGCACAGCAGCCAATTCGGGGTCAGCCTCCACCGTGACGCTGGTGGAGGCGCCATCGCCGTCGACTGCCACCAAAGTCACCAAGGCAGCCGCACAGCCTCCGGGAGACGACGAGAACACAGCTCGGTTTCCGGCCACCGGACCGGGCTTGGGCCACAGCTCGTCGCTCACCGCGAACCGCATCATTGCGGTTGTGCGGACATCGTCGCCGTCTTGGTGAGGGCTCAGCATCTTGGCTGAGACCAGGGTGCCCTCGGGCACATCAACCGCGGCCACAGTTCCGGCCAGCTCCGAGGGGTGGATGAAGAGCACCGCTAAATCGGCAGGCATGTTGACCAAGGTGTGATCGCCGGGAGGATACCCCGCAGGCCATCGTTGTGTGGCAGCGACAACCGGTACTTCCGCCACGACGTCACCGTCACGTGAAAGGGCAATGACTGCCGCCGCGGTGGCAGCCAGGACAATTGCCGCCGCGAGCAAGCGCCGCCGGAAGCTCACCGGCCAGGAAGCCGGCGACCACTGCTCGCGGTTGGAACCGGCTACCACAGGGTCACCTGTTGGCCCAGGTACCCTGCCGGATCACGGAACCAGGACAAGTCGGAGGCCACCGTCTCGGTATGGAGATCCCCCTGTTCTGAGGTGTAATTGATTAGGAGCTGCCATTCCCAGAAGCCTTGACGGGGGATAGACCAGCGGCACTTCCCGTGGCTGCTCTTCCAATTCTCCGACAACGTCAGGACCCCGGTCGTCGGTGTGGTCCAAACTGGCAGATCGCTCGGAGAGCACCATGTAGTGGGCGGATCGTTGCGAGGGAACGCCGCGGCATACCACTGCTGGCGCTGTTGGCTGAGGCCATCCCACAGCGCTGCCGCAGCACGGGCTTCGTTGGCCGCGGCTGCGCTCCCCGCTGACCGCAGTTTGACCAGATCAGACGCCTGGTGGGGGAGTAGTTCTCGCAGCGATACCCCAACCGCAGCTGCCGTCCACAAGCATCCGTCCTTTGGAGCGTCCACCACATCGAGCGAGCTCCCGGACTTCAGTGCGATCCAGTGGCGGGCCGGACTCTCCGGGGTGGACGCCGCGGTCAGAAACAGCCGTCCACCGGGAACCTCCGGGTGGTGATGATCGACAAATCCCTGGGCATAGGGAACGATCGACTCCCACCGCAGAGATCCGAGGAGTCTCTGGCGGTCGGAGTTGCTCCACGAGCTCGTACACACTTTGGAGGGCGGAGCGGAAGGAGGCGGGTTGACTACGGGAGCGTTGGGGGGCTGCGGGCCAGGGCAAGTTCCGTGCCACGCGCAGTTCTCGCTGTTGTGCGAGCAAATGTCAGGGGTGCTCGGATTGCCATCGTGGTCGTAGGGGAACGGGGCGGGGTGAGTGTGCGGTGTCGGAGCGCTGCTGTGGTCCAAGGAGTCGCCGAGACCACCGCAATACACGGTGTCCACGTTGTCTTCGGTGTTCCCGCCTTCGCTCTCGGGCAGCACCCAAACCTCGTTGCCCTCTTCATCTTGGTGATAGCTGACGATGCACGGAGCATCGCCGGTTACCGTGCTGCACAAGGGGGGACGCTCAACCAGGACTTCCGTGCCGTCCTCGGTTGTCCCTGGTTTGACCGTGTAGGTACCTGGCGACGGCTTCGATGTGGTGCCGGTGCCGTCATCCGACTCTTCTCGATCGTCCGGTGGAGGGGCAGTTGCGTCTTCTTCGTCGCCTTCAGGATCTTCGGGGCTAGACGTGTTGGGGTCGTCCATGCAACCAACCCACTCGTTGAACAAGCCCCAGGGAATCTGCCCCGGCGGACACGTCGGCGGGGGATCGGGATCCTCCGGCTCAGGGGTAGGATCCGGCACCGGCGCCGGTGTGTGCTCATGTGGGACCGGCTGGCCCGTATCCGGGTCGGTGCAAGTGTCGGCCGTTGTGGCTAGTACGAACACCAGCATCACTAGGGCCAGCCTGCGGCGGTTGAACATCAACTGCCGGACAACCCGTTGCCGCTGCCGCTTTGGTTTCGGCATCTGGTTCATTGTGAGACCCATTTCGTCAATCTCCTAGCAGCTGAGCCAGAGCCCGGAGGGAATGGACGGCACGGTAGGCAGGCCGTCCTCGCCCTCACCCCTCACCAGGCTGGCCAGGATGTCCAATTCTTCGCACCGACCTCTGCGGACGGTGTTGATCTCATGGCCCGACACCCTCTGAACGCAGGGACTGGCCCATCCGGCCTCGGCAAAGCGGGCAGAGCGAGTGGGGGCCACTTGCCGCCACAGGTCGTCGCATCGAGCAAGGAGACTGCACCACCGCTGGCGGACGGCTTCCGGGGACAGCTCAGGATCGTCGAGCGACAGGCCGTAGTCGGCAAACCGATCGTCAGCGCTCAGGCGCCGGTAATAGCCGTCGGGGAGTCGACACTCATCTGACACCTGCCGGACAGGGTGCGGATCGAGCCAACTCGCGCAATTCTCTGCCCAGCCGGTGCGAATATAGGGGGCGGCGCGCTGGCCAGTGCGCAGGTAAAACACCTTGTAGGCGTCCCACACGCACCGGTGGTCGTCGCGTGCTCCCAGATACGTGATCGGGTATGCCATGTCGCGCCAGACCATGCTGCACGTCTGAACCGGCGTCCCCCCATACTGGAGTTTCTGGCGGCTGAATGCGGGCCACTCCATGAGGCACTCGCTCAGGTATCCGAGCACAACGTTCTCGGGGAGCCCTTCCGGCGCATGATCGTGGAGAAGGCTTCTGTGGTACCCGCCAGAGTCGAGCAGTTCCTGGTTGGTGACCAGTCGGGTGGCTCGAGGCAGTCCGCTGTCGTCTATTACGCAGGCCGGGTAAGGCCCGACACATCCCAACTCTTCAGCGGTGAGCGGAAACTCCGTGAACATGATGCCCTGGGTCTTGCAGGGATCTACCGGCCAGCCGACGTCGGGCGGCATCAGGGCATCGGATTCCGTCAGGGGATCCTCGGCATTGCCGCCATCTCCGAAAACAGTGTCTGTCCATCGCAGCCCAGACCACCACCGCGATTCGTGGCGGCAAGTCGGGTCGCGAAACCAATCGGCATGGGGAAGAACGGCAGAATGGTCGGCGCTGGAGGGCTCGCCCACGCCGTCACCGGCCCTCACCGCGGTAACAGGTTCCGGATGCGGGGCTGGAGAGGCTATCGACTCAGGTGCTGCTGACGCCGACTGCGCGATCTGGGGCCCCAAGGCGGGTGGATCCTCCTCAGACGCCAACGGACGGTCAGCGGATTCATCGGGGGTACCGGCGCAAGCCACCAGCAACAGCGCGGCAACCAGGGAAACCTGCCAGGCGGCAACCATAAGGCCCTCCGTTCGATGCTTCTCGGTGGGGGGCCTGCGAGGCCGATAACCCTGGCCTGAGCCAGTGTTGCGACTATAGCTAGCTGCTTTTCAGATGTCTATAGCCAATTTCAATATTTTACGATTCGCAACTTCCCCCCGAACGTTGAGAATGCATGTTATGTAAAGTAGGGGGAATCGTGCCGGGGTCTCATGTTGAGTTGCCGGGGCATCTGTCGCGTACTGATGACAGCTTGTTGGTACTTCCTTTGTCCCAGATTCCGCAAAGTAAGCTCTCCCGAGAACGCCGATGAAAGTTCCCACCGATTACGGCAACCCTGGCTGCGAGCGGGCCCGTGCCCTCGAGCCTGAGATGGCCGGCAACTACGTCGACCACACGATGATCGGCGATCCTTTGGCCGACGCCGCCGTCGAGGCTCTCTCCTCAATGAAACGCTCGGAATCGGGGCGGATCATTGCGGCCTACATGAGTCCCCCCGACGGGAATGAGCGTCCCGTCGTCCCTCCGGAGGTCGAGGCGCTCATTGACGACGTGATGGCGCCACCGGACTGGCTCGATCTTCCTGCACTGACGCCCGGCATTCACATGTTCCATAGGAACCGGAAGATGGTGGTGGCCGGGATGCTGGCCGGGGTTCTCGTGGAAGGCTTCTCCACCAACATCAGCGAGTCGTTCTTCATCACCGGCCGTCTGCGCGACCAGGGTGTGCGGCGCCTTCAGCAGAACAACCGCCACATGGTGGAGATCTTCCTTCCCGGCGGCATGGGGCTATACGGAGACGGATGGAGACTCTCATTTCGGATCCGCCTTGTCCATGCCCAAGTGAGGCATTTGCTCAAGAACTCTCAGGAGTGGGATACGGATGCTCTGGGCGTCCCGTTGAGCGCGGCCCATGTGGGTTATGCGATCACGGCGTTTTCCGCCCGGCTCCTCAAGCACATGAGGAGTCTCGGAGCTAAGTTCAGCGAGGAAGAGGCGGAGAGCTTCATGGCGACGTGGCGCTACTCGGGTCTGCTCATGGGGATTCCCGAGTCGATCATCTTCCACGGCGAAGAGGATGCGCTGAAGCTGTACGAGATCGGTACCATGTGCGAGCCAGAGCCCAGCACCTCATCCATCGTTCTGGCCAATTCGCTGGTCAACTCAGCACCCCTCGTTGTCGGCATCAACGACCCGGTCGAGGGACGGAAACTGTCGCAATACGTCTACAAGGTGTCGAGGGCTCTCATCGGAGACCCATTGGCCGATCAGTTGAACTACCCCAAGCAGTCAACATTCGGTGTGCTCCCATGGTTCCGCGTGCAGGCGAGGTACGACCGTTTAACGTTGCGGCTCCTCCCCAAGATCGCCCGCAAGAGCAACATTTCCGACTTCACAAGGCTTATCTCCGGATCCTGGTACCACGACGAAGGCATCACATATAGCTTGCCCGACCACGTCTACGCCGAGGAGTCCAGCCCGTGGTGATGCCGGCAGACTGGAAGGCTCATTCCTAGGGTCTGAACATGTTCCGCTGGCAGGCCCGCAGCATCCAGAGATCCCCCCAATTCGTCCTTCTGGCCATGGGGGCAGTGACGCTGGCCCTTCTGGCTGGATTCCTGGTTAGAGACCAGCCCGAGGGACCCATCGACTCCACCGGGATATTCCTGCCAACCGACAGCGACCTCGCCGAAGCCACCGACGTGATCAGGGAGAGCTTTCCCGCAGCAGCAGACCTGAGGGGGGTCCAGATACTGGCCAAGGGCGATGTTCTCACCGCTGACGCACTTCGAACCGTCAATGATCTGCAAACGGCCATCACCAGCGATCCAGAGATTGCAGCCTTCCTGGTGACGAACCCCTCTATGGCTACGTCCAACTGATCGAACTCGCCGCAGCCGATGTAGGGCTCAGTCTGGACACGATTACCGATATCCAGGTCAACCTTGGGCTGGCCCAGATCGCGCAGGATCCCGAGCAGGCCGAGCTGAACGAGCTGCTCAGCCGTTTCGTGGCCCGTGACGACGCCGGCACGCCCATGGCCGAGCTCTCGCTGGTGATCCTCGATGACGCCGGCGATGCGCTCGGCCAGGAGAGGGCGCAGCTGCGGGCCCGCGAGATCGCCGAGGGATTCGATGCGGCGTCCCTTGACGTCACGATCATCACCCTGGCCAAGAGCGATGCCGAAGGCAAGGACGCCCGGGAGGAGAACTTCGTGCTTCTCACCGTGATCGCCCTCGTCATCATCGTGGTCCTGCTGGCCCTCTTCTACCGGACTCAGTCAGACGTCCACATCACGATGTTGGGTCTCGGCATGACGATCCTCTGGACACTTGGCGCCATATCCTGGCTCTCCCCCGGCGGCGCCGGCATTGTCGATCCCGACAACATCCTCCTCACGCCGTTTCGAACCCATCGCCGACTTCGGAATCATTGCCAGCATCGGAGTCATCTCGGGCTGGATTGTGATGACCAGTTTTGTGCCAGCCGCCCGACTGTTGTTGGATCGGCGACTGGCCGCCAAGGTAAGGAAACCCACAACCCGTCCCGTGGCCGACACCATCCCCGGAGCGGCCGCCGTTTTGCCCCGCGTTGCTACTGCCGTTGTGCGTCACCCGATTTCGGTCTTGAGCGCGGTCATCGTCATAACGGCGCTGGCCGTGGTGGCAGCCGGCAATCTCAGCACCACCTTTGCCGTCAAGGACTTCTTGCCCAGGGACTCTGACACGTTCAGGAGCTTCGACTTCCTAGAGGAGAACTTCAACGGCAGCGTCACGCTCATGACGGTGCTCATCGAGACCGACCTGGACGACCGCCGAGCAGTTGGCGACCTCACCGGACTTCACTCCACTCTGGTCGCCCCAGAGCGCCGACTGAACGGCATCGTGGGGCCGCCGCTGGCCTCTGCTGGGACACTGCTGAGCGATTGGACAAGCCGTAGCGGACAAGCTGGCGACAACTACGACGCCGACGTCGCGGCCGCCTTCCAGAACCTGACGGATGGCGGCGCGGCCTCCGACCAAGAGGTGCGTCAAGCCTGGGAGGCGTTGAGAATGGCGGACCCAGATGGTTTCGCCGAGGTGACAGACCTCCGCGCCGAGGGACCCGACCGCACCATCATTCAGATACCCGTAGCGGTGGAGGACAACGAGGCTCTCCAAGAGATGATCGACGAAATCGAGTCGCTTTGGGGAGGCGCCGGCGGAGAAGTCACCGTCACCGGGGGCGACGCCCTCATCGCCCTGATCACCGAGGAGTTGGCCGCCAGCCAGGTTCTCAGCGTGGGTCTAGTCATCGCCGCCACGCTGGCGATCCTTGTGGCGTACTTCGGAATCAGCCGAGCCCGCCCCGTGCTCGGATTGATCGCCATCATTCCCATAGCTGCAACCCTGGCCTGGCTGCTGGGCGCCATGCATCCTGTTCGGCCTGATTACCACATTCACCGTGCTCCCGTCGCTGCTGGTGCTCTGGGCCCGCTACCACCGCTGGCGGGGCCAGCAGACCGGACTGGCCAGCGCCCAGAATTAGAGCGCGGCCCGTCCGGCGCTGAGTCCGCCGTCGACGTAGATGACCTGGCCCGTCACATAGCGGGCATCGTCGGAGGCCAGAAAGCCCACCACATCGGCGATGTCTTCGGGGTAGCCGTTTCGACCCAGGGGCACTGCTCGCGCCCGCCTTCTTCCCATCTCCCCCTCGTAGTTGGCCTGGGTGCCCTCGGTCAGGATCATTCCCGGCCCGACTGCGTTGGCCCTTATGCCTCGAGCGCCCAACTCCAGGGCCGTTTGCTTGGTGAAACTCTCCACCGCGGCCTTGGACGGCGGGTAGATGCCCACCCCCGGCGAGTTGGAATACGCGGCGTTGGACGAGAGGTTGACGATGGCTGACCCCGGCCCCATCAGCGGGGCCAAAGCCTGAGTGCAGTAGAAGACTCCCATGACGTTCACCTCCAGCACCCGGCGTACGTCGTCGGGAGTCATGGCGTCGAGGCCGGCGAAGATCCAAATGCCAGCGTTGTTCACCAGCACATCCACCTCATCGAGGGAATCGGCCAGCGCGGCCACCGATTCCGGGTCGGATACATCGCACTGCCGCCACAGGCCTTGGAGCAAATCTGCGGTAGCGGCAGCGGTTTCGGAATTCTGATCCACCGCGACGATTCGATGGCCATCGGCAGTCAAGCGCTCGGAGATTGCCCGTCCGAGTCCCTGCCCGGCACCGGTTACTACTGCTGTTCCCATCGGGTCAGCATGGCAGATGAGTGGCCCGGCATTGCTACGGTCCCGGCGTGAGCTTCCACGGCCATCGATTCCGCTGGGTGATGCTCGGCGCGCTTTGGATGGTGTACTTCTCCTTCGGCTTGGCGGTGTTCTCTATGGCCCCGCTGGTGGAAACCATCCGAGAGGATCTCGGGATCAGCAAAGGGGCCATGGGCATCGTGCTGGGAGCATGGCCGCTGGTGTACTTGGTTGCCGCGCTGCCCTCCGGCGCGCTGGTCGACCGACTTGGGCTCCGCCGCTCGCTGGGGATTGCCACCGTGCTCATCTCGGCCTCAGCGCTGCTGCGCCCGGCCGCGGGAAGCTTCATCGCGATGTTCGGCGCGGTGGCCCTCTTCGGTCTCGGCGGCCCGCTGGTCTCCGTGGGAGCGCCCAAGCTGATCAGCGTCTGGTTCGACCAACGGGAAAGAGCGTTGGCCATGGGCGTCACCATGACCGCGCCAGCCCTCGGCGGGGTGCTGCCCCTGGTTACCGCCAACAGCGTGCTGATGCCGGCATTCGACCAGAGCTGGCGGGCGACGCTGATGGTGTACGCCCTGATCAGCGCGGCGGTGATCCTCATCTGGCTCCTGGCCGCCGCCGCGGCCGACCGGATTGCCCTTGGCGCCGACCGGGACTTCGACCCTGCTCCCGGATTTTCCGGCGCATGGGAGCTCATCGGTAACCGGGCAGTGCAGGTCATGCTGGTATTGGCCTTGGGCATGTTCTTCTTCAACCACTCGCTCAACGGATGGCTGCCCACCGTGATCGAAGACCGGGGATTCTCCAGTTCGGTAGCCGGCTATCTGGCGGGCGCGGTCACCGCACTGGGCATCTTCGGCGCGCTGTTCGGACCGCGAGCCATCCCCGAAGGCAGCCGGATAACGGTTTTGGCCGCGATGTTCGCCTTCCTCGGGGTGGCCGCGGTTCTTCTCAATGTTGACGGCAAGCCGGCCACGTTCGTCGGCCTGGCCGTTATCGGGGTCAGCAAAGGGTTGGCAGTGCCGATAGCGCTGCTTGTGATGATGCAGCTTCCCGGCGTCGCCCAGCGCAATATGGGTGCTGCGGGCGGGCTCTTCTTCACCGCGGGAGAGGCCGGAGGGGTTACCGGTCCCATCTTGTTCGGGGTCCTGTCCGACGTCGGCGGTTCGGCAGCTGGCCTCGTGCTATTGGCCGGGGTGACCATGGCCACCGCTCTTCTTGCCTTGTTGCTGCGCGTGGAGATGGTCCGCGCCGCCTCGGCCCGCGAGCAGGCGATGAAGCCTACGACCCTTGGCCGGTGATGAGCCCCTGCAAGGCGTCGTCGTCGGTCACCAGATTGGCAACCACCGCCTCGTCGACGTCGGCCACGGTGATCTTTCCCACCTCGTCGGATACTGAGGAGTAGAACCCCAGCCCCCGCATCCCCGCGGCCTGCCGGAAGTTGTCTTCGGTTGGTGTTAGATACTGAACCGACACCGCGTTGTAGCGCCGAATCAAATACAGGTGCATGAGAGTCATCAGCCGCTTGCGGCGCAGCGCGGGGCTGTGGGTGTTCTGATCGCGAACCGAGAGGATGGCCCGTCCTCGCCGGTCGTGCAGCACTCCGAACACCACGTTGGCCAGGTCGTTGTCGCCGCTGCGGACCACGAGCTCGAGAATCTCGGACCCCGCGGTATAGGGACGCAGCTGCACCCTAAGTTCGGCGTCGACGTTGTGGTGCAGTGCCCACCGCTCCAGCCAGGCTTCCAACTCGCGGGTGGGCACCTCGGTCTGTACCAAGTGCTGGAATTGGGTTGAACCCTTGCCCATGGCCCGGGTGGTGGCGGTGCGCCCCGAACTGGCCATCAGCGCGGCATCCAGTCGAGGGCCGCCCACCAAGGTCTGCGGCGTCTTGTAGGGAGAATCCACCAGGCGGAATTTCCGCTGGAGACGGGCGAGAGCCAGCATGCCGTCTTGCTGGAGGGAGGCGGCAAACTCCTCCCCCGCCATCCCATCCACTTGGTGGCCGCCGTAGGTGATGAAGTTGAACACGAATCCGAGCCGGCCCAGCTCGGCGGGGAACTCCCGCATCTCGCTTTCGGTCATGCCGGTGGTGTCCCAGTTGAACGACGGCGACAGGTTGTAGGCCAGCATCTTGCCGGGATACACGGCATGAACGGCTTCGGCGAACTCGCGGGCATCTTCAAGATCGGCGGTTTTGGTCTCCATCCACAAAAGGTCGCAGTACGGGGCCACCGCCAATGACTTGGCCACCGCATAGGGAATGCCGCCCTGCACTTGGTAGTAGCCCTCGGTGGTTCGAGCCACCTCGGGATCCCACGCCACGTCGAGGCCCATCTCCGCGGCTCGATCCTGGGCGGTTTCGGTGTCCACCGTGCGGGCGAATCTGAGCCAATCCCCGGTGTCCATGCCGAAGCTCTCGCCCTCCGATGTCCTCAGTGCCATCTGGTCGGCCACCGCCTGGGCATAGGTGGCCAATCCGGATGCCTTGTGCCAGGCCTCGGCCAGGGCATCTGAAGCACCATCCACCGCGGCCTCGGGATTGGGGTCGGGCGACGAGTGGTAGACAACCGCCATCTTCTCGATGATCTGGTTCACGCCCATCTGATCGAGCCAGGCAATGGCCCTCTTGTATCGGTTTTCGGGCACAGAGTACAGC
>JAJEDQ010000125.1 GCA_022821445.1 Acidimicrobiia bacterium | reverse complement strand
AATGCCCTTCACCCACAACACACCCAGCAGGGGTCCGGCGATCGACCCCAGCCCGCCGATGATTGCGATGGCGATCACATTGATCGACTCATTGGAGTTGAACAGGACCTGGGGGTTGATGGTGGGCTCGCCGGTGATGATCAGCCCGCCTCCCAGTGCGGCCAGCCCCCCGGCCAGAGTGAACGAGATGAGCTTGATCCGGCTGCCCGACACGGTGGAGGCCGCGGCCATGTCCTCGTTGTCGCGCACCGCGATCATCATTCGGCCGATTCCTGTCTTGCGCAGGTGGGCCACCATCCACACCGCGAGAGCCAGCAATGCAAGCACCATGAAGAAGTACGACTTCCGGGAGGCGGTGAAGTCGAACGGACCCCAAACCGGAGGGATGACTTTGGGTGTATTGGTGGCTCCCTGAGTGAACACGTCTTGGGCAAAGATCCACGACATCGCGGCGATGGCGAATGCCAGCGTGGTCACCGCGAGCATGAGCCCTTTCACCCGCAACGCGGGCACGCCGATGATGAATGCGGTGATCATTCCCGCGGCCACCGCAATCACCATGGCCACCCCCCAGGGAAGGTCGAACGACCAATCCCACCAGTCGAACGGAATGGGGATGTCGCCGTTCTCGGTCAACGCCACCACCGTGAGTCCACCCACCCCGGCGAAGGCGAATTGGCCCAGGGAGAGCTGCCCGGCCCAGCCGGTGAGCATCGACACCGACAAGGCGATCAAAGCGAAGCCCAAGATGCGGGTCCAGGTGTAGAGGTTGGAGTTCTTGGTGAGGAACAGCCCGAGCAGCACCAGAGCCCCGAATAAGGCGACAAATCCGAACCGCGACAGGTTGCGGATGTACCACAGGCCCCGGAGCCGTTCGGGGATGGCCTTCACCTTGGGCGACAGCGACCATTCCCCCTCGTCCTCGGTGGCTCGGCGGGCGAACATCACAGTGATCACCAGGATGGCGATGAAGAAGATCACATCCACCGCCTCGCGGATCTCCCGGTCGACGTTGCCCTGGAACAGCCGCTGGAAGATGCCCAGACAGATTCCGGCGATCAGCGTGACCCACAGCGATCGCATCCGGGCGATCAGCGCCACCAGCAGCACGCGTAGAAGGAGGCCCGGCCCGAGGCTGGCGGTGCCCGCGTCGGCCGCGCTGACCCGGAATGGCGCCAACAAAATGAGCGTGACGCCGGCCAGCGCCCCGCCGATGGTCCACACCATGGTGGACACCCGTCGCACGCTGATTCCGAACAGCCTCCCGGTGTCGGAGTTTTCCGCTGAGGCTCTGATGGCCAACCCGAATCGGGTTCGGCCCAAGAACAGCGCCAGTATGGCGATGGCCAGCGGCACCATGATCACCACGATGAGCTCGCGCCCGCCGATGCGGAGGTGGTCGGTGACCTCCCAGCGAAACTCTTGAGCAGTGAGTTTCGGGGGCAAAGGAAACGGCCCCGGCCGGGATACGTCGGGAAGCTGGATGGCCGCGAAGATGGCCAGCTGGGCCACTCCCAGCGTGGCGATGAACAAAACCAGACGCGGCGAGTTGAAGAGCCGCCGCACCACAACCAGCTCAGTGACCATGGCAAAGCCAGCCGCGGCCCCGACCGACAAGAAAAACGCCAGCCAGTAGGGCACGTCGTATCGAAACGTGAGCATGGCCATCAGGGCCACGCCGAAACTGCCGATCTCGGCGTGGGCAAAGTTGAGCACCCCGGTGGACCGGTAGATGAGCACGAAGCCGGCGGCCAGCGCGGCCACAATGAGCCCCTGCACGCTGCCCGAGAACAAGTCCTGTTGGGAGATCTCCCAGCCGATGTCGATCACAGCACGGCCATCCGGTATCGGTCTGCGTCAGCTCGCCTCACCGCTCAACCACCCTCGGCGCCGAGGAACACCGCCCGCACCAGGTCGTCTCGCTCGGCCAGCTCTTGGGCCAGACCCTCGAATCGCACCCGGCCCTTCTCCATGAAGACCGCCCGCTCGGCCACGCTCAGGGCCACGTTCAGCAACTGCTCCACGATGATCATGGTCAGCCCGGTCTCCTTCAGTTGTTCCACAACCTCCAACAGCTCCTGCACCACCACCGGGGCCAACCCCAGCGAGAGCTCGTCGATGAGCAGCACCTCGGGTTCGTGCATCAAGCCCATTCCGAAGGCCAGCATCTGCTGCTGGCCACCGGAGAGATCTCCCGCGGCTTGATTGCGCTTCTCCCGCAGCGCGCCGAACACGTCGTAAACCCGCTCGACTCGCCGGTGGATCTCGGCCTTCTCCTCCTTCGTGCTGAGCATGGTGGCCAGGAGGTTCTCCTCCACCGTCAGGCCGGGGAACACTCCGGCGCCTCCTCGCACCTGCACGATGCCCTGCTTGAAGCGCAGCTCGGCATCGGCGTAGGTGATGGTGCGCCCGTTGAGACGGATGGCCCCCCGGTCGGGCACGCCCAGGCCGCTGACCGCCCGCAACAGGGTGGACTTGCCTGCGCCGTTGGTGCCCAGCAGGGCCAGCGTCTCGCCGCGGCGCACCTCCAGCCCGCAGTCGAACAGCACCTGCACCGGGCCGTAGCTGTAGTCCAGTCCCCGAACCTGGAGCACCGGAATGTCATCGGGATGCTCCGACATGCGGCGCATCTCCTCCTGCTCCTCTACCAGCTCACTCACCGCCAGCGAGATGTCGCGTTTGATGTAGCGGGCGCCGTAAGCCACCAGCAGACCGCCGATTATCGAAGCCGGCGGGGCCACGATGCTGATGGCCAGGCGCTCTCCGTGGGCGTCGCTGATGGAACCGGCGATTATGCTGCCCATGAACCCGCCCATCAAGAAGATGAACACCGGCAACAGCGCGAACGCCTGGGCCCTCATCCGGTAAGGGGCTACCGCACCAATGGTGGGGGCGGCGGCCACGAAGGAGGCCGATGTGCAGGCGTTGGCCAGGCTGATGCCGAAGATCATGATTGCCGGCTCGTGGAATCGCATGGCGATGAGCACCAGCACGCCCGACATAATGATGAGCGTGCCCGCCGTCCGCACCATCTTGGCCGGATCCTCCCGGAACATACCGTCGAACTTGAAGCCCGAGATGGGGATGGCCACCAGGCTGGCCAG
>JAJEDQ010000104.1 GCA_022821445.1 Acidimicrobiia bacterium | reverse complement strand
GTTCGCCGACGCTCGGCGGTCAGAAGCCCTCGAAGCGGAGCGGGAGCTGCGCACGGCGGCCGACGTGGTGGAAGTGCTGGGGAACATGAAGGGCGCGCTGATGAAGATCGGCCAGATGGCCAGCTATTTGGATGTGGGCCTGCCCGAGTCCACCCGGGCCTCATTGGCCCAACTCCAGGCCAATGCCCCGCCCATGAGCCCGGCCCTGGCTGAGTCGGTTCTGAAAGCCGAACTCGGCGCCTCGCCCGACGAGCTGTTCGAGGAGTGGGACCCGGTGCCCATTGCGGCGGCGTCTATAGGCCAAGTCCATCGGGCCATCACCCCCGACGGGCGGGCATGCGCGGTCAAGATCCAGTACCCCGGAGTGGCGGAGGCCATCGCTGCCGACCTGGGGTCGGCCCGGACAGTATTCCGGGCGCTGTCGGTGCTGTTTCCCGGCCTCGATCCCGCCCCCATTGTGGACGAGCTGCGCCAGCGGCTCACCGAGGAACTCGACTACGAGCATGAGGCGTCCAACCAGCGCCTGTTCGCCGACCACTACCGGGGCCACCCCTACATCTCCATTCCCGAGGTGTACGACCACTTGAGCTCTTCCCGGGTGCTCACTACCGAATTGGCTGCTGGCGCGATCTTCGAAGATGTGTTGGGGTGGCCCCAGGAGCAGCGCAATCGGGTGGCCGAGACCATCTATCGGTTCTCGTTCGGGTCGATCTATCGCTTGTGGGCGTTCAACGGCGACCCCCACCCCGGCAACTACCTCTTCGGTCCCAACGGTTCCGTCACCTTCTTGGATTTTGGACTGGTAAAGCGGTTCACCACCGAAGAGACCTCCCAGTTCGAGCGGATGCTCATCGCCATGGTGATCGACCGGGATATCCCCCGATTCCGGGCTGAGCTAGTGGTTGCCGGATTGCTGCCGCCCAATGCCCCGTTTAGCGACAACGAGGTGGAGGCGTTCTTCACCCACTTCTACGAGTTCGTGCTCAATGATGAAACCCGCACCTTCACTCCGGAGTATGCGGCCGCGGGAGTCAGGGCCATCTTCAATGCCTCCGGCGAGCACGCCGAGTTGAAAAAGGTGCTGAACGTGCCGCCTTCGCTGGTGGTGCTTCAGCGGATCAACCTTGGCTTGATTTCGCTGTTCGCCCAACTCGGGGCCACCGCCAACTGGCGGTGCATCGCTGAGGAGCTGTGGCCGTTCACCGATCGGGCCCCGTCCACACCGATGGGCAAAGACGCCCAAGCGTGGCGCCGGTCGCTTTCGCAGTAGCGGACGATCGCCAGAGCGCTCCCGGCTACGCTTCCCGCCCATGAGCATTTTGGGCAACGAGGTGAGGCGGGTGGAAGACCCCCGGATGCTGACCGACGGGGGCACCTACGTGGCCGACATTCCGGTGGAGGGGGCGGCCCATGCGGTGTTTGTTCGCTCGCCCGTGGCCCATGCCCGGCTGCTGTCGGTGGAGACCAGCGAGGCTCGAAACATGCCTGGCGTGCTCGACGTGGTGATCGGCGATGATCTGGATCTGGCCCCTCGCCCTCCGATGGCGGGCGACGCGGCCATGGCACGCCCGCTGCTGGCCACCGGGAAGGTGCGTTTTGTGGGCGAAGCCATTGCCGCGGTTGTGGCCGAGACCGTTGAGCAGGCAACCGATGCCGCCGAAGCGGTGTGGGCCGACTACGACCCGCTGACCGCAGTGGTCGATGCCGAGGCTGCCGCCGACGGTCCCAAGCTGTTCGACGATGCTGAGTCCAACGTGGCCATAGCTCTGCCCCCGACCGCCGAAGTGGACTTCAGCGAGTGCGAAGTGGTGATCACCCATCGAATCGTCAACTCCAAGATCTACGCCAGCCCTATCGAGGGCCGAGTAGCCGCCGCGGCATGGGGAGAGGACGGGCGCCTCACCTGTTGGTCGAGCACCCAGGGGCCCCACACCGCTCAAGGAGCCATCGCCGGGGCATTGGGGTTGGACCCGTCACAGGTGCGGGTGATCATCCCCGATGTGGGCGGCGGCTTCGGGACCAAGGCCAGCCCCGGTGCTGAGGAGTGCCTGTTGGGGTGGCTGGCCCGACGGGCAGGCCGCCCGATGCGCTGGGCCGAGACCCGCACCGAGAGCCTCCAGTCGCTGGGCCACAGCCGAGCCCAGTTCCAGACCGTCACCTTGGGCGGCACCGCCGATGGCCGCTTCACCCATTACCGCTTGGACATGCTGGCCGACGCCGGGGCCTATCCCGGTGTGGGGGCGCTGCTGCCCACGTTCACCGGGCTCATGGCCTGCGGCAACTATGACATCGCCAACGTGGCCTGGTCGGCCACCGCGGTCGCCACCAATACCGCCCCGGTCAACGCATTCCGAGGCGCGGGCCGCCCCGAGGCCACTGCGGCCATCGAGCGGGCCGTAGACCTGTTCGCCGCGGAGATCGGCATGGACCCGGTGGAGGTTCGCCGCCGCAACTACATAGCCCCTGATGCCTTTCCCCTCACAACACCCACCGGAGCGGCATATGACTCGGGGGATTACCGGGCCTCTCTGGAGGCTGCGCTGCAAGCCGCCGATTACGAGGGCCTGCGAGCCGAGCAGGCGGCCCGCCGCGAGCAGGGTGACAATCGGCAGCTGGGTATCGGAGTGGCCACCTATGTGGAGGTCACCTCGCCCATGGGCCCGGTCTGCACGGAGACGGGAAGCCTGGAGCTGCGAGTCGACGGCACGGTGCTGGCCCGCACCGGGGCCACTCCCTTCGGTCAGGGCCACGTGACCACACTGTCGATGGTGGTGGCCGACACTCTGGGCATCGACATGGACTGGATCGAGATGATCCACGGCGACACCGACGAGATCCCCTCCAGCGACATCACCGGAGGCTCCCGCACCGCTCAGATCGCCGGCTCGGCCTTACTCAATGCCTCCGAGAAGCTCATCGATGCGGCTCGCCCGCTGGCGGCCGATCTCTTGGAGGCTGCGCCTGCCGATGTGGTGCTCGACTCAGAGACCGGGCAGTTCCACGTGGTCGGCACCCCGGCCCGGTCTGCTGGTTGGGCCGATGTGGCCGAGGCGAGTTCAGAGACCCTGTTCGTGGAGAACGACTTCGAGCAGTACGGCGCCACCTTCCCATTCGGTACCCATGTGGCGGTAGTGGAGGTAGACGCCGATACCGGCGAAGTGACCTTGGAGCGGCTGGTGGCGGTGGACGACGCCGGTACCCTCTTGAACCCATTGCTAGCCCACGGCCAGATCCACGGGGGGCTGGCCGCCGGCGCGGCCCAAGCCCTGATTGAAGAAGTCCACTACGACCCCGACGGAAACCTGCTCACCTCCAACTTCACCGACTACGGCGTGATATCCACCACCGAACTGCCCAGCTTCGAGATTCACGAGTCGGTCACGCCCACCCCTCTGAACCAGCTGGGGGCCAAGGTCATCCGCGAGTCTGGCACCGTGGGCTCGACTCCCGCAGTACAGACCGCAGTTGTGGACGCCCTTTCCCACCTCGGCATCCGCCACCTCGACATGCCCGCCTCCCCCCAAAAGGTCTGGGCCGCCATAGCCGCCGCTTCCTAGTTGGCCCCGGAAGCCTCAGCCACCGCTAAGAGCATCTTCGGCTATCTCTCGGTTGCGGCGAATCGCTGCCCGAAGTTGAGTCTCCTCCCAATGGGCGCGGTGCTTTTCTGAGGTCAGCAGTTTTCGACACGAGGCGCGAGCAAGAACCAAGTGAGGCGGGCCTTGTGGGTGGGGAACTCGTCTGCTTGAGCGCAGGCTTCAAGCTCCTCGTAGGTCATGCCGATCTCCTTCAGAGCGAGTTCATCGCCGCGCCCAATGTCTTCGTCTGTGAGGTAGATGACAGTGTCGTCGTCTTCTGGCAGGTCGCTGAGGAGGTCTGAAGGCTCAGCTTGGCTGCGGGCGGTGGTCGTGGTCATGGAGCAGGTTGTAGACGGGTGGAGCGACAATTCCTCATGATAAGACCGGAGAGCGCCTGACGGGTCCGAGTGCTGAGGTTGCGGAGCGGAGAGCACTGCTCGCGCAGTGCGCTGGTGCCGTTGCCTGGAAGGCTGGGCCAGTTTTGCACTTGAGGCGAGGGAGGCCGTAGAACGGTGTCGAAGGAGCCCCCGAATTCCCCGAGCGGGGGGAGTGCCTTGGAGCTCCAGCGTATCCAGAGGGTGGACATCCGGGATGTGTGGCCGCACGAAGCCAAGGACTTCACTCCGTGGCTTGCTGAGAACATTGACATCTTGGACGACGATCTCTCATTCGGCATTGATCCGGAATCGGTTCGCCGTGAGCAATCAGCGGGCTCTTTCTCTGTTGATCTGGTGGCTCAGAACCAAAACGGCGAGACAGTGGTCATTGAGAATCAGCTGGGACAGTCAGATCACGATCATCTAGGGAAGCTCCTGACCTACACGGCTGCATTCGACGCAGATGTCGCGATCTGGATTGTCGGCGATCCGAGGCCAGAGCATGTGAAGGCAGTGACCAGGATCAATGACTCAGGTCAACTCTCGGCCTACGTGTTCAAAATCCAGGCCATCAGGATTGGGGACTCCCCGCCAGCGCCTCTGATGACTTTGATTGTTGGGCCGCCAGAGTCGGCAAAGCAGGTCGCGGCTTATAGGCAAGAGACATCCGACCGTCAGCAGTCAATCAGGGGGTTCTGCGAAGACCTTCTTGAATATGCAAATGCCAAAACCCCCCTCCACTCTGGGGTTACGGCACCAAGTGGTTCCACCGTGAGCACGTCTTCTGGGCACCCCGGTGTAAATCTTGGCTACCGCGTGGTGAAGGACGGCACATCGGTCAACGTATGGATTGACAAACAAGGTGCACCTGGTGAGTGGCACGACGCCCTGTTCGGATACCTCCAAGACAGGAAAGCTGAAATCGAGGAGTCATTTGGCGGAACACTGATCTGGGAAGCCAAGGAGCTAACTCGGGCTCGGAAGCTGCAGAAAAGCTCGAGTTGGGGGGATGGGGAGAGCCAGAGACGTGGCCCAGTGCGATTGAGGAAACTGTGGCCCGAATGATTCAGCTAGAGCAAGCGGTGAGACCCTTGCTCGCAGATGCCGTTCGTGAAGCGGACGACGCCATCCGACCTTTGAATGAGGAATAGCTAGCGGTTGTCCTACTCTTGCGGGCCATGAAGTTCGGGATTGGTTTTGCAAACATTCTTCACTGGGCCACGGCGCAGGGCGCGGTGGAGTTCGGGCGGGCGGCGGAGGCCGCCGGGTTCGACTCGATTTGGACTGTGGAGCACGTGGTGTACCCCGACAGCTACGCCTCGGAGTATCCCTACGATCCGACTGGTCGGATGCCGATGACTCCCGACTCGCCTCTGCCCGACCCGCTGATCTGGCTGACCTGGGTGGCCTCGGCCACCACGACGCTGGGGTTGGGGACGGGCATCTTGATCCTGCCCCAGCGCAATCCGGTGGTGCTGGCCAAGTCTTTGGGAACGCTGGACTCCATGTCGGGTGGCCGGGTCATCCTCGGAGTGGGCGTGGGCTGGCTCAAAGAAGAGTTCGAGGCGCTGGGCATCCCCTGGGAGGGCCGAGGTCAGCGCACAGACGACTACATCGGGGCCATGCGGGCGCTGTGGGACGCAGACAGCACCTCGTTCGAGAGCGAGCACGTTTCCTTCTCCGGAGTCAGCTTGAACCCCAAACCAGCCAACGGCCGGGCGCCCATCGTGATCGGCGGTCACTCAAAGGCCGCGGCCCGCCGGGCCGGTCGGCTGGGCGACGGGTTCTGGCCCGGACCCCGGGAGGGGGTGTCGATTGCCGATCTCATCGACGTGATGCGCCAGGAGGCGGCGGCTGTGGGCCGCGACCCGGAGAGCATCGAGATCACTGTGGGGCTGCCCAACACGCCGATGGACGATCCTGTGGGGCTGGTGCAGGAGGTGGCGGATTTGGGCGCCCATCGCCTGATCGTTCCGTCGTTCTTGTTCTTGACCGACACCGCCGAGACCATGGCCGCGTTCGGGGGGCAACTCCAGGCCGCAGCCCAGTAGGCGACTTCGAAACAGGGCACAAGGAGGTCCAGTGAGCAGCATCGAGCAATGGCATGCCGCCGCCGTTGAGCGGTCCGGACTCGACGACTTCGGTCACAATGACTATCTCGAAGGCCTGACCGTGCTGGAGGAGTCGCTGGAGGCCGAGGCGGCCATGACCGACATCGGCCGTTTCGCCATCGGCGAGATCATCACCGGAGCCCTGATGGGACGCCTCAAGGCCGAAGCCGGGCTGAAGGCCCGACCGGAGGCGGCCGACGTCAATGTCGAACGGCCCTTGGTGATCATCGGCTTGCCCCGCACCGGCACTACCGCCTTGCACCAGCTCATGGCGGCCAGCCCGCACTTTCAGGGGCTCGAGCTGTGGCTGGCCGAGATGCCCCAGCCCCGGCCGCCCCGCGACCAGTGGGAGCAGATCGACGACTACGTGAACTGCAAGGCCAAGATGGACGCCATGGCTGAGATGAACCCGGATCAGTCCACCATCCACTTCCAGTCGGCTGAATTGGTTGACGAGTGCTGGAACTTGTTCCGTCACTCGTTCGCCAGCGTCACCTTCGAGTGTCTGTTTCGCATCCCCACCTATTCCGCCTGGTGGGCGGCCTGCGACATGGGTTCGGCCTACGCCCACCACCGCCGGAGCATCGGGCTGATCGGCGTGGACGAGCCCGACACCTGCTGGCTGCTAAAGGACCCCAGCCACCTGTTCGCCCCCGAGGCGCTGTTTGCCACCTACCCCGACGCCAACGTGGTGATGACTCTTCGTGATCCGCTGAAGGCGGTGGCGTCGGTGTGCAGCCTCACCGCGGTGAGCCGCCAAGGGTTCGAAGAGCACCCCGACAACATTGCCCATGGTGCGGAGCAGACCGAGCTGTGGGCTCGGGGCATCGAGCGGTTGCTGGCCGCCCGAGCGGGGCGTGAGGACCGTTTCTACGACCTCCACTTTGCCGACTTCCAGAGCGACCCGATGGGCAGCGTGGCCGCCATCTGCGACCGGTTCGGCTATCAGTTCGATGCTGCCGCCGAGCAGGCTGTGGCCCAGTGGGCCGCAGACCACCCCAAGGGTGAGCACGGTGTTCACGACTACAGTCCCGACCAATACGGCTTGCGGGCCGAGGTGATTCACGAGCGGTATGCCGACTACATCGAGGCTTGCGGGGTGGCAGTGGAATGAGCGAAATCGATCTGGCCAATTCTTGGGAGGAGTTCTGCGACATGCTGCGGGACGCCGGCCGCCAAGTGCTGGATGCCGCTCCCGACGACGATTTCGACCGGGCCGAGGGGTTGCGCTACGTGACCCGCCTGGCCGCCAACTTTCTGAAGGCCAACCTGGAGGAGTCCGACCCCGCCCGGGCGATTCTCAACCAGGTGGGCGTCAAAATCGGCCTGGACAACCCCGACTACGCCTACGGAGGTGCCCGGTTGTCGCCCCGCTTCGACTACCGGCTGCGGGGCCGACTCAACGACGCCCACTCCATCCGCATGGGGGCATTCAGCGGCGGCTTGGGTACTCCCGGAGGGCTGATCTGCGACAGCTACCTCACCACCGAAGAACTCGCTTTGGACGACGACGGCTGCTTTGAGGTGGCCATCAGCACTGAACCCCAGTCGGGGCCGTGGCTGGCCATGAAGGAGGGCACCAACTCTCTGAACGTCCGCCAGACATTGCTGGACCGGCCAAATCAGACCCCCGCCGAGCTGACTTTGGAGCGGACCGATGCCGGTAGCCCGCCTGAGCCAATTGATCCCGAGCGGCTGGCCGGGGCGCTGGGTCGGGCCGGCTTCACCGTGGCTGCGGTGGTGGGCCAGTTCTTGGGCTGGACGGACAGCTTCGCCGCTCACACCCCTGAAGTCCGGCCCATCGACCCCCAGCTTCTGGCCTTCGCCCAGGGAGATCCCGACACGTCGTACAACTACGGCTACTACGAGCTGGGTCCCGACGAGGCCTGGATCATCGAGTTCGAGCCCCCCGAGTGCGAGTACTGGAACATTCAGCTCGGCAACCACTGGCTGGAGTCACTGGACTTCGAGTATTACCGGACCAGCCTGAATCACCACACCGCGGCGGTTGAGGACGATGGCACCGTGCGGGTGGTGGTGGCCCGGCGCGATCCCGGCCATCCCAACTGGCTGGACACCGCGGGCCACTCTCGGGGCGGCTTGGCCCTGCGCTGGGTTGGTGCCGACGTGGAACCCGAGGTCCGCTGCCGGGTCGTTAGCGCTTAGCCGGGCCGGCGGGGTCCTGTCCCGGCCCAGCCCGCCGTCCTCGACAAGCTCCGGGCGGCGAGCGCCCTGAGCCGGGCCACCCCCCGGCCCTACCCTGGTTTATCCAGCGACTCTGGCTCAGATTGTGCTGCTTGGACGGCCGGGGCCTTCGGCGGGGTTCCCGCTCATGTCGGCGTTCAACTCGGCCTTGGCCATCAGGTCGGCCACCACCGGGTGCAAGGTGGTGGGGTCTTGGGATTCGAGGGGCACGTTAGGACCTAATGCCCAGCCCTCCGCGATACCCAGCCGGCCATTGCCCACTACCCAGACCCGGCCGGTCACGTTGTCCGCCTCAGGGCTGCACAGCCAGGTGACGATCGGGGCGATCCACGTGGGGGACATCGTCTCCTGGGTCTCTTCGGATATGTCGGTGCCGCCCATCAGCGGAGCGGTCAGCCGGGTCAGGGCGCTGGGGGCGATGCAGTTCACAGTGACCCCGTAGCGGACCAACTCCATGGCCGAGATCACCGTGAAAGCGGCGATGCCCGCTTTGGCCGCGCCGTAGTTGGTCTGGCCCACATTTCCGAAGATGCCCGACGGCGATGCGGTGTTGATGATCCGGGCTTGGAAGCTCTGCCCGGCCTTGGTCTGCTCCCGCCACCAGGCGGCGGCGTGGTGGACCGGGGCGAAGGTTCCCTTGAGGTGTACTTGCACCACCGCATCCCAGTCGGACTCGCTCATGGAGAACACCATGCGGTCCCGCAGGATGCCGGCGTTGTTGATGAGGATGTCCAGCGTCCCAAACGTTTCGACGGCCTGGTGGATCATGCCCCGGGCGGCGTCGAAGTCGCTCACGTCGGCGCCGTTCACCACCGCTTCGCCGCCCATAGCCCGGATCTCTTCCACCACCTCACCGGCGGGCCCGGCGTCGCCGCCCCGGCCGTCGGGGTCGGCGCCCAGATCGTTCACCACCACCTTGGCGCCGTGCTGGGCCAGCATCAGGGCGTACTCCCGCCCGATGCCCCGTCCGGCGCCGGTGATGACCGCAACCCTTCCTTCGCAAAGCCTGCTCATGTTGTCGAACCCCTAGTGCTGTCGAGCCCCTCGTCCATTCGTAGGAGCTTCGCCGACGAACTATAGAAGGGCGTCGGCCAGGGTTCGCCATTGGGCCAGGGGCAGTTCACCCCGGGGGGCGAGCACCTGCACGGCCACGTGGTCGGCGCCAGCGTCGTGGTGGGCCTGGATGCGGGCGCGAATAGCGTCCAGGTCGCCCCAGGCCACGATGGCGTCTACCAGCCGGTCGGACTGCTCGGTCACATCCTCCTCGGTGAAGCCCAGCCGGAAGAGGTTGTTCACGTAGTTGGGAAGTCCCAGGTACAGGCCCATGTTCGCCCGGGCCAGCGCCCGGGCCGCCTCGGGGTCGGTTTCCAAGCACACCTTCTGCTCGGGGGCCAACAGGGCGTCGGGACCCATGATCTCTCGGGCCAGCGCGGTGTGCTCGGGCGGCACGAAGTAGGGGTGGGCGCCGGCGGTGCGCTCGGCAGCCAGCGCCAGCATCTTGGGCCCCAAAGCCGCTAGCACCGTGGGCGGTGCCTCCTCCGGTCCGGAGGCCATGTACATGGCCCCGTCCATCTCGTTGAGGTACTCCACCATGTAGGAATAGGGCTTGGAGTAGTCCAGTTTGCGGATTCCCTCGATGAACGGGCCGTGACTCACACCGATCCCCAGCAAGAATCGATTGTCGTACGCCTCGGCCACCGTCTTCTGGGCCGCCGCGGTGGTCATGGGGTGACGGGCGTGGACCTGCACGATCCCGGTGGCGATCTTCAGCGTGTTTGCAGCTCCCAGCATGACCGACGCTGACACGAAAGGATCCCGACCAACCGCCTCGGGGATCCAAACCGTGGGCCAGCCCATCTCCTCCAGTTCGGAGACGACCTCTCGTACCCGACTCGAAGCCTGCTGGTCGAGCACGCCCTGCCACAATCCGATTCTTCCGATGTCCATTTTGAACTCCGCCTCCCAGAGCGTCACACAAGTGTCTTGGGTGGGATGGTAACGCTGGCCTGTTAGGCGGTCGCATCGGCGAGGCTACGCTTCGGGCCGTGCCAAATTACGAGACCTTGCTGTATGAGGAGTCCGACGGGGTGGCGGTGCTCACATTGAACCGGCCGGAACGGCTCAACTCACTGGACAACACTGCGTGCGACGAGCTTCGGGCGGCGTGGGCCCATCTTCGCTACAACGACGATGTGCGATGCGTGATCCTCACCGCCACCGGGGAGCGAGCCTTCAGCACCGGGGTGGACATCACCGGTTCGTGGAAGCAGCCGGCCTCGCCGTTCATGGTGGACGACCCCATTTCCACCGTCGGCCCCAAATCCAACGACTATTGGCGGCCGGTGATCGCCGCAGTCAACGGCATGGCCGCCGGGGGCGCTTTCTACCTGTTGGGCGAGGTGGAGTTCATCATCGCCTCTGATAACGCCACCTTCTTCGACCCCCATGTGAGCCACGGCATGCCCGCGGTGAACGAGCCCATGTTCATGCTCCAGCGGATGCCGCTGGGCGAGGTGATGCGCATGTCGCTGCTCGGCCGCCACGAGCGCATGTCGGCCCAGCGGGCCTTCCAGATCGGGCTGGTGCAGGAAGTGGTACCGCTGGACGACTTGATGGACACGGCCCGCTGGGCTGCCGAAGCCATCGCGTCGGCTCCCGAACGGCTGGCCGTCGAAGCGACCATGAAGGGGTTGTGGACCGCGCAGTACACCACGCTGGCCAACGCCATGAACAGCGGAGTGGCCTTCTTGAGCCTGGCCGGGGCCGAGGAGGAGATCACCGAGAAGGCCCGGGGCATCAAAGAGCAAACCCGAATCGAACCCCGCATCCGATGAGTCCGGCGGCCAGCAAGCGGGGATGGGGCATCCGATGAGTCCGCCGATGGGTCCCGGCGCTTTGACCGGATTGCGGGTGGTGGATCACACCGACATGCGGGGTGCATTGTGCGCCCGGATTCTGGGCGACTTGGGTGCGGAGGTAATCCGGGTGCCGCCCATTCCCGACCCCGTGGGCCTAGCCCACGCCCATCGCAATGCCAACAAGGCGGTGGGCGACTCTGCCGGGCTGGAGTCTCTGACAGCAGACGCTGATCTGCTCATCGACAACACCGGCTTGGACCTCGACGATCTGACCGAGCGCCACGCCCAGCTTGTGGTGGTGGCGCTGACCGACATGGGCCTGACCGGCCCTCGTTCGGGCTGGAAGTTGGAGCCGCTGCCAGCTTTCGCCTCTTCGGGCGGGCACTTCTTGTCGGGGTTTCGGGATAAGTCGCCGTGCTGGCATCCCGGCTACTTGGCCCACGACTGCGCTTCGGTGTTCGGTGCCATCGGCGGGTTGGCCGCGGTCATGGATCGACGCTGCCACGGCCAGGGCCAAGTGGTGGAGATCAGCGCTCAGGAGGCGGCCTTGTCCGGGCTCAACCCCTGGTCGGTTCTCATCCCCGACTATGTGCGGCACTTTCCCGAATTGCCCGACGAGGGTCGTCGCAACGCCGACGGGAACTACTGGATTTTTCCGGCTCGCGACGGTTGGGTGCGCACAGTGATTGGTACCCCCTACCAGTGGGCTGGCTTTGTGGAGGTGCTTGGCAACCCGGACGCCCTGACCGGTCCGGAGTGGGCCGACGGCGTGTTCCGGGGCAGAAACCGGGACGTGATCCATATGGTGGCCGATCCGATTACGTCGCAGCGAGACCGGTCCGACCTGTTCGAGCACGGTCTGGCCGCCGGCACCACCATCGGCGTGATCCAGTCGCCCAGCGAGTTTGCCAACCATTCCCAGGTGGTGGGCCGGGGATTCTTCCGCTACGACGTGGAGGGTTCCGAAGGGCTGTCGATGCCCGACGCTCCCTGGAAGCTGTCGGGGACGCCGGCAGGGGTACGGAAGCGGGCGCCGCAATCAGGCGATGAGGTCGTCCAGTTCGGTGATCGCCCCACTGGAAGCCCCTGGTCAATCGGGCCTTCTGAAGGTTCCGGCGGCGATCAACTGCTGGCCGGGGTGAGGGTGGTGGAGTTTGGTATGGCCGCAGTGGTGCCCGAGTGCACCTGGATGCTGTCGGACTTGGGCGCCGACATCATCAAGATTGAATCGGTGGCCCATCCCGACTCCTTGCGCTTTGCCGGCCGGGGCGATCTCAACAAGGCCTTCCCATTCAACGCCGAGAGCCGGGGGCGGCGTTCGGTGGCCCTCGATCTGACCACCGAGAAGGGCCGCGAACTGGCCCTAGAGCTGTTCATGGCCGCTGATGTGGTGGCCGAGAACTTGCGGGGCGGTTCGCTGGACAAGCTGGGGCTGGGATGGGACGACATGTCGGCTCGTCGGCCCGACCTGGTGTATGTGTGCTCCCAGGGCTACGGCCGGGGCGGGCCGATGGGGAAGATGCCCGCCTACGGGCCGCTCAACGCCAGCTTCGCCGGGGCACACTGGCTGTGGAACCACTCCGACGTGCCATTCCCGTGCGGCACGACGCTGAACCACCCCGACCACATTGCGGGCAAGTTGCTGGCAGTGGCCGTGCTGGCCGCCCTCGATCACAAACAGCGCACTGGCCAGGGCCAGCTAATCGATATGGCCCAGACCGAGGCGGCCGCCTATCTGATCGGCGAGGTGTATATGGGCGCAGCGGCTGCTGGGGCCGACCCCGAGCCCTGCGGCAACCGCTCCACCGCGGTCGCCCCTCACGACGTGTACCAGGCTGATGGTGACGACGAATGGGTTGCGTTGGCCTGCCACGACGACGAGTCGTGGCAGCGCTGTTGCGAGGTGATCGGGATAGAGAACCGCTGGCCTGCCAACGCCGACCGGCTGGCCGACGTCGAGGTGGTGGACGCCGCAGTGGCAGCCTGGATGACCGAAGGACTGGCTGGGGACCGGGCCGAGCGGTTGCAGGCTGCCGGAGTGTCGGCCATGCCGGTGATGGGCCCCTACGACCACCTGGGCGACGAGCACCTGGCCGCGAGAGGTGCCCTCGACGTGCTGGAGCACTCCGTGGTGGGCAAGGAGACCCATGTGGGCAACCCGATCCGCTTCAGTCGTACCGCCACCCGCACGGCAGGCCCATCCCCCTTGTTGGGCGTCGACACCGTCGATGTGCTGGGGGAAGTGCTGGGCATCCCCCCCGACGAAGTAGAAGCCCTGGCCGAAGCCGGCATCTGCCGCTGAACTCGATCCATCAGGCAAAGGAGCTGAAATGAAGGTGCTGGTCATGGGCGGGAGCCAGTTCAATGGTTACTCGCTGGTCATGGAGCTGGTGAAGTGCGGCCATGAGGTGACCGTGCTGAACCGGGGGCGCACTGCGGTGGACTTTCCCCGGTCGGTGCGCCGCTTGGTAGCCGACCGCACCGACCACGATCAGGTGCGGGCGGTTCTGGGGGTTGAGAGCTTCGACGTGGTGCAGGACATGAGCGCCTATCACCCGGCCGATGTGGGGCTCATGATCGAGGTGTTCGAGGGGCGCGTCGGTCACTACATCTTCGCCTCGTCCACGGTCATATACGCCCCCACAGACATCCTGCCCATCACCGAGGGCCACCCTGTCGACCGCGGTCCCAACCAGAACGAGTACGGGCTGCACAAGCTGCTGTGCGAAGACATTCTGGTCGATGCCTGGCGCAGCCGGGGGTTCCCGGCCACCATCGTGCCGTTCTCGATGGTGTTCGGCCCCCGCAACATCCTGGCCGACCGGGAGCAGCGGATGATCCTGCGGCTTCTGCGAGGCCGCCCGGTGCTCATTCCCGGCGACGGCACCACTGTGGGCCAGGTGGGCCATGTGGACGATCAGGCCCGGGCGCTGCGGATGATGATGCTCCAGCCTCAGACTTTTGGGAAGCGCTACAACCTCACCGGTGGGACATACCAGTCAGACGTGGGCTATGTGGACACGTTTGCCGAGGTTCTGGGGGTGGAGGCCGACAAGGTGTTCATCCCCGCTCCGATGATGGACGACCTGTGGGACGGCACTCTGGTGTTCGAGGAGGGGCGAGCCTCCCCGGTCAACATCGACATCCGCAGTTCAGATGAGGCCCGATCCGATGCCGACAACACCCGGCGGAGGTTCAAACTGGCCCAATTGGTGCAGCGGCTGGCGCCCAACCTGCATCGATGGAACCGAAGCGTGGTGTTCTCCGTCGACCGGCTTCGAGCCGACATCGGCTGGGCGCCCGAGTACACCCTGGCTGCCATGGTCGACCATGTGTACCGCTGGATGGTGGCCGAGGGCCTCGACCAGAGCCTCGATCTGGACTTCGCGTTTGAGGACCAGATCGCAGCCCATGTGCAGGGCGGGGGTTGACCTACTCCTTTACTCGCTCCACGGTCAGGGCGTAGCCGATACCGCGCTCTCCTGAGTTCTCGTTGATGTGGATGGCGTAGTCGCCGGCTGCGGGGGCGGTGAATCGCAGGTGTGCGTTCTTGGCGAAGCCCAGGCCAGTGCGCGGGTCGGTGCCGTCGCTTCTCATCAGGTCGCCGGTATCGCGGTTCCTGACCGTGATCGAGGTGTCGGCCAGGATCGAATCGGTGCTGATCTCGATGATGTCTCCCTCTTCCAGGCCGACCTTGTACCAATCGGTGTCAAACGTGTAGTCGAAGAATCCGTAGAAGGTCTCTGCATTGCCCGCGGCCAACAAGACGGTGCCGTCGACTTCGTCGTTGTAGGGGTGAAGCCTGACCGTGGCGGTCAGGTCGAACTCGTACTCTCCATCTGAGAGGCTGCCGATTCTCACGAAGTGCCTGCCGCTTCGGAGCACCTCGAAGGAAGCTTGCTCGATTCCGGTCTCGGTCGAGTTCTGTGTGGCCAGCGTCTCCACGGCATCGGAGGCGATGATGATCCCATTGCTCTCGCCCTCGATGCGGATGGTCACTTTGGTGCCTGCCGCGGCGTTGAAGGTGAAGGCCGGGCTGTCGATCCCTCTTGTTCCGGTGACACTGTGCTCGAATTCCCCGACCTTTCGCGGCGCTCGTCGTTCGGTCTTGTCTTCTGGAGGCACATGGCCGGCAATCAGCCTCCGCACGATCAGCGCATCGTCGGCGGCTGAGGTGGCCAGGGCGAAACCGGCTTCGCTGAACCTCCATGTGGAGATGCCCACCACCTCCCCGCGCGAGTTGAGGAGTGCTCCGCCGCTCTGCCCGCCGGCGATTGCCGCATCGGATTGGAGAATGGTGAGGTCATAGGCAGCCCACTGGCGAAGGCGAGACAGGATGCCCTGGGTGATGGTGGGCTGCGGGAACAGTTCGGGTTCAGACGGATATCCCACCAACAGGAGGCTGCTGCCGGGCGACAGGTCCTCTCTGTCGGAGAACGTCAGCGGACGGTAAGGGACGTCGACTGGGCCCAACACGGCTAGGTCGGCCATGAAGTCGTGGCCCACGACCGGAACCTCTCGAAGCTCGGTGCCGTCGGGCCATACCACCCAGGCCTCGTCGTCGGGCCACACCACATGGTGGTTGGTGACGATGTAGCCGCCCTCGATCAGGATGCCGCTGCCGAAGCTGGACGATGTCTCGATCAGCGCGACCGAGGGGGATGCCAGCGCGTAGATCTCGGCGGGAGACATCTCCTCACCGGCTGGCCGCGGGGTCGGCAGGGGAGCGGGCCCGGGCGAGTTGTCGCCGCACCCGCCGGGGACAAGAGCAGTGTCGATATCGAATCGGCAGCGGTAGGCATTGAGCAGCGACTCTTGGGCGTTCACCAGTCGGTCGCGCCTGGCCACCTCTCCCAGTGTCGGGGTCCCGTCGAATAGCGGGGGCTCTTCGGCATAGTTCACCGGTGATCCGTCGAAACAGCCTCCCGGCACCTGCTCCACGTCGATGCCGAATCGGCAGCGGTAGATGTTGAGCAGGGACTCCTGCTGGCCTATAAGCCGGTCGCGTTGGGCTATCTCCGCGAGGCTGGCCGACTGCGCATCGGCGGGCGATGCTGCCCACAGCACGGCCGCGACAACCGCAGCGGCTGCTGCCAGGTGGACGGCCAGATGCCCGCGCCAGACTGCGGGGGCGCGGCTGACGTTGACAGGAGAGGCTGTCGTCACGTTTTCCTTTTCGCTGCTTCTACTCGGTCGCGATCAACCGGGGCAATGCTCGGCGGACTCGCCACATCAAGATACCGGAGGCAATAACCAAGAGGCCGACAATCACGGATGCCGCGGGCAGAGTCGCCGCCAATATGGCACAGCCGATGAATCCGAGCCCGCTCAACGCCCGAGGCCAGCGGCGCTGGCTAGCCGAGAGGGTCCACGCTGAGGCGTTGGTCACGGCGTAGTAGAACAGCACGCAGAATGAGCTGAAGCCAAGCACGTTGCGCAGATCGGTGAGCGACACAAGCAGGATCACCACCGTGGCCACCGCGACCTCGGCATAGTGGGGCACCCTGTGGACTGGATGGATATTGTCCAGCACTCGGGGAAGGTCGCCTTCTGATGACATGGCGAACGCAGTGCGGCTCACCCCGGCAACCAGGGCCAGGAGCGCCCCTGCTGAGGCGATGGCCGCCCCCACCCGCACCACCGGGGTGAGGCCGTTCCAATCCCCGGCATCAGTGGCCGCTGCTAGCGGGGCGCCCGCCTCGGCCAGCAGCTCTGGGCCGACGGCCCATAAGGCGGTGGCCGACACCGCGGCGTACACCGCCAAGGTGATGCCCAGCGCGGCGGGGATGGCCCGGGGGATGGTTCGAGCTGGTTCTTTGATCTCCTCGCCGAGGGTGGCGATGCGGGCGTAGCCGGCGAAGGCGAAGAACAGCAGGCCGGCAGACTCCAAGATCCCGCGGGCGCCGCCAGCGTCCCAGTCGGCCAGGTTGTCGGCATCGGCCGTGCCGCCGCCCAACGCAGCGGCCACCACCAGCCCAAGGGCTATGAGCACTAGAGAGACGGTGACCCGGGTGGCCTTAGCGGTACGGGTGATGCCCCGGAGGTTGACGGCAGTCACCACAACAACGGCGGCAATGCCGGCGATTCGGGGGTGGTCAGGAAGCGTGTAGGCCCCGAAGGCAAGTGCGGATACCGACAAGGTAGCTGATTTGCCGACCACGAACCCCCAACCAGCACTGAATCCGGCGAGGTGTCCCAGCCGTTTGCGTCCATAGATATACGTGCCTCCCGAGGCTGGGTATAGGGCGGCCAACTGGGCTGAGGAGGTTGCGTTGCAGAAGGCCACCACACCGGCTACCGCCAACCCGATCATCAGCCCCGCCCCGGCTGCGGCCGCCGCCGGCCCGATGGCGATGAACACGCTGGCGCCGATCATCGAGCCCAGTCCCATAACGATCGCATCCCCAGTGCCCAGCCGTCGGGCCAACCGGGTGGGCGGGTTGCTCACAAATCGCAGAATAGATGGATGACGGGCTTCTTCCTCCTACCCAGCGGCCAGAATGCCCGTCGTCCGACACAATCCGGCAGGATAGGGGTCATGGCTGAAGACAACGTGACCTATGAGACGGACGGGGCGGTGGCATTGATCACCCTCAACCGGCCAGAGGTTTTCAACGCCCTGACCGACGAGATGTTCGACCAGATCGTGGCGTTCGTCCGCCTGGCTGAGGCCGACGACGATGTGAAGTGCATCTTGCTGGCTGGGGCGGGGCGGGGGTTCACCTCGGGTTTCGACCTGTCCAGCCCCGACGACTTCTACGGGGGGGCCGAGACCAAGGGGGGGCGGTTCGCCATCGCCGGACTGCGCCGCCGGGCCTGGGTGATGCGCGACCTGCTGTACTCGGCCAAGCCCATCGTGGCCCGGGTTCACGGGCCGTGCATCGGCGCCGGGCTGTATCTGATGCTGGTGTGCGATTTCGCGGTGGTGACCGAAGACGCCGTTTTCGGCCTGCCCGAGGAGCGGTTTGGCTCGGCGGGTACGTCGTGGCTCTACCCCATGCTCGCCTCCCAGATCGGGCTGAAGCGGGCCAACGAGCTGGTGGTGACCGGGCGCAAGTTCGACGCCGCCGAGGCCGAGCGGCTGGGCTTGGTCAACCGGGTGGTGCCCTCCGATGAGTTGGACGATGCGGTGGCCCAGCTCACCGGGGCGCTGGCCAGTCTGCCCCGCGACGGCATCGCCACCGGCCGCACGGTGGCCCACCTGGCCTATGACATGCTGGGCATCGGCCAAGCCTTCACCCCCCACTACGGCGTCCACCCCTTGTTCGTGATGGGCACCCGCCGCAGCCCCGACGAGTTCGATTTCCACGAGACGTCGCGGGAGAAGGGCATGAAGGGCGCGCTGGCCGAGCGAGACGAGCGCTTCGGCGGCGACTATTGGGGCTGGTAGGCGACGGTGGGAATCATGGTGGCCTTGGGCTGGTAGGGCACCGACGGGTCGAAGTAGGGGCGGTCGCCGTCCACGGTACAGCGGCGAATCTCCCGGACTTCGGGGTAGTGGTCGGAAACCCCTCGGTGATTGGTAGACCGCTCGTCCCAGATGGCCAGATCGCCCTCGGTCCACGACCACCGGCAGTGGAATCGGGGTTGGTTGATGTGGCGCATCAAAAAGTCGAGCAGGGCATTGCTCTCGGCCTCGGTCAGCCCGACCACGTATTGATGGAAGTTGGTGGCCACGTATAGCGCCCGCCGACCGGTCTCGGGGTGGGTCCTCACCAATGGGTGGTTGACTCCGGGGTAGGCCTCCCGCAGCAGGGGCACCAAGTCCCAGCTTCCCGACTTCTCGGCCATGTTCGTGCAGAACTGCGGGTAGTTGGAGTGGTGGAGCTCCAATCCGTCGATCATGGTTCGCATCGACTCCGACAGGGCGTCGTAGGCCGAGGTGATGCTGCACCACATGGTGTCGCCGCCGTAAGGAGGCGCCACTAGGCATTGGAGCAGGGCGATCTTGGGGGGCACTTCGATCCAGGTCACGTCGGTGTGCCAGTTGTCGGTGGTGGGCAGGCTCTCGGCGTCGTCGCGAATGACAGACAATTGCGGTTCGGTGGCCCCCATCAGCTTTTGCAGGGGGTAGATGCTGGGCTGGCCCCACAGTGAGGCCAACTCCAGCTGGTCTTCGGCGCTCATGGGCACGTTGCGGAACAAGATCACCTCGTGGCGGAGCAGCGCCTCATGAATCTCGGCGAACTGCTGGTCGGTAAGGCCGTCTCGGGGGTCCACACCGGAGATCACCGCGCCCAGTGATCCACCGATCCGGTCAACCTGGATGGTCTCGTAGGACTCCTCGGCATCGAGACTTGGAGTTAGGGTCATGCTCATAGGGCTATTGTGCCATCTCGTCTGCACGCAAGCCGATGAGGAGGCACCTGATGCGCACGATCTTGGACGGGCTGAACTTCTCCGAAGGCCCTCGGTGGCACGACGGCGCCCTGTGGTTCTCCGACATGCACGCCCATCGAGTGGTGCGCACCGACCTCGACGGCAACGCCGAGACGGTGGCCGTGGTCGACTGGGACGACCCGTCGGGGCTGGGCTGGCTTCCCGACGGCCGGCTGCTGGTGGTGGCCATGGCCACCCAAAAGCTGCTGCGCCAAGAGCCCGACGGGTCGATAGCGGAGCACGCCGACCTGTCGTCGCTGGCTATTGGCGACATCAACGACATGATCGTGCGCTCCGACGGCACCGCCTACATCGGCGACATGGGGCAGAGGATCCACGCCGGCGGCGAGCGGCGCACGGCGCAGACCATCAGAGTGGCCCCCGACGGGTCGGTGAGTGTGGGCGCTGACGGCATGGAGGCCCCCAATGGCCACATTTTGACCCCCGACGAGGAGACGCTGATCGTGGCCGAGAGCGCGGCCTTCCGGCTCACTGCGTTCGACGTGGCCCACGACGGCACCCTGTCCAACCGCAGGGTCTACGCCGAGCTGGTTCCCGAATCCGACCGGGCCCCGGTGGCCCCGCCGGACGGCATCTGCCTCGACGCTGAGGGCGCGGTGTGGGTGGCCGATCCGCTGGGCTTGCGGGTGTTCCGAGTGCTGCCCGGCGGCGAGGTGACCGACTCCTACGACATGGCCCCCAAAGTGCCGGTGGCCTGCGTGCTCGGCGGGGACGACCGCGGCACACTGCTCATCTGTGCCGCCGACGACTGGAAGAGAGAAGTGGTCACCGCGGCGAAAACCGGCGCCATCTACGCCACTGAAGCCGCCGTCCCCGGCGTCGGCAAGCCTTAGTCGATGGGCTGAGGCGTCAGCTCGCGCAGGGTTACGGAAACGCCGGAATCGGAGCTGAGGCTGACGAGCACCACCGCGGGCTCGCCTTCCAATGACTCCGCGGTGGCACCGGAGTAGGCGACCAGCGAGGGTGACTCGCGCACCACTTGGTGGCGGTGAATGTGGCCGAGGGCGACGTAATCCCAGTCGAGGGCGTCGAGATGGCTGGGGTAAATCGGAGACGAACGGTACGACGGCATCTCGTCGGGCATGACCAGGCCGTGGCCCATGGCCACGCACCAACCGCTCTCGGGACGATCGGGAAGGCCGTCGAGGGGGTGGAAGCCGGGGTGATGGTCGTCCATCGACTTGCCCCAAACGGTGAGTTCCAGCTCGGGGAGGTGAGTGGTGGTTCCCTCAAGGGAGTCGAGCACCGTGACCGGGAGATCCTGGATGTGGGGAGCGAACCGATGGAGCACCGATGTTTCGGGGTGGGCGTCGTGGTTGCCGGCGATCATCACCACTGGGCACGAGAGCCGAGCCAGTTGGGATGCGGCCCAACCCAGTACGTCTTCGCCCACCCGGTTGTGGTCGAACATGTCGCCGGAGATGATCACCGCGTCCACGGCCTCGTCGATGGCCAGATCGATGGCCGCGGCAAATGCCCTCTCCTGGCGCTTTGCGGGAGAGGTGCCCAGATGGCAGTCCGAGGTGTGCAACAGCGAGAGGGCTCGGCGTTGTTGGCATTGGTTATCGGTCACTTTGCTGGTAGTCCTCGGCTCAACTCGTCGGCGTAGGCTCGCACGTAATTTCTTACGGGAAGGCAAGGCTATGGCAGAACGGGCTTGTGAGGGCAAGGTTGCGCTGGTTACCGGGGCCAGCAAGGGGGGAACTGGCACGGCGATCGCGCTGCGCCTGGCCGCCGAGGGGGCCCGAGTGGCCATCACCGCTCGTGATGAGCAGGGTTTGGAGGTTACCAAGGACCGCATCGAGTCGTTCGGCGGGGAGTGCCTTGTGATTCCGTCCGACCTCAGCGTTCCCAATGGGGCCCGCACCGAGCTCGTGCCGAGAACAGAAGCGGCGTTCGGGCCGATCGACATTCTGGTGAACAACGCGGCTATGAACGGCTACCGGCCGTTCGAGGAGGTCTCCCCTCGACAGCTCGAGCTCAGCCTCCAAGTGAACCTGTGGGCCCCGTGGGAGCTGATGAAGGCGGTCATCGGTGGGATGCGCGAACGGGGGAGCGGTGCGATCCTGAACCTCACCACCTTCTCCGCCGAGCTGCCGCCCGGGCCCCCGTTCCCCACCAGCCGGCCCTCAAAGGCCGGGTTCGTATATGGGGCGCCGAAAGCGGCCTTGAACAAGCTGACGGTGTCGGCGGCCAGCGAATGCGAGGGCCAGGGGATTTCTGTTAACGCCCTTACTCCCCAAGCGGCCATTGCCACACCGGCGCTGGTGGAGGGCGGCTGGATAGACGAGGAGATGTTCGAACCCCTTGAGACCATGGCTGAGGCCGCCGTGGCCCTGGTCACCGGCGATCCCGACGTGCTTGCCGGGCGTATCGCCTTCAGCCTGCAACTGCTGGTGGAACTCAACCGGCCGGTGCGCGATCTGATGGGCGAGTCGCTGGTGGAGGGCTGGCAGCCGGCCGACATCCCCCCGGTCATCGCCCGACAAGAGGCCAACCTCGCCCAACGGGGCTGGCCCGACGGCTACACCTTCGGGCGGGTCCACAGTCCCCGCCCATGAGCGACGATCTGCTTCACTGGCCCGCCTCGAAGGCCTGGTAGTACTGGCCGGCCTGCTGGACCGCTTCGAAACCTGGACTCCCTAGGAGGACGATCCCCCCTGGAAGGACCGGCTCACATTGCGCGGGCTGGCCCGCCTGCCGGTAGCACTTTCGTAGTGGCCGCGAGCGATTCTGCAACTGGGGCTGCTGGGAAGTTCAGTATGTGTGCGCTCCGCTGGTGCTGCGCTACGGCGCTTGTGGGCAGATATGGCCAATAAATGGCCATGTTTTGGCCATTTATTTTCGAGCAAGGTAGAATGGGCATATGGATCCAATACCCACCCGGCGCATTGCCGCTACCGAGTTCAAGAACCGGAGTCTGGGTTTGCTCAAAGAAGTCGCGGAGACCGGCGAGCCCCTGACGGTGACCAGCCACGGGCACCCCATTGTCCACATCATCCCCACGAACGAGAAACCGCTGGGAATCTTGGGGTGCGCCCCGGAATGGCGGGGGTTGATGGACGACCCCGAGTATTCCCCCTATAGCGAGGAGGAGTGGGCGCAGTTCGCCGCAGACCGGACGACTGCCGTTTAGCGCCGAGCCTGCCTGTGATCCTGCTCGACACTCATGTCCTGATCTGGGTGGCTTCTCGGAATACGGCGAAGCTCGACGCCGAGAGGCTGGAGGCGTTGGACGAGGCCATCAGGGAAGGCTCGGCAGCCGTGTCGTCGGTGACGTTCTGGGAACTAGAGCATGCCCGGCGGGACCCTGCCAATAGCGTGGCCTCCTCTTGGTCCACGCGAGAGGTGCGTCAGCGGTTGCTGGCGCGAGGCCTGATTGATGTGCCGCCTACTGCGGAGGTGTTCATCGCCTCAGTAGAACTGGGAGACACTGGTTTTCACGGCGATCCGATGGACCGCATCATTGCAGCCACCGCCATTGACCGCGGTTGGCCACTGGCCACATTCGACAGGCGCATCATCGCTTGGGCGAATCGAACAGAACGCCTACGCCTGCACTCCCCATAAAGTCTGTACAGCCCGCCCCCGTCTACCGCCCCACCCTGGTGCTCCACCGGCGACGTCATCGCGGCCCTTGCGCCCCGCTGGTGCTACGCTACGGCACCGGTTCGCCGGTGAATCCTCTGGCAATTTTGTAGCGCGAGACCTTCTTCACCACCCACTGCGAGGCCAGGGCCTTCTAAAACTGCTGTAGGGTGTATCTGCCCTCGACATCGCCGAGTCGGGCGATTTTCTGCGCTTCCGCGTATTGGCTGGGCCCGTTGGGCACCGGGGTCCAGAACTTGACTCGGGAAGTCTTGCTTTTGGGCGTGGGCCAAGCGGGTGCCGCCAGTTCCGCCATCCCCGACCTTCGGCGGTTCAGGCTCTTCCGAGCTTGGACCAGAACTTCGGCTTGAAGATCTCCAGCGCCATCATGGACGACACGGCGAAGATGAGCGGACCGGCGAACAAGATGAACCACAGGCCGAATCCGATCCTGACATCGTCCGGCTCGAAATCGTTTACGAGCGTGGAGAGAATAACCGTGCTGTACACGGCGACGACCGTGATGGCCAGGCCGCACAGAGGCGCCACTGCCACCGCCCACTTCAAGCCCATGTGCCGAAACACCACCATGCCGCCGATCGCCAGCATCCCGAAGAAGAACACGGCTACGCCCTCGACCAAATTCGTGCCGACGATGCTGTATACGGTCACCGTGTACACGCTCAGACCGTCTACTTTGCTTTCCGCCAAGGTCCTCTCGTTTTGCGCGAATCGAACCCAGTCGAACATCACACTGGCCATGACCAGCGCGGACACACAGACCGTCGTACGGCGCATCAGCCTGAAAACGTCGTCCTCTGCGCCCATTCCGCCACCCTAGTGGTGCGTCTGCAAATTGGTCAGGACGTCCTGCTAGGCATCGACGCCCCTCGCTACGCTGCTCCTCCTTGCCGAACGCTCCGGGCGTGGCTGCGTCGGTGCGCCTTCCGAGGAATGCCGCTGCCGTCGCAAACGACCGAAGCAATTCAAAGACGGACAACTAGCCGCGCTTAAGCCAGGGAGTGCCCTTGTGCTGGTCGCAGCTAATTCGCCAAGGGGATCGCCGACTCGGGATTGGCCTTCACCCACTCCTGCGCCACGCTCAGGTAGTACTGGTGCTGCAATCCGAGGAGACGGTCAGTCTCATCGTCTTTGCCCTCGTACACACGGGCCTTCTCCCAGCACCTGTCCTCCAGTCCCGCCAATTCGCTGATCTGACGGTCGCTCAATTCGATCTTGTCGAACATTTTCTGCTGCTCTTCTTCGGACAGCTTGCCCAACTCCTCGAGGCCGGGAAGTCCGTGCTCTTTCAAGCACGACGACCAGTCGTCCATGGAGGACTCAAACAACAAAGGAGCGTGGGGGTCCGCGGAGTAGTGGGCTATGAACTCCAATTGGATCTGCTGCTCAAACTCGCCGCGGCGCCTGGTCTGGGGATCCTCCGATTTGAGTTTGGCGTCCGAGCTGAACTCTGGCATAGGAGCCCCCAGTGTTTCACCACCGCGGAACAGCGCAGTGAACTCGCGGACTATTGCTTCCAGACCCAACTCGGGTCTGAACGCCTCGGGCGTGGGTGTCGCGGCCTGTTCCGCAACTGCGCTGCCGTCTGGGGATGCCGCGCCTGTTGGTGAGGGTTGCGGCTCGCCGTCGCCGGCCGAGGTGCCGCGAGCCAGGGTCACTTCGACGCTGTCGCCGTGGTCGGGAGTCAGCAGGTCCGCTGCGAGCGTTCCCAAAACAGCCAGTGTCATCACCACGGCTCCGATGGTTAGAGCCCGTCGGCGTTCAAGCCGGTGAGAAGAGCTGGATTCCTGGTTCATGGGGCCTCGTAAATTGCGGTTGGGTTGAGTATCTCAGACTCTATTGCTGGACATATCCGACCTCCTCGATGTTCGTGCTGTAGCCGCCCACCGATGCTCCTGCGCTTAGGGCTACCGAGGCCAGGGTATGGGAGGGGGCTCTTCGGATTTTTTCGAGAGATTCGAGAGACCGGCCTTGGTGTGCCTCGCTCTGTAGCTCTTAGGGCGCTGGGCGTGGCGGAATCCACGTCCTACGGGCATCTCGGCCCAGCCCCCGGTGCCGGCCCAGTAGTGCCCTTGGGTGCTGGACGCCGAGGTGGAATGGCGTTCGACGACACCGAAGGCGTCTGCGGGTCGCCCGGAGTCAGAGCCCAGCTCTGCCGAGGGAGATATCAGCGTCTAGGAAGGCCGTTTAGGCCTCGATGGCCCGCCAAGGTTTGCAAGCCCCCAACCACAAGAAAGGCTTGACCGGTCAGAACAGCGCGGATATCGCGCCCACGGACCTCTTGGGTCTCGACTTCTCAGCGATTGGGACCAACCAGAATTGGTGCGGGGACTACAAACAGCTTCCCACGGCGGAGTGCCCGGTGTTCTTTGCGGCCGTCGAAGACCTCTACTCCCGGTAGACAGATGGGTTCGCCGCGCCTGATGACTGTCCGACCGCGGGTCTGTCAGACGCTCCTTTGTCCAGAGGCAAGGGGTTGGAGTTGTTTTCGGGCAGTTTCGCCGTAGTCTGGGCACAGCTCCTGCGTGTAGAGCATGCTTGCACAAACAAGGGAGAACCTCAGCTCTACCCGGCAATACTCCAAGGACGAATTGCTCAATATTCAGAAGTCCGATCCTGAAAGCCTCTGGCATGGCGAATAACTCTGATATGCCATTCAATTTCTGCATCAGCAGGCATGCGTCTTCAGTTCCCTGCCTGTTGGAGCCTGGCGGGCGGGGATGATTCTCCGCCGATGTGGAAGCCCCAGCAGACTGCGGTGTTGTCTGTTCGGATGCCGCAGGTGTGGATATGGGTGGCGGTGACGGACTTGAAGGTTCCCGGCGGCGGGGTGGACTGCCCCTGGTCGTTATAGCCCCAACACTCAATGCTGCCGTCGGGGCGGATTCCGCAGGAATGCAGGCCCCCGGCCGAGACGGATGTGAACTCTCCTGGAGGCGGCTCGATTTGGCCGAAATAGTTTTGGCCCCAACACTCAATGCTGCCGTCGGGGCGGATTCCGCAGGAATGCAGGCCCCCGGCCGAGACGGATGTGAACTCTCCTGGAGGCGGCTCAGCTCTGCCGTAGGAGTTATCGCCCCAGCAGGCAATGGCGCCATCGGTTCGGATAGCGCAGGAATGGAAGTCGCTGGCAGAAATGGTCGAGAAGGTTCCCAGCGGCGGGCTGGCTTGGCCGTCCTCGTCGTCGCCCCAGCAGACAATGGTGCCATGAGGGCGAATGCCGCAGGTATGGGCACCGCCCGCCGCCATGGCCTTGAGCGATTCCTGCGGGGGTGTTGCTTGGCCGTGTTGGTTATAGCCCCAGCACTCGATGGTGTTGTCGGGGCGGAAGCCGCATGTGTGGCTGCCTCCAGAAGATATGGACTCGAACGCTCCCGCCGGCGAGACGGTCTCCCCGGAGTCGTTGTGGCCCCAGCAGGCTACCGTGCTGTCGTCTCGGATGCCGCAGGTGTGGGCTGGGCTGGCAGAAACAGCCTTGTACAGCCCCGGAGGCGGGTCGGGGGGCGTGTCCTCGCCCTCCCCCCAGCAGACCACCGCGTCGTCCACGGTGATACCGCAGATGTGCCTGCTGCCTGTCGATATGGTCTTGAACCTCTCCGCTGGCATCTCGATGTAGAACGGGCGCCCGCCGCCCCAGCACTCGACGGCCCCGCCGACGCGGATCCCGCAGGCATATCTGCCCCCAGCAGACACGGTCTCGAATCTCCCAGAGGGCGGCACCGCCTCTGAGGCTAACAGCACGTCAGGCATTACAGTGGTCCCCCAGCAGGCGATAGCGCCTCCCACCCGGATACCGCAAAAATAGCCGCCTCCTGCCGAGACGGACTTGAACTTTCCAGGGGGCGGTTCGGCATGGCTCTCGTCGTTATCGCCCCAGCAGACAACCGTGCTATCGAAGCGCATACCGCAGGCTCGGGAGCCGGCCGAGACGGACTTGAACTTTCCAGGGGGCGGTTCGGCATGGCTCTCGTCGTTATCGCCCCAGCAGACAACCGTGTCATCGAAACGTATACCGCAGGTGTAGGTGCCGCCTGTGTCAACAGCCTTGAACGCGCCCGCCGGAGGCGAGGACTGGCCGTCCTCGTCGTCGCCCCAGCAGACAACCGCATCGTCAACCCGGATTCCGCAGGAATAGGAGTAGTTGGCGGAAATGGTCTTGAACGCCATTCCAGGCGGGGGCGAGGCTTGGAGCATGCTATTGAAGCCCCAGCACTCCACCGCCCCGCCCGCCAACACTGAGCACGAGTGCTCGACACCAACTGACACCGCCACAGGCAGCCCATCTTCCCGCGCAAAACCCTCCGACCAAGAGCCAGGAACATGGCCATGCCCGGCAGTTTGAGAACCAGCCGTCGGCTTTGCGGCAGCGGAGCCGGATGTCTGCTCTTGGGCGTCCCGGCCCTGGCCGGCGCAACCGACCGCAAACACGACCAGCACACCAACTGCCACAGCAACCCTGGTACCCATTGTGCGAAGACCCGACATGTGAGATGACCAGTCTACGGCAGGGTGAGGTCAACGCATTCGTAGAGATGGTAGTTGGGGACGGCCACTAGCCGGACCGGCGAGCCGTGCCAGGGAACATCAGGCAAACCCTTAGATAGCGCATAGGCCCGGTACGGGTGCTTCCAGGCTTGTTCCTGTTCGGTCTCCCACAACATGGTGATCCTCTGCTCCAAATCATCGTGGTTGCAAGGCGGAATCCAACGACCCTCTCTCAGCTCCCCCACTGCTGAGTATTCTGCCGGCCAGCCGCGCAGCTTTGAGGAACCAGGAAGTGGCGGTGTCGTGCGTATTACTCCCTTCCCGTGCTTGTTGACGGGCATGTAGCATGGAGTGTACCCAGTCCAGCTCTCCCCGGGGCCGGGCTTTTCGGCAAACCTGTACTCATGGCCCGGCGTTGTCATGACGGAACCGCTCCGGGGACGAGTCTCCCAGAAAATGTTTAACACATCGGTATCGCTGGCCCAGCCAGGGATGCTCCACTCGTACCAGCGCATACACTGGATTTCCTCTAAGTTGAAGTCTAGGGTCACCGTCAGCCAAAGAGCGCCGGTCCGATCTATCGATCTCGATGCCCGGGCAGTCTGCCCACTTGGAGTCGAGGTGCTCGAATCCAGTCCGTCAGGTGCGGGCGGTGTCGGCGTGGGTTCCTGCAACAGCTCGACTAGGTGTCCAGGCGGAACCACACCGTTACCTGAGGTAATGGTCCAAGGTGCATCTGGATGCTCGGTATCCGCATTGTGGCAGCCGGACACCAAAATATGAGAATGCTGCCCTTCGAGGCATCCGCCGCCGTCTCCGGCAACAGACCCGATGCTGGAACCACTCATAGCGCGATCAGATTTAAATAGCGAAGCCTCAAAAATCGCCGCGGTGTCCGCCTCCTTTGGACGGAGGAATTGCACACGGGAGTTGAGCCGCGATCTAAGACTTCTCTCAAGCTCAGCGCTGTGGACCCCAATGACCATCTCCGGTACCGGGTGCGAGCGAACATCATGGTCTGTATGACAGCTACTCAAATGATGATCAGACTCATTGTGGAAGTGCTTCCCATCAGGACAACTATGGGTGTCGCCCACAGGGTGGCAGCCCTGATAACCAGTGAGTGGGCCCACCAGATTGGGGTCTCGGTGCTCCCCGTTCCTACACTCATGCATAATCTCCACACCATGACAGCCAAACCCGTCATGCTCATGAGGGCACGGTGCTTCGCATTCGATGGTGGTGGTTTCTGAGTAGATGGGTTTGTTGGCGATGGGCTGGGTTTGGACTCGGATTGTGTAGGTGGTTCCGGGTTCGCCGGTGTGGGTGGAGGTTGTGGCTTGGCCGTTGTAGGGGGTGAGGGTGTCGGTGCCGAGCACGCTGGGGGGCTCGGTTACGGCGGTGGCGGTGTAGTTGACCGGGGCGGTGTTGTTGAGGCCGAGGGGTTTGGACCAGTTGGCGGTGATCTCGCCGGTGGCGGAGCATTCGGCGGTGAGCCAGTTGGGGGGCAGGGTGACGCAGACCGCGTTTTTGTGGCTGCTGTCGCCGATGTTGTTGCGGGCGATCAATGTGAAGTATCTGATGTTGCCCCAGCCGCCGTTTCGGGTGGTGGGGGTGATGCCGGTTCGGGTGTGGGTTCGCGTGTTCGCGTCGCCGGCTTGTGCCCAGGCGTCGCGGCTGGAGTATCGGTACCAGTAGCTGTGGGCGCGGTCGGCTGCTCGCCATGTCCAGGTGGCGGTGGTCTCGGTCGCCGCGGTGCAGCGAAGGTTCCGCGGGCGTGTGGGCCTGATGGTGTGCTCGGCGGGGTTGAATGAGACGGTTGCGGTGGCGGTTGCTGTGAGGTTGTCGGCGGTGGCGGTGACGGTGCAGGTTATGGAGACGGTCTGCGGGGTGGTGTGGGCGCTGGTGGCGGTGAGCGTGTAGCTCCCGGAGCTGCCCGACAATCCGCAGCCGGCCCCTGACGCCTCGACGGCGGCTGTTGCGGGGGTGACGGTGAACGGGTCGGAGTAGGTTTGGCCTGCCGTCGATGTGCCCGATGGGGCCAGGTCGCTGATGGTCGGCGGGGTGTGGGTGTGGGCGCAGGTCGCGTCGGTGGTCTTCTTGCCGTCGCAGGTGATCGCGGCGGGCGGGTTGGTGACGCATTGGTTGGCGTCGTTGGGGGCGACGCCGCCGGGGCAGGTGTGGGTGAGGGTAGCGGGTGCGGCTGTGACGCATTTTCCGCCTCTGGGGATCCCTGTGGCGCAGGCGATGTCGGCGGGGGTGCGTTTGTAGCAGATGCCCTGCGACGGCGGGTCGTAGCCGGACGGGCAGTTGGAGCGGGCTGTGGTGGTGCGGGTGCATTGGCCGTTGGCGTGGGTGTAGCCGTTCTGGCAGGGGTTGGCGGCGGGGGTGCGTTTGTAGCAGATGCCCTGCGACGGCGGGTCGTAGCCGGCGGGGCAACTGGAGCGGGCCGCGGTGTACCGGTAGCAGATGCCGAACGCCCCAGACTGGTATCCGGCGGGGCAACTGGGCGTGGCTGCGGTGGTGCGGATGCACTGGCCAGCGGACACCGAGAACCCGGTTGAGCAATGGTAGGTGACCCCTGGGGTGTTGCAATCGACGAAGTCGTTATTGAGCGTGCACACGGGCGCATGGGTCGTCACGCACTTGGCGCCTCTGAGCGTCCCCGAGGCGCATCTGTAGGTGGGGCTGGCGGTGTGCAAGCACCGGTTTCCGCTTAGGGTTCCCGAAGCGCAGGTATAAGTGGGGTCAGCGGTATGGACGCATTGGTTGCCTGCGTGTTGGCCTGTTGGGCAGGGGTCGGCGGCCGCGGTGGTGTGTACGCATTGGTTGCCGGACGGCTTCCCCACCGAGCAGGTGTAGGTGGGGTTGGCGGTATGCACGCACTCGTCGCCTGCTGGTGTCCCTGTCGGACAGCTCACGGTGGGGACCGTTCCAGTATCGGTCAAGCACTGGGTGCCGCTGAGCTTCGCCTCGCCGTCGCAAGAGTACTCGGCTGTCGCATCAGCTGTTGCTGTACACAAGTTGTTGGCGCCGGGCTCGCCCTGCTCGCACGAGTAGACCGGGTCAATGTTGTGGGCTGCAGCCGTGCTGGCGAATACCAGCGCAGACGCGAGCACCGCGGCGGCGACCAGCACGGCGGAAAGCCGCCACACCCGGTTGGGGGCAGGTGCAAGGGCCTCGCGGCTGCGCCGGACGCGGCCCGGCTGGGCGGACAAGCAGCGAGTGAATGGGGCTGGGAGAAAAGCCGGTCGTCTCATGGGTTCGGTTCCCCGATCTGGTACGCGGTGGACAATTGCCCCTATCAACCGCGTAGAAACCCATGCCCGCGGGGCGAGGACGCTCCCGCGAAAACCAGATCAGAACTGGGGTTATCCGCCATCCGCGGCTGGTTGGGTCGGCCTCGCCGCCCCAGTGATCCACCTGCCGCGGCGGCTGTTGTCCCGGTTTCGGGCCGAGCCGGAAAACCGCCGAAACCGGCATCAGCGGCTCCGCGGCCCGTCATCCTCGACGGCTCACGCTGCGCCCTGTTTCCCCAGGTCAACAGAACATAAGTGCGCACCGCCCCGCGCTCGCGCCATGAAATTGTCCGGAACGGTTGACAGGAGCTGCAATTCTCAACTAGCCAATAAGGGCAATTATTCACCTAGTACAGCGATTCTGAAGGTTGGCGGCTGTTTCGGCTCTGGCGGCATGGGACCGCAAAGTCAGGGGCCATGGAAACGAAAGTCAATGAACTCGCATGCACGGCGGGGCGGTCGGGCGACGCCGAAGCCAGCACCCCGCTCGGCTCAGACTGCGAGCCGGGCGCCCTTGAAGATGCCGGTTCGGGCGCCGAGGGCGCGGAGCGCCTCCTTGCAGAAGGCGAAGCGGCCGCTTTGGCCCCCAACACCCGTCGGGCCTATGACACCGGGTGGAAGAGCTGGCGTTCGTGGGCGATAGCGCGGGGTGCCGCGGTGTTCCCCGCTGCCCCAGACGAACTGAAGCGGTGGCTGGCCGCCCTGGCCGCCGAGGGCAAAAGACACTCGACCCTGCGGGCCTATCTCACGGCGGTC
>JAJEDQ010000150.1 GCA_022821445.1 Acidimicrobiia bacterium | reverse complement strand
GCGCCCCGACGGCACCTGGCTGGAGCTGGGGGGCTGCGGCATGGTCCACCCCAACGTGTTCGAGGCCTGCGGCATCGACCCCGAGCAGTGGCAGGGGTTCGCCTTCGGTTTCGGCATCGACCGCTTGGCCCTCATCCGGTTCGGCATAGACGACCTGCGCGAGCTGTGGACCAACGACATCCGCTTCTTGGAGCAGTTCTGATGGTTCGCGCTCCGATGCTTGAGGCGGCAGCGCGATGAAGGTGCTGTTGAGCTGGCTGCGGGAATTCGCCCCCGACATCGACGGCGACCCCGAGCAGCTGGTTGAAGTCCTGGCCGACCTGGGCCTCGCGGTGGAAGAGCTGTCCCACGTGGGGCGGGGGCTGGACGGCATCGTGATCGCCGAGGTGTTGGCCACCCGGCCCCACCCCGATGCCGACCGCATTCATCTGGTGGACGTGGACGCCGGCGACGGCGAGGCCCTCCAAGTGTGCTGCGGGGCCTTCAACATGGCAGTGGGCGACCTGGTGCCGCTGGCCACCGTGGGCACCACCATGCCCAACGGCATTGAGATCGCCCGCCGCAAGATGCGGGGCGAGTGGAGCAACGGAATGCTGTGCTCGGGGGCCGAGATCGGCATGGGCGACGACCACGAGGGCATCTTGATCTTGGAACAGGGCCTGTCGCTGGGAGTCCCCTTGGCTGAGGCGCCGGGTATCCACCCCGACGTGTTGTTCGACTTGGAGGTGAACCCCAATCGCCCCGACGCCATGTCGGTGATGGGGGTGGCCCGCGATCTGGCCGCTCGCTTGGGAGTGCCCTTCTCGGTCGCGGCTCCCGAGGTGGATGAGACCAGGACGCCTGCGGCCGAGCGGGCGTCGGTGAGTATCGCCGCCCCCGACTTCTGCCAGCGCTTTGGGGTGCGAGTGCTCGACAATGTGCCTTCCGGACCGTCGCCCCGATGGATGGCCAACCGGTTGTTGGCGGTGGGGCAGCGGCCCATCAACGCGGTGGTCGACCTGTCCAACTACGTGATGTTCGAGCTGGGCCAGCCCAACCACACCTACGACCTCGACCTCGTACCCGGCGGGGAGCTGGGGGTGCGCATGGCCCATCGGGGCGAGCGGTTGACCACCCTGGACGGGGTGGATCGAACCCTGACCGAGGCCGACGGGGTGATCGTCAACCGCGATGACCAGGCCATCGGCTTGGCCGGGGTAATGGGCGGGGCTTCCACCGAGATCTCCGCCGACACCCGCTCGGTGCTGCTGGAAGCCGCGTGGTGGGATCCCATGACCATCGCCCGCACTGCCCGCCGACTGGGCCTGCGCAGCGAGGCATCGGCTCGATTCGAGCGGGGGACCGACCCCGAAATCATCCCCTTGGCGCTGGACCGCTTCGCCGAGCTGGCCGCCGCCCTCGGATCAACCACTGCGCCCGACATGATCGATGCCGCCGGCAACCGGCCTGAGTCCATCACTGTTCGAGTCCGATCGCCGCGGGTTAACTCCATCTTGGGAACCGATCTAAGCACTGATCAGATGATCGCCCTGCTTGAGCCCATCGGGTTCGCCTGCTATTCGGGCAACGAGAACCAGGACTTCAACGTCACCATCCCGACGTGGCGGCTGGATTCGGCCACTGAGATCGATGTGATCGAGGAAGTGGGTCGGCTTCACGGCTTCTCCAAGATCGCCCGCACCGTCCCGGTAACCGAGCAGGCCGGCGCGCTCACCCCCCAGCAACAAGACCGCCGCCGGGTCCGGGAACTGCTCACCGGTATGGGGATCAGCGAGGCCATGCCCCTGCCCTTCTTGGCCCCCGGCGATCTGGCCCGAGCCGGCCTCGGCGACGACGGCATCACCGTGACCAACCCGCTGGTGGCCGAAGAATCGATCATGCGGACCTCGCTGCGCCCCGGTCTGTTGAAGGCAGTGGCTTACAACGCGGCTCGGCGCACCACCGGGGTGTCGCTGTTCGAGATCGGCCGGTTGAACCCCGGCGGGGGAGGGGATCTGCCCGACGAGGGGGAGCACCTCGCCGTGATCCTGGCCGGCCAAGAGGCCACGGCAGCCACCACGCTGTGGCGCCGCCTGGCTCGCCATCTGACCGTGACCCGCCCCGGCGTGGTCAACGGCCCGGTAGACGGCCTTCATCCGGGACGGTCGGGCCAAGCGCTGGCCGACGGCCAACCGGTCGGCGCGCTGGGCGAGATCGACCCCCAGGTGCTGGATGCCTACGAGATCGACGAGCGGGTGGCCTGGCTGGAAGTCGACCTCGGCGCTCTATTAGAAGCCGATCGGGGGCTAGCCCCGTATCGAGCCCCCAGCCGCTACCCGTCCAGCGACGTGGACCTGGCCTTCACCGTTTCCGATGAGGTGTCGGCCGACGAGGTATCCGCCACCATCGCCGGGGCAGGAGGCGAGTTGCTGGCCTCCGTCGCCCTGTTCGACGTGTTCCGCTCCGACCAACTCGGAGAAGGTCAGCGCAGCCTGGCCTTCACCCTCCGCTTTGAAGCCCCCGACCGCACCCTCAACGACGCCGAGGTAGCCCAAGCCCGCCAGTCCTGCATCGACGCCGTCACCATCACTCACAACGCCTCTCTCCGCGGCTGAGCTGTCAGTTGGGTGCCGCCGCAAAGCCAATGTCGGGGAGATAAGAGCGAATTTCTGGGTCTTGCAGCGCGTCGTCGAGGAATAGCTCGGCATAGGCGAGAATCGTCTCGACATAGCTGATGTACCAGGAGCCATTGACTTCGGTGACCACCACGAAGGCTTGGTCAAAGCCTTCGGGCAGGGCTTCTTGGGGCAGGCATTCGTAGAAATCGGTGGAGTCGTTCGAGAATCCGTCATCGAAGAACGCATAGCCCCAAGCGCAAAGTCCGTCCCAAGAGGCGCCGAGTTCGAAATGGACAGATTCACCGGCGGTCTGCTCGGAGAGCACGAGGCGCGCGCTGATCGACCCAGATTCGAGGTAGACGATGGCCTTGCCCTCGCTGGCCGGCTCCTCGCGGGTCGTCACTGCCAGGGACAGGTCGCCCTCCACCTCGATGTTCTCCAGCGGCTCGGTCATGGCTTCGATGTCGATCCCGAACTCCTCGTCGGCCAGCCACTCCTCAATCTGCTCGACAAGGGCGTTGTAGGCCGGGGTGTAGTCGAGGAGAGCGCCGAGTTCGTCGGGGGGCGAGAAGACGGCGAGAGGCTCGAACACACCGTCGGGGCCGCCAGACAGAATCGCGTCCCAATGCTCTTCGGCACTGCGACTGTTGACCATTTCCACCAGGTCGTCGATGACCCCCGAAGGGGTTTCTGCCCCGTTCGCGGCGTTGTCCCGGGATGCTGAGAAGTCGGCAGGGGGAAGGCTGAGAATCTGACGTCCGTACTCGGCGGCCGTGTATGACGCACTGACGAACCACTTTCCGTCGTGCTTCACAGTCATCACAAACAGCTCGTCAGGGGCTTGGAGCGTGAACGGAAGGTCGCCGACCTCTCTGTTGGCCTCCCAGATGGCGTTGCTGAGTTCTTGGTGTGCTTCTTGAAGGGTGATGGACCCTTGGAAGCTGTCGATATCTGCGAAGAGCGGGTCGGCGGCCGCGGGATCGAGCGCTATGGCCAACTCGCCTCGCGTCAGGGCCACGAGCGCTACCTCGGGGTGCAAGACCGTGGTGCGCATCTCAAGGTCTTCAGCTTCGAAGTCAATGCCTGCCAGCCAGTTCGCGTCCTCGATGATGTCGGCAGCCACGGCCAAGTCGACGGCTTTGGGGTAGAGGTCAGCCGATGTCCCGACCTCGAACGGCGCCATCACGCTCATGACCCCGATGAGGTCTTCTCGGCTCATTGCGTCGAAGAGCATTTCGACCGCGCCCTCGGGAGTTCCCTTCCCCCTTTTGCTTCCTGTGATACTGGACACCGCGCTGTACACAACCAAGCCTACGAAGGCGAGGCCGAACAGGATTCCGGCAAGGCGTCCTTTCGAGATGTTCCGCATAGTCCTGACAAAATGTAACAGCGCACGCCCGCTAGTCGGCGTCGGCATCTAGCGGTCTGTCGGCCTTGAAGCAGCCCTGCTCTGCCGTCCTGCTGCACCTCCTGCAATGATCAGCAGCCCGCCGACGAAGGCCAGCACAGGACCTAGCTGAGGCCCCTGGGAGACCATGTACAGCCCGACCACCAGTGTGATGGCCGTTCCCGCCCATATATGAGCCGAGGACGCGTTCGGCGGCCTGTGGCGGAAGAGGGCGAGCCAGCATCCACCGGCTGACAGCGGGAGCAAATACCAGACAGCCCCCACCCAGGCTGGGGGCACCCCCTCCACATCCCCGCCGAAGTCGCCGATCAACTCGGCAAGGCGAAAGCCGGTCAGCTCCGACCCGAACACCTTCACCCAAACCGCAAACCCCGAGACAGCCACCAAGACAGCTCCCAGCCCCACAGCAACAGCCCCAAATGCCCTGGAAATTGAACTGCCTGTCACAAACGCCTCGGGGCCTTTCAAGCGAGCCTCAAGGGGATACAGGTCACAGTCAAGGCCTAGCGGTTGTGAATCAGATCTTGGTGGCGTGGTGGTGCTTGTCTTGAATGTGGATCTCGGCTGAATCAATGTTGGCTGACAGTACGCGCACGCCGGGAACGGACTCGGCATCGGCCTTAGCTGACGCCAGCGCATTCGAAAGCGTGTCGGCTTCGCGGGCGAAATCGAGGCGGTGGTGGCCCACCAGAGCGTCGTCGCAGCCAGCCTCGTACAGGGCTTCAAACACAGCATCGTCCAAGAGATCGACCGAGTCGTCAGTGGTCAATTCGAAGTAGTGGACCTTGCGGGATGTCATTTCGGCCTCCCTGCATTGCCAGGGTTCTGGCATTGACACCTGTTGGCGTTCTTCATGAGCCTACTCGCCTGGTCTTCAGGCACGTGAGGCGATCCCGCGATGCCGATCGTGCATTCAGGATTAAGGGCAGGGCAGTATGCCGTTCCCCGCCTGTGCGCCGAGCGGCCCTTCGACAACTCGATGGTCCATCCCGACTTCACGAGTTGCTTGATGGCCTTGCGCGCCTCTTTCTTGGAGTGGATGCCTCTTGCCCCAGGCGGGAGGGCATCGGCGTGCTGCGACAGCTTGGTCCGGACGACGATGGCAGGTTGGGGCCACTGGATCCTAAGTCTCCAAATAAGTTTGCATTAGTATGCAGACTTATGCATACTTTAGTCCATGGGAAAAAAGATCCCGGTTGGGATCATTGGGGCGTCGGGGTATGTGGGCGCGGAGTTGATGCGGCTGCTAGCTCGGCATTCTGGCTTCGACGTGTGCTTCGTGACCGGCGATACCCAGGCGGGGCAGCCGGTCGCTGACCTTTATCCTCACCTGGCCGCGATCGGCGTTGACCAGGAGTTTGTGAAGTACGACTCCGATCTGCTGAGTGACGTTGAACTTGCGTTTTTGGCGCTGCCCCATGGGCAGTCCATGGCTATGGCTGCCGACATTCTGGATCGGGGCAAGGTCGCCGTCGATCTGGCCGCCGACTTCCGGCTGAACGATGCCGGGGAATACCAGCAGTGGTATGGGGAGCCTCATCTTGCTCCCGAGCTTCTCGGCCAGTTCGCCTACGGCCTGCCTGAGCTGTTCAGGGATGAGTTGGCCGGTGCTGCTGCGGTAGCCGTGCCGGGCTGCTATCCCACCGCCGCGGCGCTTGCGGTGGCTCCTTTGGTCCGCTTGGGCTTTATCCAGGCCGACGGGGTCATCGTGGACGCGGCCAGCGGTGTTTCCGGCGCGGGTCGGCCCCCCAAAGCCCACACCGCGTTCTGCGCGGTCGATGAGGACTTCACCGCCTATGGGCTGCTCGACCACCGCCACACGCCGGAAATCGAGCAAGCCGCAGGCGCATCGGTGCTGTTCACCCCCCATCTCGCGCCGATGAATCGGGGCATCTTGGCCACCTGCTACGCCAAGCCGGCGGGGGAGGCCTCCACTGAGGCTCTGCTTGCCACACTGGCCGAGTTCTATGCCGACGAGCCGTTCATCGTCGTATCGGAGCGGCCCCCGTCCACCAAGGCCACGCTGGGCTCCAACGCTGCCCATCTCACTGTCCGCTACGACGCCCGCACCAACACCGTGGTGGCGCTGTGCGCCATCGACAACCTGGTGAAGGGGGCGGCCGGACAGGCAATCCAGTGCGCCAACTTGATTTGCGGTCTGGACGAAGCCGCCGGGCTGACCGCGGTGGGGGTGTATCCATGAGCGTGACCGAAGTCCCCGGGTTCACCGCCGCGGGGGTGGTCTGCGGCATCAAGCCCAGCGGCAAGCCTGACCTTGCCATCGTGGCCACCGCCGACGGTGCCGCCGTGAGCGCGGCCGGGGTGTTCACCTCCAACAAGATGACTGCGGCTCCGGTGCTGGTGTGCCGGGAGCATCTCGACGCAACAGGTGGAAAGGCCGCTGCGGTTGTCCTCAACAGCGGCAATGCCAACGCGGCCACCGGGGCGCAGGGCATGGCCGACGCCCACCAGATGTGCAAGGAGACCGCTGCCGCCCTGGGAGTAGCCCCTGAAGAAGTGCTGGTGTGCTCCACGGGGCTTATCGGCTACGCCCTGCCCATGGAAGCGGTGTCGGCTGGCATCACCGCCGCGGCCGCTGCCCAAACCGCCGAGGGCGGCCCCCAAGCAGCAGAGGCCATCATGACCACCGATACCGTCCCCAAACAGGTGGTTGTCGCCGGCGACGGCTTCACCGTCGGAGGCATCGCCAAGGGCGCCGCCATGCTGGAGCCCAACATGGCCACCATGCTGGCTGTGTTGGTGACTGATGCGGCGGCCGACCCCGAAACTCTCCAGCAGGCGCTCAGAGCAGGAGTGGCGGGCACCTTCAACACCCTCACTGTTGACGGCGCCGAGTCCACCAACGACACCGTGTTGATCTTGGCCAACGGGCAGGCCGGCCCGGTCGATGCCGACGCGCTCACCCGGGCCATCGCCGACGCCTGCGAAAGCCTGGCCCTCCAGATGGCCGACGACGCCGAGGGCTCCACCAAGACGGTGTTCCTGCGGGTCACCGGAGCGGCCTCCGACGCCGAGGCGGCCAAAGCGGCCCGGGACACCGCCAACTGCCAGCTCGTGAAGTGCTCCTGGTACGGCCAAGACCCCTACTGGGGTCGCATCGCCTCGGAGATGGGTGCGGCGGGGGTGGCCTTCGATCACACCAAGCTGACCATCGCCTACGGCCCCCATGTGGTGTATCAGCATGGCGAGCCAGCCCATCCCTCAGAACTGGCCCAGTACATGACCAGACGTCGCCTCGACCTTCACGTGGACCTCGGCATGGGCGACGGCGCCGCCCGGATCATCACCACCGACCTCACCCACGCCTACATCGACGAGAACATGGGGACGTCATGAGCTTCAAAGCCGAAGACACCGCGGCTGTCCTCACCCAGGCCCTGCCCTACATCCAGCGGTTCTCGGGCTCGACCGTGGTGGTGAAATACGGCGGAAGCGCCATGGACAGCGACCACCTGGCCGGGTTCGCGGCCGACATCGTTCTCATGCAATCGGTGGGCATCCGCCCCGTGGTGGTTCACGGCGGCGGCCCGCAGATCGGCGAGATGATGGAGCGGCTCGGTTTGCAGCCCCGATTCGTCGACGGGCTGCGGGTGACCGACGCCGAGACGCTGGACATCGCGCGCATGGTGCTGGTGGGCCGGGTCAACCGAGACATCGTCTCGGCCATCAACGTCCACGGTCCGCGCGCAGTGGGCGTGTCAGGAGAGGACGCCGGGCTGATCCAGGCCCGGGCCGACAACCCCGAGTTGGGCTACGTGGGCACGGTGGACTCGGTCAACACCGCCATCATCGACCGGCTGCTGGACGAGAGCCTGATTCCGGTGGTCTCCACCATCGGCGCCGACGCCACCGGCCAGGCGCTCAACATCAACGCCGACACCGTGGCTGGGATCCTGGACGGCGCCCTGGGCGCGGCCAAGGCCGTGTTCCTCACCGACGTCGAGGGCCTCTACGCCGACCCCGGCGATCCATCCACCCTCATCAGCGTGACCACCGCCTCCGACCTCGACGCCATGATCGCTGCCGGAGATTTGGCAGGAGGCATGATCCCCAAGGTCACCGCGGCCATCCACGCCGTTCGCCACGGCGTGGCCTCGGCCCACATGGTGAACGGCACTACTCCTCATGTGCTGCTGTTAGAGCTGTTCACCGATTCCGGGGTGGGCACCATGGTCTATTCCGACTCCGCCGATCAGGAGGACACCCTATGAGCGCTCACACCGATGCGGTAGGAGTCGACGCCGGACCCTGCCCGCTCATGCCCACCTACGGCCCGCCCCCTGTCATGTTCGTGCGGGGAGATGGCTGCTGGCTGTGGGACCGCGACGGCACCCGCTACCTGGACTTCCTCAGCGGCATCGCGGTGTGCAGCCTCGGCCACGCCCACCCCAGGGTGGCCGAAGCGGTGGCAGAGCAGGCCCGCACCCTTTGCCACGTGTCCAACCTGTACGCCACTGAGCCCCAGATGCACGTGGCCCGCACCATCGACCGGCTGGTCGGCGGGCCGCCCGGCCAGGTGTTCTTTGCCAACAGCGGCGCCGAGTCCAACGAGTGCGCCATCAAGCTGGCCCGCAAATGGGGAGGACCCGGCCGCTACACCGTGATCAGCGCCGGGCGCTCATTCCATGGCCGCACACTGGCCACGCTGCACGCCACCGGCCAAGCCGAGAAGCACGAGGCCTTCCAGCCCCTGCCCGAGGGATTCCGCCATGTGCCCTGGGACGACATCGCCGAGCTGGAGAAGGCCATCGACGACACCACCGCCGCGGTGCTGCTGGAGCCCATCCAGGGCGAGGGGGGCATCAACGTTCCGTCTGATGGCTACCTCCAAGCGGTGCGGGAGCTGTGCGACGACCGGCGCCTGCTGTTCATGCTCGACGAGGTGCAGACCGGGCTGGCCCGCACCGGGCGCTGGTTCGCCCACCACCACGACGGCGTCGAGCCCGACGTGGTGACCATGGCCAAAGCACTGGGCAACGGCATGCCCATCGGGGCCTGCTGGGCCAAGGCAGAGGTGGCTGCCGCGTTCAAGCCCGGCGACCACGCCACCACTTTCGGCGGTCAGCCACTGGCAGCGTCGGCGGCCAAGGCCACGCTGGCCGTGATGGAGGAGCTGGACCTGCCGGCACGGGCCGCCGCTGCTGGCGAGACAATGCAGTCCGCGGTGGAGGCGCTCGATGGGGTGGCCAGCGTGCGAGGCCGGGGCCTGCTGCTGGGCGTGGAGTTGGCCGACGAGCGGTCGGCTGGTGAGGTGGTGACCGCCGGGATGGCTGCTGGCCTGGTGCTGGGCACCGCCGGGGCCACCTCACTGCGGATCGCGCCGCCCCTGATCATCAGCGGCGACGAGATCGCCCACGGCGTGGCCATGCTCGACAAGGTATTGAAGTCATGAAGGTGCGCGACGTGCGGCGTCTCAGCAAAGCCGCCAAGGAGATCAAGAAGGAGATTGCTGCTGCCGAGTCGGCACCCCTGGCAGAGCCGGCGCCGCCCCGGCACCTGCTCGAGGTAGACGATCTCAGCGCCGACGAACTGGCCCAGGTGCTGGCCGCTGCTTCAAGCGACATGCGCTGGCAGTTGCTCGACGACAAGGGAATGGCGTTGCTGTTTGAGAAGCCCTCGGCTCGCACGCGGCACTCCATGGATATGGCCGTAGTGCAGATGGGTGGCCACCCTGTGTCCATCGCCGGCGCCGAAGTGGGTATCGACGAGCGGGAGTCGGCTGAGGACATCACCAGAACGCTGGCATGCTACCACGCGGCCATCGGTGCCCGGGTGTTCGACCACACGGTGCTGGAGCGCATGGCCGCAGTCAGCCCGGTACCGGTGGTCAACATGCTGAGCGACCAGGCCCACCCCCTCCAGGCCTTGGCCGACATCCTTACCGTGAAGCAGGTATTCGGGGAGATCAGCGGTCGCCGCATCGCCTATGTGGGCGATCCCAACAACGTGGCCCGGTCGCTGGGCATTGCCGCTGGTTTGGCCGGGGCCGAGTTTGTCATGGCCAGTCCTGCTGGCTACCGATTCGACAGTATTGACCTGAACCGCATCGCCGACACTGGCCGAGAAGTCCATGTGGTGGAAGATCCCGTCCGGGCGGTGGACAGTGCCCACGTGGTGTACACCGACGTGTGGGTGTCGATGGGACAAGAGGCCGAGGCCTCCGAGAAGATGGACGCATTCTCCGGCCGCTACACCGTGGACGAGCGACTGATGAGTCGGGCCGCCCCCGACGCCATCTTCCTGCACTGCCTGCCTGCCCGACCCGGTCTCGAAGTAACTGAAGAAGTGCTCTACGGTCCCCAGAGCCGGGTATGGCAACAGGCCGAGAACCGGATGCACGCCGCCCGCGGCCTGCTCACGTTCCTGTTAGGGGCGACATGAGGTTGGGCAAGAACCAGCGCCAGCACCGGATCGCCCAGATTCTCCAGCAGGAGTCGGTGTCCAGCCAGGATCACCTGGTGGACCTCCTAACCGCCCAGGGGGTAGCGGTCACCCAGGCCACCGTGTCGCGCGACCTCGACGATCTCGGCGCGGTCAAAGTCCCCACCGGCGGCGGATCGGTGTATGCCATCCCCGAGCTGCCCTCTGAGCAGATCGCCCCCGACGACCACCTGCGGCGGGTGCTGGGGGAGTGGGTGGTGGCCGTGGGCCGCTCCCAGAACCTGGTGGTGCTTAACACCCCGCCGGGGTCGGCCCACGTGGTCGGCTCGGCCATCGACCGCTCCGTGGTAAGCGGCGTGCTGGGCACCGTGGCCGGCGACGACACCGTGCTGGTAGTGGCCACCGAAGAAGCCGGTGGCGGTGCAGTGGCTGACTTTTTCCGCTTGCTGGCCGGACTCGCCGATCCGGCGGAATCCGCCCCCTTGGAGGAGAGTTCATGAACCAGGAACTGAACAAGATCGTGCTGGCCTACTCCGGCGGCTTGGACACCTCGGTGATCCTGCGCTGGTTGCAGGACACCTACGGCTGCGAGGTGGTCACATTCACTGCCGACCTGGGCCAAGGCGAGGAGCTGGAACCGGCCCGAGCCAAGGCCGAGGCCATGGGCGTGAAGGAAATCTACATCGATGACCTGCGGGAGGAGTTCGCCTCCGACTTCGTGTTCCCCATGTTCCGGGCCAATGCCATCTACGAGGGGGAATACCTCCTGGGCACTTCCATTGCCCGCCCGCTGATCGCCAAGCGGCTGGTGGAGATCGCCGCCGAGGTCGGCGCCGACGCCGTCTCCCACGGTGCCACCGGCAAGGGCAACGACCAGGTGCGCTTCGAGCTGGGCGCCTACGCCCTGAACCCCGACATCTCGGTGGTGGCCCCCTGGCGCATCTGGGACTTGGGCTCCCGGGAGAAGCTGGTGGCCTACGCCGGTGAGCACGGCATCCCCATCGAGGCCGAGCGGGATGGCGGCTCACCGTTCTCCATGGACGCCAATCTGCTCCACATCTCATACGAGGGAGGCCCGCTGGAGGATCCCTGGTTCGAGCCTCCTGAGGAGATGTGGCGCTGGTCGGTGTCGCCGGAGAGTGCCCCCGACACCCCGACTGAGATCGAGCTCGCCTTCCAAGGCGGCGACATCACCGCCATAGATGGCCAGCCCCTCAGTCCGGCCGCAGTGCTGGCCGAGCTGAACCGCGTCGGCGGGGCCAACGGCATCGGCCGCCTCGACTTGGTGGAGAACCGCTACGTGGGCATGAAGTCGCGGGGCTGCTATGAGACCCCTGGCGGCACCATCATGCTCAAAGCCCACCGGGCCATGGAGAGCCTCACCCTCGACCGGGAGGTGGCCCACCTCAAAGACGAGCTCATGCCCCGCTACGCCCAGCTGATCTACAACGGATACTGGTGGAGCCCCGAGCGCCTGATGCTCCAGACGGCCATCGACCACTCTCAGCAGCGGGTGAACGGCACCGTGCGGCTCAAGCTGTACCGGGGCAACGTGACCGTTACCGGGCGGCGCTCCGACGACAGCCTGTTCGACGAGGCGGTGGTCACCTTTGAAGAAGACCAGGGCGCCTACCAGCAGGCCGACGCCGAGGGGTTCATCAAGCTCCACGCACTGCGGCTGCGCACCCTGGCCCAGCGAGCAGGCCCGTCATGAGCACGCTGTGGCACGGCAGATTCGACGGCGGTCCCGCCGACGAGCTGATGGCCTACACCGCCAGCATCGGCTTCGACGCGAGGCTGGCCCCCGACGACATTGCCGGGTCGCGGGCCCACGTCCGGATGCTGGGCCGCGTCGGCCTGCTCACCGACAACGAAGTGGCCGAAGTGCTGGCCGCGCTGGACCAGACTGAGCAGGATCTGGCGTCCGGTGGGTTCGACTTCGCGCCCGGCGACGAGGACATCCACACCGCCATCGAGCGCCGGGTCACCGAGCTGGCCGGTCCCGCTGGGGCCAAGCTCCACACCGGTCGCAGCCGCAACGACCAGGTGGCCACCGACCTGCGCTTGTTTGCCAAGCGGGAGCTGGCCGCCATCGCCGCCGACGTGATCGCCCTCCAAGAGGTGCTGCTCGAACGGGCCACCGCCGCGGGCGACACCTACCTGCCCGGCTACACCCATCTCCAGCGGGCCCAGCCTGTGCTCTTGGCCCACCATCTGCTGGCCCACGGCTGGGCGCTGGCCCGGGACGTGGACCGATTGGCCGACGCCCGCGCCCGACTGGACGTGAGCCCCCTGGGAGCGGGCGCGGTGGCCGGCTCGTCGCTGGCCCTGGATCCCGATATGACCGCGGCCGAGTTGGGCTTTGCCGCCCGGTTCGACAACTCCATGGACGCGGTGTCCGACCGGGACTTCGTGGCCGAGAGCCTGTTCGCGCTGACCATGGCGGCCATTCACCTGTCCCGGCTCGGCGAGGAGATCGTGTTCTGGACTTCCGAGGAGGCCGGTTTCGCCACCCTCGACGACGCCTACGCCACTGGCAGCTCCATGCTGCCCCAGAAGAAGAACCCCGACATCGCCGAGCTGGCCCGGGCCAAGGCTGGCCGGCTCATCGGCAACCTCACCGGCTTGCTGGCCACCCTCAAAGGGCTGCCCTTGGCCTACAACCGCGACCTCCAAGAAGACAAAGAGCCCCTGTTCGACTCGGTCGACCAGGTGCGCCTCGGCGTGCGGGCCATGACCGGGCTGATGTCTTCCATCGCCTTCAACACCGAGGCCATGGCCGCAGCCGCCGACGGCCCCACATCAGCGGCCACCGATCTGGCCGAGCACCTAGTAGCCCAAGGCATGGCGTTCCGCGACGCCCACGCAGTGGTGGGCGACTTAGTGCGCCGCAGCCTGGAAGGCGAGGCATCGCTGGCCGAACTGGTTCGGAGCCACCCCCGCCTAGGCGCCGCCGCCGTCGAGCTACTCGCTCCCGGCGTCCCCGTCACCCGCCGCACCACCCCCGGTGGCGCCGCCCCCGAGCCAGTAGCCGCGCAGCTGAAACAGTTCCGCGCCCGCCTCAACGCCGACACTGCCCGCTTCGGCTGACGGCGACTGGCCAGCCCTGGCTTATCGTGTCGGCGATGAGGCTTGAACGGGGGTTTTTCGCCCGAGATCCTCGGGAGGTGGCCCCAGACTTGCTGAACAAGGTGCTAGTTGCTGGGGGATGCCGGGGCCGGATCGTGGAGGTAGAGGCCTACGCCGGGTCCGACGACCCCGGCAGCCACGGATTTCGAGGGATGACCCCCCGGACCGAGGTCATGTTCGGACCGCCGGGGCGGCTATACGTGTACTTCACCTACGGCATGCACTGGTGCGCCAATGTGGTGTGCGGGGTAGAGGGGGAGTGCGCCGCGGTGCTGCTGCGGGCGCTGACCCCGCTGGCTGGCCTGGAGGAGATGCGGGCGCGGAGGCAGAAAGCACGACGGGATCGAGACCTGTGCAGCGGACCGGCCAAGCTCACTGCCGCGCTGGGGATCGACGGTGCCGCCAATGGCGTCGATCTGGTAACCGCTGACGCGGGAATGGAGTTGCTCGACGACGGGACCGCGCCGCCGCTTGATCCAGGCTGCTCGGTCCGCGTCGGACTCAGCGCTGGCATCGATCTCCCGTGGCGCTGGTACGTTCCCGGTTGTCCCGACCTGTCTCGCAAAGGCTGATGAGGAGATGACCTGGCTGAGCAATGGCGACGCTGCGCTGGCCTTCGCCGACGACTTGGCGGTGGCCCGGGAGCTGCTGGCCGGATTCGACGATGATCTGGGCGACCGCTATCGGGCGCTGATCGACGACCATCCCGACGCCTGTGTGAGAACGTGCCGGCCCGGGCACCTCACCGGCTCAGCCTTGGTGGTGGACAGCGCAGGGGCCAACACCCTGCTGATGCTCCACGCCAAGTTGGGCCGCTGGCTTCAGCCGGGGGGCCACGCCGACGGCGATGCCAACCTGCCCGCGGTGGCGTTGCGGGAGGCCACCGAGGAAACCGGAATCGAGGGTCTGCTCATCTGGCCTCAGCCGCTGCACCTCGATATCCACGAGGTGGATCCACCCGGTGAGGATGCCCACTTGCACTACGACGTGCGGTTCTTGGTGCAGGCCCCGGCCCACGCCCAACCCCGGGGCAACCATGAGTCAAGGGGTCTGCGCTGGGCACCGATTGGCGGCCTGGCCGACTTGGGCTGCGACCCCGGCCTGGTACGCCTGGCAGAGTTGGGGTGCGAAGCCCTGGAGGAGCTGCCGCGCCCTTTGGCTTGAGCAGATATCGGATACGGTCGCAGGCGATGCGTGGGCATGGACTGGCTCTCGGGGTAGTTCTGGCCGCCGGCATCCTCCTCATGGCGGGCTGCGTCGGCAACGATTCGCCAATCGACGGCGGATCGGCGGGAGAGGCAGACGGCGGGTTCGCGGGCACCGTCAAGCTGGGGGCCGCGCTGAGCGAGACCGGCAAGTACGCCGTAGAGGGCCGCGACGCCCGCCAGGGATACGACACCTGGGTGCGCTGGGTCAACGAGACCTACGGCGGAATCCGCGTCGGCAACGACCGCTACAGGGCCGAGATCGTCTACTACGACGACGAATCCGATGCTGATACAGCCGGAAACCTCACACAGCGCCTCATTGACGAAGACGAGGTGGACTTCCTGCTCGGCCCCTACTCCAGCGGACTGACCACCGGGGCCAGCGCCATCGCCGAGGCGAACAACGTGTTGATGGTGGAGGGCAACGGCGCCTCCGATTCCCTGTTCGAGAGGGGGTTCCAGAATCTCTTCTACGTGGCCACCATCGCCAGCGACTACACCCAATCGGGCATCGAGGCCCTAGCCGCCAGGGGCGCCCAAACCGCGGTGATCGCCTATGAGGACACGTCGTTTCCCGCCGCGGTGGCCGAGGGCGCGGCCCGCCATCTCGCCAGCCACGGCATCGAGGTGCTGGCCACCGAGGCCTACCCCAAAGACATCCAGGACGTCTCGGCCATCATGACGAAGTTCCGCAACCTCGGCCCCGACATCTTCATAGGCGGCGGCCACTACAACGATGCGATCCTCTTTGTGAACTCGGCCAAGGAACTGGGCTTCAAGCCCGACGGAATGCTCATCACCGTTGGCCCCTCCAACCCCAACCTCATCGAAGAACTGGGCGCCGACATAGACGGAGTTCTCGGGCCCACGCAGTGGGAGGCCACGATGGCCTACGAGGGCCCCTACTTCGGCAGCGCAGCCGATTACGCCGCCTATTACGAGTCTCTCTGGGGCGAGCCGCCGGTGTATCAGGCGGCCAGCGCCACCACCGCCGCGTTGGCGCTCCACCTGGCAATCGAAGCCGCAGGCGAGACCGACACCGACTCGGTGCGCGCCGCGCTCCGGTCGCTGTCGGCCGAGACCTTTTTCGGGCCCATCAGGTTCGACGAACGCGGCGTGAACACAGCCAAGCCGATGGGCACGGTGCAGGTGCAAGACGGACGGATCGCCGTGATCGCTCCCGATGCCGCAGCGACGGCGGAGTTGGAGTACCCCTTGAGCGGCAGCGCCTCTGGTCCGGCCGGGTCGACCGGAAAACTGGGACAGCTTCCCCAGGCCATGGTCAACGGGATTGCGCTGGGGGGGATGTATGCCCTCTTGGTGCTGGGCTTCTCCATCATCTGGGGTGTGATGGGGGTGATCAACGTCGCCCACGGCGAGTTCGTCATGGTCGGCGCCTATCTCGCCTGGCTGGGGAACGACCTGTGGGGGGTGGATCCCTTTGCGGCCATCCCGGCGGTGTTCGCTGTGATGATGGTCTTCGGCTACGCCGTGCAAAAGGGGCTGGTCAACCACGTTATCGACCGCCCTCACCTGATCTCGCTTCTGGTTATGTTCGGCTTGTCGATCATCTTGCAGAGCGCTATGAAGCTGATCTTCTCGGCAGACTTCCGCCGTGCCGACACCTCGCTCGATGGAAGCTGGCAGGTCAGCGACTCCCTCACCGTGCCCGTCACCAGATTCTGGATTCTCGTCATCGCGATCGGGTTCTTGGCCGCGCTGAGCCTGCTGTTGGCAAGAACGAAGCTCGGCAAGGGTATAAGGGCGGCGGCGCAGAACCGGGAGGCGGCCCGCATAGTGGGCATAGACGTGGGCAAGGTGTACACGATCACGTTCGCCGTCTGCATCGGGATCACCGGCGTCGCCGGGGCGCTGGTGAGCCCGGTGCTGTCGGTGCAGCCGTTCCAAGGCCCTCCCCTCACTCTGAAGGCATTCGCCATCACGGCGATGGCCGGGCTGGGCTCTGTACGGGGGGCGCTGGGCGGGGCCATGCTGCTCGGGCTCGTCGAAGCGGTCTTGGCGCTCTACGTGGAGGGGGTTGGCACGAACCTGGCCGTGGTGGCCTCCTTCGTGATCTTGGTGGCCGCGCTGGTGCTTCGACCCCAGGGCATCTTCAAAGGACTGCGTCCGGTGGACGCCACCGCGTCATGACCCCGTTGAGGCAATGGCTCGGCGGCGCAGGCCGGGCGAAGGCGTTGTTGGGCTCCCGGGCGGTGACCTGGTTGAGGCAATGGCTCGGCGGCGCTAGAGGCCGCCTGGTGGTGCGGGTCGCCGCGGTCGCCGTGCTTGTCTGGCTGGTGCTTCTGCCCACCGCGGGGGGTGCCAGCGACTCAACCTTGTTCACGCTCACGCTGATGTTCACCAGCGTGGCGGTGGCCATCAACTGGAACCTCACCGGCGGGTTCACCGGCTACGTGGACTTCGGCCACGCCGTGTGGTTCGGAATAGGGGCGTATACGACCGCGATCCTGATGTCGCTCCAGCCGAGTGCGTTGGGCATTGGCTGGCCGGCGATTCCCGCCATCTTGCTGGGGATGGTGGTGTCGGGGGCGCTGGCCGCGCTGATCGGTCGATTCACCATGCACCTCAAAGGCCCGTATTTCTCCATCGCCATGCTGGGCACCTTCGTGGCGATGCGCGAGATCGTGAGGACATGGGGAGGGTTGACCGGGGGAGGCGTCGGCCTCACACTGCCGCCGTATCTGAACCGCCAATTGTTCTACTACCTGGAACTGGCGCTGGTGGTGGGGCTGATCGGGTTGACGTGGTGGCTGCGCCGGACCCGCTTCGGCGCCGCGCTGGTGGCGATCCGGGAGGACGAGCTGGGCGCGCAGATGCGGGGCATCGCCACCACCCGGCTCAAGGTGGCCGTGTTCAGCTTTGCCGGTGCCTCGACTGGTCTCTTCGGCGGCCTGTGGGCCTACCAGAACACCTTTGTGGATCCCGACATAGCCTTCATTGAGACCCGCACCTTCGACGCCGCGATGGGCACGCTCCTGGGCGGTCTCGGCACCGTGGTCGGACCGGTGTTGGGCACCGCCGCGCTCTATTGGCTCAGAGAGGTGCTGTGGGCCAACCTTCTCGACTACCACCTGGTCACCCAAGGCGTGCTGCTGATCCTCGTCGTGCTGTTTCTGCCCAGAGGGATCGCCGGCGTCTTCGACCGTCGGTCCGCTTCGCTGCTGAGGCTCTGGCGCCGGGCGACGGGGGAGTCGGGAGCGCCTGGCATCAGCGAGTCGAGCGTCGACGGCTCCGCCCGCATCCCGCTGTTGCCCTCCCCCAACGGTGGAGGCAGCCACCTTGACCGCGGGGCGCTAGTCGCGGCGAGGCCCCGAGGAGTCGATGGTCTGGCAAGCGGCAGTTCTCCGGCTGTGGCCGGGAGCGGGGTCGTCAAGCGGTTCGGCGGGTTGACCGCAGTAGACGGGGTGAGCATCCGGGTGTATCCCGGGGAGATGGTCGGGCTCATCGGCCCCAACGGCAGCGGCAAAACCACGCTGTTCGACTGCCTGAGCCGCATACACAGCCTCGACGATGGGGCGATCCAATTGGGCGACAAGGACATAACCCGGCTTCCTCCCTACAAGGTGGCCCGTCTGGGGATGGCCAGGACATTCCAGGTCATCCGGGTCTACCGCGAGCTCACCGTGCGGGAGAACATGGAGTTGAGCATCCAATGGGGCAGCGTGGGGGCTCTGGGGCACTTCAGGCGAACCGACGAGGCCACCCGCTCAAAGGCACAGCAGCTCATGGACTTCCTCATGCTCGCGCCCATGAGCGACGCGCTCGCAGGCACTCTCTCGGGCGGCCAGCGTCGCCTGCTGGAGATCGGCATGGCTCTTATGAGCGACCCAGTCGTGGTTCTGCTCGACGAGGCCACCTCGGGAGTCAATCCCACCCTCGTGGAAGACATAAAGGATCGCCTCGTTGCGATCAACTCCCAGCAGGGCGTGTCGTTGCTGATGGTCGAGCACAACGTCCAGTTCGTAGCCGACATCTGCGAGCGTGTGGTGGTGCTCGACTCCGGCCGCAAACTGGCCGAGGGCACCCCGCGGCAGGTGATGGAGGAGCCCGCGGTGGTCGAGGCCTACTTCGGGGCCCAAGGCCGCAAAGACCCGCCCGAAGGCGGCGGAAGCACAACCGGGTTGGAGAGCCAGTGAGCCCGGCCCAGCCAGGGGGACCGCTTCTGGATCTGCGGTCGGTGCGAGCCGGATACGTCGTCGGGCACGACATCATCCGCGGCATCGACCTCGAAGTCCATCGAGGCGAGATCGTCTGCGTCATCGGCCCTAATGGCGCCGGCAAGTCCACGGTCTTCAAGGCGGTGTACGGCCTGGTGCCGGTACGGGCCGGGCACGTCATTTGCGACGGTGCCGACATCACCAACATCGCCCCCCAGGACGCCCTCTCCACCGCGGGCATCGCCATCGTGCCCCAGCTGCGCAGCACCTTCGCCCAGATGACAGTGCAGGAGAATCTGGAGTTGGGCATGTACCAGTGCCGGGACAAGAATCGGGTTCGCGAGCGCATCGAGTTCGTGTGCGACTTGTTCCCCAAGCTGGCCGCCCGATCCCGCCAGGCGGCCGGCACGCTGTCGGGCGGCGAGCAGCGAATGATCGAGATCGGCCGGTCGCTGATGTGGGAGCCCCAGCTCGTGCTGATGGACGAGCCGTCCGCCGGGCTCTCACCCCTCGTGACCGCGGAGGTGTTCGAGACGATCCGGCAGTTGAACCGGGAGATTTCGCTGACCGTGCTGATGATCGAGCAGAACGCCCGACAGGGCCTTGAAGCCAGCAACCGCGGCTATGTCATCGAGCAGGGCAACGCCACCTACCAGGGCCCTTCTGAAGACCTGCTGGCCGACCCCAGTGTCCGGCGGGCCTTTCTGGGAGTCCGCGACGAGGTCGCCTAGCCGATGTCCAGCGGGTCGCCGCAGGAGGGCATCCGGTTGCGGTCGGCGAAGGCGTCCAGCAGGGCATCCACCCCTTCTCCCCGCTCCACACTCACCCGGAACTGGCGGTCTTCGCCGGCCCGGAGGGCGTCGGCGTGGGCCAAGCGGTCACTGAGGTACACCTCCCAGCTTTCGAGCCACAGCCCTACCAGTTCGCCGTCGTCGCCCTCGGGGGCAGACTCGGCCAATTCCTCTGTCATCTCAGTCAGTACTGCGGTGGAGGCTTCGATCTGGTCGGCCCGCTCGGCCATGTCCACCGCGTCGCGGGCCTGGGGAAGCCGGTCCAGATCGTCGCGGGTCTGGGCGCATCGGGCTTCGGCGTCGGCCACCCATTCCCGGTCTTGCAGCCGGTCGGGGTTCTCGTCGCCGAAGAACCAGATCGTCGCCCCGATCCAGAACACCGCGAACAGCACGAGCACCGCTATGCCAATCGTCAAACCGAGTCGCCTGCCCGTCACGTACTCATTCTCCCTTCGCCGCCGACTCCCGTAGCCTGTGCTCGGTGCTTGAAGATCTTGAATCCCGCGGCTTGGTGCAGGACACCACCGACCGGGATCTGTTGGCCCGACGGCTGGGCGACGGTTCGGTCGGGGTGTACCACGGCATCGACCCTACGGCCAGCTCCCTACACTTGGGCAACCTCATCGGGGTACTGGTGCTGCGGAGATTCCAGGAGGCCGGCCATCGGCCCATCGCCCTGGTGGGAGGGGCCACCGGCATGGTGGGCGATCCCAGCGGGCGTTCCGACGAGCGCAACCTGCTGGACGACGACATCCTGGCCGCCAACCTGGCGGGCATCCGGGGCCAACTGGAGACGCTGCTGGACTTCGATGGCGACGCCGAGTTGGTCAACAACTACGACTGGACCCGCGACCTAACCCTCATCGAGTTCTTGCGGGACACCGGAAAGCACGCCACCGTGAACCAGATGGCGGCCAAGCACTCGGTGCGCAGCCGTATGGAGAGCGAGACCGGCATCTCATTCACCGAGTTCACCTACATGCTGTTGCAGGCCTACGACTACTGGTGGCTGCACAGCAACCTCCAATGTGAGCTCCAGATCGGGGGCTCCGACCAATGGGGCAACATCACTGCTGGGGTCGACATCATCCGCCGCCGGTCCGGCGCCCAAGTCCACGGCCTCACCTGGCCGCTGCTCACCCGGTCTGACGGCGCCAAGTTCGGCAAGACCGCCGAGGGGGCGATCTGGCTTGATCCCGAGCGCACCAGCCCCTATCGGTTCCACCAATACTTCATCCAGGTCCCCGACGAGGACGTGGAGCGCAGCCTGCTCCAATTCACCATGCTCCCGGTGGCCGAGATTGCCGACGTGGTTGAGGCCCATCAGCGCGATCCCGGGCGAAGGGAGGCCCAGGGCATTCTGGCCAACGAGGTCACCTCCATGGTCCACGGCCGGCCCGCGGCCACCGCGGCCGAAAAGGCAGCCCGAATCCTGTTCGGCTCTCCGGTGGACGACATGGACGAGACCGCCCTGGAGGCAATCGCCGCCGAGGTGCCCACCTCCGACATCCCCGACGGCGGTTTCGATGCCGCCTCAAACCGATTCGATCTCGTGGAATTGCTGGCCTCCACAGGGCTGGCTTCCTCCAAGGGCGATGCCCGCCGGGGACTGGCAGAGGGATCGGTGTATGTCAACAATCAGCGGGTCTCCGGGGAGGACACCGAGGTGGCTGCCGACAGCCTTCTGCATGACCGCTACCTCCTGCTTCGCCGAGGCAAGCGCCGCTACCACCTGCTGCGGGCGGAATCGCAGTAAAACCCCTGATTGAGTTGACAGAAGGGGCCGGCTTGCAATCTTGTGGTTGAGTTGACGTTGCCGGCTGAGGCCGGTAGCGTTACCACCCGCCTCTGAAACGGGTTTCCCTTGGGTTACCCCCAGTGGCAGAGCAAGGTTCGGCTTGTCCGGGCCGATGCGGTTCTCCCGTCAGGGTCACCGCCTCACGCTCCTTGAAAACGGAAGAGAGGACGGAAAAGCCAGTGCGGGCGACGGCCCGGCGCACCTCGCGTCGATGTCGTCGACCTAACACAATTCCAAGGAAACCAAGTCAGGAAGGGTTTCGGCCCTTTTGACTTTCCGGAATCGCTTCGTCTTGCCGAGGCAATTTAGTAAGACGAGCACTTGATCGAAGGCAGTGACCCCCCTCGGGGAGTACCTGCTGGAGATGTTGACGGAGAGTTTGATCCTGGCTCAGGACGAACGCTGGCGGCGTGCCTAACACATGCAAGTCGAACGAGGTCGCCTTCGGGCAATGACCTAGTGGCGAACGGGTGCGTAACACGTGAGGAACCTGCCCCGAAGACTGGGACAACCACGGGAAACTGTGGCTAATACCAGATGCCCTCCTCTGATCGCATGATCGGAAGAGGAAATGCTCCGGCGCTTTGGGAGGGCCTCGCGGCCTATCAGCTTGTTGGTGGGGTAACGGCTCACCAAGGCAGTGACGGGTAGCTGGTCTGAGAGGACGATCAGCCACACTGGGACTGAGACACGGCCCAGACTCCTGCGGGAGGCAGCAGTGGGGAATCTTGCGCAATGGGCGAAAGCCTGACGCAGCAACGCCGCGTGGGGGATGAAGGCTCTCGGGTTGTAAACCCCTTTCAGCAGGGACGAAATTGACGGTACCTGCAGAAGAAGCGCCGGCCAACTACGTGCCAGCAGCCGCGGTAATACGTAGGGCGCAAGCGTTGTCCGGATTCATTGGGCGTAAAGGGCTCGTAGGCGGTTTGGTAAGTCGGGTGTGAAAACTCAGGGCTCAACTCTGAGACGCCACTCGATACTGCCATGACTAGAGTCCGGTAGGGGAGTGTAGAATTCCTGGTGTAGCGGTGAAATGCGCAGATATCAGGAGGAATACCGATAGCGAAGGCAGCACTCTGGGCCGGTACTGACGCTGAGGAGCGAAAGCGTGGGGAGCAAACAGGATTAGATACCCTGGTAGTCCACGCCGTAAACGTTGGGCACTAGGTGTGGGTCCCATCCAACGGGATCCGTGCCGTAGCTAACGCATTAAGTGCCCCGCCTGGGGAGTACGGCCGCAAGGCTAAAACTCAAAGGAATTGACGGGGGCCCGCACAAGCGGCGGAGCATGTTGCTTAATTCGAGGCAACGCGAAGAACCTTACCTGGGT
>JAJEDQ010000099.1 GCA_022821445.1 Acidimicrobiia bacterium | reverse complement strand
CAACACCAACCAGAAAAACTAGCCCCCGCAGCTTGACAACAACACAGGGACACCCCCCCAGGGCTTAGTGCCAATGCCGCCTATAACTCCCGCTCTGACCAGGCTCACAAGCGCTACATTCTTCCACCGACCCACCACCCTCAGCAAGGTTATCGCTGGTGAGCGTTTTCACCGGTCAGCCGCCTTCCCGGATCGCCCTGTTGTACCCCACACAGCGACCGGGTACGCTGTGTCGAAAGCTTCCCCTCTAGCAACCCTCTAAGGAGAGAGGGAACATGCCATGAGCGACGCAATCCTCACCACCGTCATCGGAGTAGTGGGAACCGGCTTCATCGCCACCTTCTTCTTCCAACTCCAATTCCTCCGCGACGACATGAAGCTCCTCCGCGAGGACATGAAGCAAGGCTTCGATGTCATGAGGCAAGGCTTCAAAGAACAAGACGAACGCCTAAAATCGCTAGAGGTGACTGTTGCCCAGCTCACTGAGATCGTTAGAGCCAACAGTCAGCGCCTAACCCGCATCGAAACCGAACACGGCGAACGCTTGGCCCGCATCGAAGCAACTCTCGGCAACCACGGCGAACGCTTGGCCCGCATCGAAGCAACTCTCGATATCCACCCGCCCGCCGAAGCCGCCTAACGGCAGGAACTAGTGGGGCCCCTGTAAATCGGCTGGGGGCTGAAGGTCGCTGGTCAACGAGCTGGCGGCCCAGTTGGCCACTTTCTCACCGGGGATGGGGGAGCGGGTGGGCCAGGGGCGATCCAGGTCGACGGGTTGGCCGCGGCTGATCACAGTGCGGAGATTTGAGCGGTCGGCCAGCACGGTGACGTCGGCGGCCGGGTCGCCGTGTACCACCAGCACGTCGGCGGCCATTCCGGGGGCCAGGGTGCCCACTTCGCCTTCCATCCGCATTGCGATTGCGCCGTTGGCGGTGGCACAGGCGATGGCCTGGAGCGGGCTCAGCCCCACCGACTCCACCAGCACCTCCATCTCCCTGGCGTGCCAGTGGCCGTAGGGGGTGAGGGCGAACCCCGACTCCGAGCCGCACAACAGCGGCACTCCGGCATCGTGGGCCTTGGCCATCATCTTGGCGGTGGCCTCGATCTCGCCCCGGAACACGTCCTGCATCCCGGCCCCGGCGTCCACCAGATGGCCGTAGTCGGCCAGGTTGGCCAAGAACGTGAAGGTGGGCATAAGGGAAGCACCGGCGTCGATCACCGCTTCGAGGCCAGCGTCATCCATGAACGACGCGTGCAAGATGAGGTCGACCCCGGCCTCGGCGCAGGCCCGGGTGCTGCCCGCCGAGCGGGCGTGGGCCATCACCGGGGTCTCCAACTCATGGGCGGTGTCGCACACCGCTTTCAGCTCCTCGGGCTTCCAGGCCAGCAGCTCGCCCTTGTGGCGGGGGATGGACCCGGTGGCGTGGATCTTGATCCAGTCGGCCCCGTACTTGATGTGGCGGCGGGTCATCTGGATCATCTCGTCCACGGTGGTCACCACCTGGGCGTAGCCCACCACCCCCGTGTCGGGGACGAGCCGCCCTGCGGTGCCGCCCACCGCGGTGACCAGGGCCTGCACCCCGGTGGCCATGCGGGGCCCCTCCACCACGCCAGCGTCCACCGCATCGCGCAGCGACGGCCCCATGGAGAACAGGGTGTCGGGATCGCAAAATCCGGTGACCCCGGCCATCAAGAGCTTCTGGAGGTTTTGGGCGGCGATCAGCGCGGCCAGCGTGTGGTCGCGGTGGAAGAACAGCTCATCGTTGGACTGCACGTCATCGAAGGTGCAGTGGACGTGGGCGTCGATGAGTCCGGGCATGACGGTGCATCCGGTGGCGTCGATAACGGTGGCATCCGATCGCCCAGCGCCCGCATCGGGGCCGACATCGGCTATGCGGTCGCCTTCCAGCAACACCGAGGTGTTGGGCTGGGGCGGGGTACCGGTGCCGTCGATCACCGTGCCCCCGGCGATCAGGATGGGCGTCGGCTCGGTCATTTGGCTCAGCCCCTTTCAGTCCCCCAGCAGGGCTGAGGCGGCGTCCTTGACGGACATGCCCACCTCCACGCCACGATTGCGGGCCGGCTGGTTGCACGCGCTGATAATCCCCTCATCGTACGCCTTGAAGGCATCGCCCACTGGGGCACTCCAGGCATCGCAGCACGCTCCGGCCAGTCCGTGGGCCTCGGTGATAGCCAGCCCGGCGATGCCCGCATCGTTCTTGCTGCGGCCCCCGTCGGAGCAGATGAAGCCGTGAGGGCTCACCTCCAGCAGGAAATCCGCCCCGCTGCGCCCGGTGTGGCCCGCGGTGACCAGCACGTTGCGGGAGTCCTCGGGCAGGGCGAACACGATGGAGTCGGTAACCACGATCTGGCGTCCGCTGTCGGTGGTGGCCTTGACCTCGCGGCGGATCTTGGTGCCCTCGTCCACCTCGCCGGGGTCGTTGTCCAACAGCAGCTTGGCCGCCTCGACCACCGTCATGCCCTCGACAAGCCCGCAACGCTCGGCGTATATGTTGAGCCGGGAGATGACCCCGGTCTCGTACAGGTCGAGGCCGTTGCCCAGCTCGGCGCTCATCCCGTCGGCGGTGGCGGCGGGGATGCCCAGGGCCTCCAAGAACCACAGCCCGGAGATGCCCGCGCCGTCTTTGCCGATACAGCCGTCGTGACCGATGACCCCCTTCGGCCGATGAGGGGCTATGAGCCGGGCGGGCAGCACGCCGAGATACGAAGACGGCACCACCACGTCGTTGTCCCGGTTGCGGGCGTCCACATACCGGGCCGAGTCCATGGTCACGATCCGGCGGTCGCCGTCGGCGTAAACCACCTCCTGAGGGTGGTCTTCTTCATTGGCCAGCAATGGCGCTTCTTCAGGCACGCCTCGACGTTACTCCGCTGTCAGACGAGGAAATCTCCTCGCTGCTGAACTGGTAGAGCCCCATGCAGGGGGTGTTGGTGAGCGACATTCAGATCGAGAGAAACTCTGAAGACGGTCCGGCGTGGGTCGCTTCAGGCAAAGTCGGCGATTCGTCGTTCTATGGGGGATCTGACGACTTGGATGAACTCAAGCAGTGGATAGCTGAGGCAGAAGCCGAGGAGGCGGCCGGATCGGTCGAGTATCAGAGCCCGGTGCGGCCGGCTTCGCGGATCATGGGGGCGTAGTCGGCGAAACCGGGGGCATCGGGCCGGGCACCGGTGGTGAATCCGGCGTCGGTGGCCAGAGTGTGGCCGCTGGTGTAGCCCGACTCGTCAGAGGCCAGCCACAGGGCGGCGTTGGCCACGTCGGCGGCCAGGCCGGGGCGTCCGATCAGCGGAGAGCTGGCGGTGAGCTCGGCCAGGGCACCGTCCATGTTGGTGTGGTCGCCGGTATGGGCGAAGGCCACCATCGGCGTTGCCATGGACGCAGGAGCGATGCAATTCACCCGGATGCCGAAGCGGCATAGCTCGGCGGCGGCGTTCTTGGTCAGGCCAACCACAGCGTGCTTGGCGGCAGCATAGGCGTGGGGCCCGAGCCCGCCCATCACCCCGGAGGTACTCGACATGGAGATGATCGAGCCCGTCATCCGGGGCTTCATCACCCGGGCGGCGTGCTTGACTCCGTAGAACACCCCGTGAAGAAGGACATCGATGCTGGCGTGCCACTCATCGGCCGGGGTGGTATCAACAGGCCCGACCGCACCGACGATGCCGGCGTTGTTGTACATCACATCCAACTGGCCGAACTCGGCAACTGCGGCGTCCACCAGCCCGGACACGTCGTCTTCGGAGGTCACGTCGCAGTGGACGTAGATCGCCCCATCGCCCAGTGACTCGGCCAGCGCCTGTCCGGCGTCGTCTTGGATGTCGCCGATGGCCACCTTGGCGCCCTCTTCGGCGAATCGCTCAGCCGCGGCCCGCCCGATGCCGCTGGACGCCCCCGTAATGGCCGCCACCCGTCCTTCCAGTCGTCGGCTCATCGTTGCCTCCTGTGAATCGACTGCGCCCGATACCCTAGTGGTACAGATCTTGCCAGATCGGATGCGCAATTTCTTTTGGGTCGAAAGATAGTGAAAATTATTGAAATCTGTTGCCGACTGCGCCTTGTACCGCTAGGCTGGACATTGTGGACACCCGCCAGATCACCCTAACCCTCCCAAAGATCCAGGTCGCTCAGCTCAATGCCCTGGTAGAGGCAGGACGGATCGAGAGCGTCTCCGAATTCATGCAGCTTGTTGTCCGCAAGGCCCTGATCAACGAAATGCTCTGGCGAGAAACAGTAGACCGGATCATGGAGGAATCCGGGGGATCTCTAACGCCGGAAGACGAAGCCTGGGTTCAATCCATGCTGGCCAAGCAGCGCGAGCCGGTAATCACTTCAGACCCCGACGACATCCGACTGCTCGACTCCACGATTGAGATTGTCCCCATCAGCCAGACTGGTCGCTAAAGTGGGCCAAGTGGGCACCCTAGAGATCACTGTCACCCTCCCGAAGGTCCAGGTTTCCCAGCTCAATGCGCTGATAGAGGGGGGACGGGCGAAGAGCGTCTCGGAATACCTGCGGAAGGTTGTTCGCAAGGAGCTGGGAAACCAAGCGCTGTGGCAAGAAGCGCCGTTTGAGGAATCGCTGGAACAGATGCTGGAAGACTCCGCCTGTCCCCTCACTGCCGAAGAAGTCGCCTTGGCTGACGAAATGCTGGCCAAGCTGGTTGAGCAGGCCTCTAACTCGCTCTGAGCTGAGCGGTCTATGGACACCAGATCAGAAGCGACCCGGGAACGAGATGTGGACCGGCTTCAGGACCTGTTGGATCGCGACGCCATCCGTCACATTCAGATTCGCTATGCCTGGAGCCTGGACAACCACCGGTGGGAGGCGCTCAAGGAGATCTTCTTGCCCGATGCGGTGGCCGACTACCGGGGCGAGCGGTTCGAGGGGCTCGAGGCCATCGTGGCCAAGTGCGCCTCGTCGCTGGAGCCGGCCGACGGCAGCCAGCACATCAACGGCTGCCACTGGGCGCAAGTGGACGGCGACAAGGCCATCGCTGGCTGCTACTTCATCGCCACCAAGTACATCGAGGACACCCCTGGCGGCGACACCTTCATCGTCGGCGGAAAATACATCGACCAGATGGTCCGCACTCCCGACGGCTGGCGCATCGCCCACCGCCTCCTAGAGCAGACCTTCCTAGACGGCAACCCCGAAGTAGAAGCCGTGGCCAAAGCCCGCTGGGCGGCCCGCATGCAAAGCGGAGGCTAGGTGACCGGGCGGTAATGCTCCACCGCACTTTGGGGGTCCGGGTTTCTGCGGAGGATGAGGGTGTGGGTTTGGACCTGTCGCTGCATGCTGAGGCTGCCTATGGCGGTTAGTCGTTGTCGGTGATGGTGATGGTGTGGCGTCGGGTCCAGTCGGGGCCGAGGAAGTAGTAGCGGCAGATGTTGAGTTTGAGGGTGAGGGTTTCGGGGCCTTCTGCTGTGTTGTCGTCGATGATGCCGATGGGGATGTCGGCGTGGGTGGCTCCGGCGCGCACCAGCAGGGTGATGCCCTCGATGGTGAAATCGGCGCGGCGTGTCGCGGCGCCTGGTTGTGTGGAGTACAGCGCCGAGTAGCCGAGGTGCACGTCGCGGTGGGGCGGGGTGCTGAACAGCACTCGCACGTGGTGGGCGCCCGCGCCCTCGGCGGCGGTGGAGGT
>JAJEDQ010000138.1 GCA_022821445.1 Acidimicrobiia bacterium | reverse complement strand
CCGTGGACCCGACACCTGCGACAGGGCAGTGCGGCCGCGGCCCGCGTCGATGATGTTGACCCGCGGCTTGCCCGCAAGCAGCGACCACAGCGTGGCGAGCCGGGATGCGTCGATGTCGCCGCTGCCGCGTGGCAGCAGGCTGATGCCCGGCGCGACATCGACCGCCAGCGCCGATGCGGCTCCCAGTGAGAGCTCCGATGCCGCGGTCCATTCTGCAATGCCGGGCAGGTCAGGCGCGGTGCCGAGCACCACGCCGAAGTCGCCGGTGAGGTCGGCCAGCACGACATCGCGGCCCGACCGCTTCGCACTGACCGCAGCCAGCAGGGCAGTCACGGTGTTGCCGACGCCGCCCTTCGCACCGAGATATGCATAGATCATTGGTATCCCCGATAATTATTCAGATTGACTGAAACTTCATTACCGGCTCACCCTTGCCGATGTGCGGCAGCGCGATCAAATGAGTTTTCGGGACGGACCGCCGGACTCGACATTCGGCGCGACTTCGGGTGGCGCGACGGCCGGCGGTGGGCAAAGATGACCGGCGGAGGTGTCTGAGCGCCTGGTGGGCTCCCCCGCCTTCAAAGCGGGTGGGACGGGCGATCCCCGTCCGGCGGGTTCGATTCCCGTCCACCTCCGCTTGGCGCGAGACCGGCCGAGCGGCGGGTCCTGTCCCGGCCCAGCCCGCCGTCCTCGACGAGCTCCGGGCGGCGGGCACCCTGAGCCGGGCCACCCCCCGCTCGGCCTACCTCGTCGGTTGTGGAGGACGGGAATCGAATACGGCTGACGGGGCTTCTAGACAGCTAGCAAATCGCGGGCGCCGGTGTCGCTGCTGGGGTGGCGGAGTTTGGACATGGCTCGGGCCTCGATTTGGCGGATGCGCTCGCGGGTGAGGTTGAAGTGCTCGCCGACTTCTTCGAGGGTGCGGGGCTCGCCGCGGTCGAGGCCGAAGCGGAGCTTGAGGATTTCGCGCTCGCGTTCGTCGAGGGGGCCGAGCAGCCGGGTGATCTCCTCGGGCAGCAAGGCGGTGGCGGCCACTTCGAAGGGGGACTCGGCGGAGCGGTCCTCCACCACGTCGCCCAACTCGGCGTCGCCGTCTTCCCGCAGCGGCTCGCTCAACGAGAGCGGCTCGGCGGCGAAGCGCAGCGCCTCGGTCACCTTTTCCTCGGAGAGGTCTACCTCTACGGCCAACTCGGCCAGGGTGGCCGGGCGGCCCAGCTTCTTCTCCAGGTTGGCCCGGGCCTTCTGGAGTCGGGCCAGGGTGTCGCCGGCGTGGACCGGCAGGCGGATGGTGCGGCCGGTGTTGGCGATTCCCCGGGTGATGGCCTGGCGGATCCACCAGGTGGCATAGGTGGAGAACTTGAAGCCCTTGCGCCAGTCGAACTTCTCCACCGCGTGCATCAGGCCGAGATTGCCCTCCTGGATCAGATCTAGCAGAGGCAAACCGGAGGCCTGGTACTTCTTGGCAATGGACACCACCAAGCGGAGGTTGGACTGCACGAATCGGCGCTCAGCCGCCTCGCCCACTTTGACCTGGCGGCGCAGAATGCGGCGGCGGGCGGGCGATAGCCGCTCTGAACTGCCGGATGCGCTCTCCTTGTCCTGGTCAAGGAGAGCTTGCGCCTCGTTGCCCTCCTCGATTTTCTGGGCCAGCTCAACCTCGTCGTCTTTGGTGAGCAGCGGGTATTGGCCGATGTCGGTCAGATAGAGGCGGACAAGATCTTCGTCGTCTCGCTCAACACGCTCTTTCGGCACAGTCACACCTTCCCGAAAATCCTTTGGCCCGATAATCCATGGGGCTATCGGTGCCGCTGTCGAATCGGTCGACGCTGACCGAGCAGAGACACGGACAATGCTTAGCCAATAACGATACCCGCTTCATCGCGGATACGGCAGCAGTGGAGGCCATCTTTTTTCGTGATAGTCGTCGGCAAAGTCGAAGATGAGCTCTTCGATGTCTCCACCAGAGGGGATATTGGGAGGATTCCACACTTCCTTGGCGTCATATCGCTCCTCGGCCAAATCGGCGGCCACCATGCGGGCGGTGCGGATCACAGCTCCGTCGCACACCGGCGACAACTCCTGACCCAAATGATCGATCACCAAATCCAACTGGGGCAGGGCTACTTCGTAGAGCGCGGCGACGGCGCGTGCCGGCGCCTCATCCTCGATGTAGCCCAGCAAGTGCTCCCATGATTGTGTGGGGCAGCCAATCCGATCAGTTCCGGCCAATGCCGGCGAGTCAGGCAGCAGGTTCTTCCACCACTGGGCATGCTGTCCATGACGACGGCTGGAGCGGGCCAGAAGTGCCCGGGTGCGGGCGTCCAGAGACTCGCCTTCGGCCGATTCAACGGCCAGGTGGCCTTCGATCTCGAACAGCCGCTCAGAAATCCAGGCCAAACCGCCGCAGGCGTCAGCCGACTGCTCGATGTCCATCCTCAGTCCCCGCCCCGGTAGCGGCTAAAGCACCTAGCTGTCGTTTCTTGGAGTCCGACGGCCATCAGTCCCCACCCCGGTATCGGCCAAAGCATCTAGCTGTCGTTTCTTGGAGTCCGACGGCCATCAGTCCCCGCCCCGGTATCGGCTAAAGCATCTAGCTGTCGTTTCTTGGAGTCCGACGGCCATCAGTCCCCGCCCCGGTAGCGATTGGTGATGGGTAAGCGGCGGTCGCGGCCGAAGGCCTTGGCGGTGATGCGCACCCCGGGGGGGTTCTGGCGGCGCTTGTACTCGGCACGGTCCACCAAGCCGGTGATGCGGCTCACCAAATCGGGGTCGTAGCCCTGGCCGCACAGGTCGGCGGGGGTGAGGTCGCCCTCCACATAGGCCTCCAACAGCGGATCCAGCACCTCGTAGGGAGGCAGGCTCTGGTCGTCTCGCTGGTCGGGGCGAAGCTCGGCTGACGGCGGTTTGACCAGCACATTCTCGGGTATCAGGTCCCGTCCGGCCCGCTGGTTGCGGTGGCGGGCGAAGGCGTACACCTGGAGCTTCCACAGGTCTTTGATCACGGCGTAGGCCCCGGCGGTGTCGCCGTACAGGGTGGAGTAGCCCACCGCGCTCTCGCTCTTGTTCCCGGTGGTCAAGATGAGCCAGCCGAACTTGTTGGACAAGGCCATGAGCAGCGTCCCCCGAATGCGAGACTGCACGTTCTCCTCGGCCAGGTCGGGGTCGAGCCCGTCGAACGACGGCGCCAGCATGTTCAGGAAGGCCTGATGGCCGGGCTCCACTGGTATGACCCGATGGTCGATGCCCAGGTTCCGGCACAGTGCCTCGGCGTCGGCCACCGAGTGATCGCTGGAATAGCGGGAGGGCATCAGCACGCCGTGTACATGGTCGGCACCCAGAGCGTCAGTGGCGATGGCCGCCACCAGCGAGGAGTCGATTCCCCCTGACACTCCGATGCCCACATCGGTGAAGCCGTTTTTGTGCACATAGTCCCGGGTGGCCAGCACGAGGGCCTCGTACTGCTCGTGCAGCTCGTCCAATCCAGGATCCACCTTGTTGATCTCCTGGGGAATGGCCGGCGGGGACGACAGTTCAGGCCGGTCGGCCACTTCTACTTCGGCGATCAGCAGATGCTCTCGGAAGGGGGGTGCCTGGGCGATGACGCGACCGTCGGCGTCCAGCATCAGCGATGCGCCGTCGAAGACCAGCTCGTCTTGACCTCCCACCAAGTTGGCATAGGCGACGGCGCACCCCGTCTCCGAGACCCGCTGGCGGAGGACCCTCAAACGCTGGTTCAGCTTGCCCACGTGATAGGGCGAGGCGTTCAGATTGAAGATGACCTCGGCACCGGCTGCGGCCATCTGGCTCATCGGACCCCCCGACACCCACGCGTCCTCGCAGATCGACACGCCGACGGCGACGCCGGCCATGTCGTGCAGCACGGGATCGCCGGTGCCGGGGAGGAAGTAACGGCGCTCATCGAACACCCCGTAGTTGGGCAGCTCCCGCTTGTGGTAGACGCCCTCAAGTCGGCCATGGGCTGCGACGCCGGCTGCGTTCTGGCACCCATCGGCACCGTCCACAAATCCCACCACCGCGGCACACGATCCCGACCGGGCAGCAATGTGCTCCATCGCAGCGCGGCTGTCCTGCACAAACCGCCGCTTGAGCACCAAATCCTCCGGGGGATAGCCGGTGACGGCCAGCTCGGGAAACACCGCAGCATGGCACCCGGCCTCTTCGGTGGCAGCCAGCGCAGAGAGAATCCGCTTGGTGTTGGCGTCGATATCGCCAACCACTGAGTTGATCTGGCACAGGGCCACCCGCAGCTTGGCCACGAGAACAGGCTAGAAGGGCCGCAGCCCGAACACAGATTGGATCTGTTGGAGTGTTCGGCTAGACGGAGTAGTACATCTCGAATTCGAGGGGATGGGGCCGCAAGTTGACAGCGTCCACCTCCTCTTGTTTGACCTCGATGTACGACTCGATCAACGAGTTGTTGAACACGTCGCCGGCCAAGAGGAAGTCGTGGTCGGCTTCGAGAGCGCTCAGCGCAGCAGCCAGTGAACCGGGCACGGTCTCGATGCCGGCGGCCTCTTCGGGAGGCAGGTCGTAGATGTTCTTGTCGAGCGGGTCGCCCGGATCCATCTGGTTCTGGATGCCGTCGATCCCGGCCATCAGCATGGCGGCGAACGCCAGGTAGGGGTTGGCGCTGGGATCGGGGCAGCGGAACTCTAAGCGCTTGGCCTTGGGGTTGTCGGAGATCAGCGGGATGCGGATGGCTGCGGAGCGGTTCCGCTGGGAGTAGGCCAGGTTCACCGGGGCCTCGTAGCCGGGCACCAGCCTCTTGTAGGAGTTGGTGGTGGGGGCGGCGAAGGCCAGGATCGCTGGAGCGTGGGCCAAGAGTCCGCCGATGTACCAGCGGGCCAGGTCGGACAGGCCGGCATAGCCTCGCTCGTCGTACATGAGCGTGTCGCCGTTCATCCACAGCGACATGTGGGTGTGCATCCCCGAGCCGTTGTCGCCGTAGATGGGCTTGGGCATGAAGGTGACTGTGCGACCGTGCTCGCGGGCCACGTTCTTCACCACGTACTTGTAGAGCTGCACCTTGTCGGCCATCACCAGCATCTCGTCGAACACCATGTCGATCTCGGCTTGGCCCGCGGTGCCCACCTCGTGGTGCTGGACCTCGATGGGGATTCCCACCGATTCGAGGGCCACTACCATCTCCGAGCGCAGATCCTGGAAGGTGTCCATCGGCGACAGCGGGAAATACCCCCCCTTGTAGGGGATGCGGTGGCCGGGACTGGGGGCACCGTTCACCGAGGGGCGACCGCTCTCGAAGATGCCCTCCGCCGAGCGAATCTGATAGCCGGCCACATCGGGCTGGTTCTGGAAGGCTACGCTGTCGAAGATGAAGAACTCGGCTTCCGGTCCGAAGTAGGCGGCATCGGCGATGCCGGTGCTGGCCAGATAGGACAGGGAGCGGCGCACCACGCCCCGGGGGTCTTTGCCGTACATCTCGCCGGTCACGGGATCCTTCACGTCGCACAGCAGCACCAAGGTCTTGCGCTTGGTGAACGGGTCGAAGATCGCGGTGTCGGGATCGGGGATGAGGAGCATGTCGGAGGCGTCGATGGTCTGGAATCCGCTCACCGACGAGCCGTCGAAGCCGAGGCCCTCCTCAAACACCGCTTCGGTCAGCTCGCGGATGGGCAGCGAGAAGTGGTGCTGCACACCGGGGACGTCGGTGAAGCGCATATCCACGAACTCCGCACCCTCTGATGCGGCTAGAGCAATGACTTCTTGGGGAGATGACACAGTGGGTTCCTCCTTTTTCGCGCCCTTACTTTCCCACAAGCGACAAGGGCGCTTCGCATCGTGCCAGAGCCGTGTTTCCAAAGATTTTCCCGATTGTGAAAGGTATGTGAACGCCGCCAATGGGCTGGCGTTGACAACCGGCGGCAGGGCACTCTGGTGGTCTCCTATGGAACCGCAAGCCTCATCTGACGAGACACTCCGGTAGCTGGCTATGGAACCGCAAAAGGACTATGTGCTTCGCACCGTGGAGGAGCGGGGGGTACGCCTGATCCGGCTCTGGTTCACCGACGTGCTGGGCCAGCTCAAGTCGGTGGCCATCTCTCCGGCGGAGTTGGCCGACGCCTTCGATGAGGGGCTGCAATTCGACGGCTCGGCTATTGACGGCTTCTCCCGGGTGCAGGAGAGCGATGTGCTGGCCGTGCCCGACGCGTCCACATTCGAGTTGCTGCCGTGGGCCGACCCCGAAGAGCCCTCCGGACGCGTGTTCTGCGACATCCGCAACCCCGACGGCACCCCCTTTGAGGGCGATCCCCGCTGGGTGATGCGCCGCAGCCTGGCCAAGGCGGCCGAGATGGGCTACACGTTCTACACCGCTCCCGAAGTGGAGTTCTTCTACTTCCGGCATGGCGATCCCGACCAGCCGCTGACGCCGCTGGACAACGCCTCCTACTTCGATTTGACCACCGCGGATGTGGCCAGCCCGCTGCGCAAACGCACCATCACCATGTTGGAGGCCATGGGCATCCCGGTGGAGTATTCCTTCCACGAGGACAGCCCCAGCCAGCATGAGATCGACCTGCGCTACACCGAGGCGCTGAGCATGGCCGACAACGTGATGACGTTGAGGCTGGTGGTGCGCAAGCTGGCGCTCGACCGGGATCTGCACGCCACGTTCATGCCCAAGCCGCTCAACGGCGTACAGGGATCGGGCATGCACACCCACATGTCGCTGTTCGAGAACGACGTCAACGCCTTCCACGACGCCGGAGACGACTACGGCCTGTCGAAAACGGCCAAGGCCTTTATCGCCGGCCTGCTGCACCACGCCCGGGAGATCACCGCGGTCACCAACCAGCTGGTGAACAGCTACAAGCGGTTGGTGGCCGGCGACGAGGCGCCCACCTTCGTGTCGTGGGCCCGCAACAACCGCTCGGCGCTGGTGCGGGTGCCGGTGGTGAAGCCGGGCAAGGAATCGTCCACTCGAATCGAATACCGGGCGCTCGACTCGGCGGCCAACCCCTATTTGGCGTTCTCCGCGGTGTTGGCCGCCGGCTTGAAAGGGGTGCAGGAGGGCTATGAGCTGCCGCCTGAGGCGGCCGCCGACCTCTACACCATGACTAGGGGCCAAGCTCGGACCCAGGGTTTCGAGGAGCTGCCCATGTAGCTGTCGGAGGCCCTGGACGTGCTGGAGGAGTCGCCTCTGATGGTTGACGTGCTGGGCGAGCACATCCACGAGTGGTTCTTGCGCAACAAGCGGGTCGAATTCGCCGAGTACCGCCGGGAGGTCACCCCCTTCGAGCTCCGCCGGTACTTGAACACCTGGTAGTTGCTGTGACTGAGCCGCTGCTCGTTTTTCCCGATCCGCCGCCGCCGGAGTTGGTGCGCACACTGGACTTGGGGGGTTACAACTGGAAGGCGGTGGGCAGCGCCCAAGAGCCGGAGGGCCGATGGCTGGGCGCGGTGGTGGCGGTGGATGAGAACCCCGAAGACGCGTTCGGATTCTGTCGTTCACTGAACCGAAGGGGCTTGGACATCCCGGTGCTGCTGCTTATCTCCGGTGCTCGTCTAGACGAACTGGAGATGCGCGACGACCTCTACACCGACTTCTGCCTCACCCCATTCCACCAGCGGGAATTGGAAGCCCGGCTGGCCCACCTGGTGTGGCGATCGGGCACCGCGCTGCGCCCGGAACTCATCGAATACGGCCCGCTGGTGCTGAACGTTGAGACCTATCAGGCCACCATCACCGGCCGCCCGCTCGACCTCACCTACATGGAGTACGAATTGCTGAAGTTCCTGGCCAGTTCGCCCGGCAAGGTGTTCACCCGCGAGATGCTGCTCAGCCGGGTGTGGGGCTACGACTACTTCGGCGGCGCCCGCACCGTGGATGTCCACGTCCGCCGTCTGCGGGCCAAGCTGGGCGAAGAGCACGCCGGCCTCATCACCACCGTGCGGTCCGTCGGCTACCGCTTCGGCCTCTCCCGCTGGGAACGCTGATGATGGGTAGTGTTGCCCACTGTGCAGCGGGGAGTTGCTGTATTTCTGGTCGCGGCCGTTTTGGCAACAGCGGTAGCGGCGTCGGGGTCCGCGGCCGCTCAGCAGGCCACTAGCCAACGCGACATTCAAGTACGCGACGAGCTCATCGCCGACCAAGAAGCGCTGCTGAACACCTACCGCTGCCTGTTCGACATAGACACCCAGGTCGTGCCCGGCGGCTGCGCCGACGGACAGCCCAGCCAAGACCAGCCTCCACACCCACCCTTTGTCGGCACACCTACCCAAAACGATCTCAAGGTGCGCGACCAGCTCGTCTCCGACCAAGAGGCGCTGCTGAACACCTACCGCTGTCGGTTCGACATAGACACCCGAGTCGTACCCGGCGGCTGCACTGACACGCCGACTCCAATCGACTTAGCACAAGGACTGCTCCCTTCATTCACCGCCATCTCGGCAGGATCATCTCATTCATGTGACCTCCAAACCGACGGTACCGTCATCTGCTGGGGAAGGAATGACTCCGGACAATTGGACGCACCTGAGGGTGCGTTTGCCGCCATATCGGCGGGCAGTTCACACAGCTGCGGGATCAGAATGGATGGAACCGCGGTTTGCTGGGGCAGCAACGGGAACGGCCAGGCAGAACCACCAGATAGTCAGTTCACAGCCATCACCGCCGGTTACGGGCATTCGTGTGCAATAGGAACCGATGGCATCACCCTCTGTTGGGGCAGCGACGAATTTGACGAATCGGACCCGCCATCTCGCATGTTCACCGCAATCTCAGCCGGGGACCGTCATGTGTGCGGGATCAAGTACAGACCGCACCGTTCGATGCTGGGGCAGCAACGGGTTCGAGGGTCACGACGGCATCATCCGCACAGGCCAAGTAAATGCTCCCAAGGGCACATTCATCGATATCGCTACAGGGATCTACCATTCCTGTGGCATTGGAACGGATAGGGCTATCGTCTGCTGGGGCTACAACTCGGAGGGCCAAATAGACTCACCTGAAGGCACTTTCCTCGATATCGCAACCTCGAACATCAGGTCATGTGGCATCAGAACCGACCGCACCATCGCGTGCTGGCCCGACGCTAGTCCTGGAGAAGCAGATGTGCCTGAGGGCACCTTTGCCTCTATCTCAGCCGGAAATAGTTACTTCTGTGCAATAGACACCAGCAATGCCGTCAAGTGTTGGGGTTGGGTCTGGACCCACGATGACCACGGGCAGACAAGCCCGCCCGAGGGCACATTCACCGCCGTTTCTGCCGGAGCCGGACATTCATGCGGCATCAGACCTGATAGCACTATCGTCTGCTGGGGCAAGAACGGCTTCGGGCAGTCAAGCCCGCCCGAGGGCACATTCATAGCTGTGGCCCCTGCGGCGAATTTTTCGTGCGGAATCAGAGGCGGTGGATCAATCCACTGTTGGAACTGGGCCAACAACCTGCCTGAGGGTGTGGATTGGCATGTTGGCGAATACTCGGCCGCGGCAGCCGGTCAATATCATTCGTGCGGTCTCAAGACCGACGGCTCCATCGGCTGCTGGGGTGGTAACTGGGACGGCCAATTAGAAGCGCCGAAAGGTCTGTTTTCCGCCATCACTGCCGGGAGGTTGCATTCGTGCGGAATCAGAATTGACGACACCGTGGCGTGCTGGGGCAGCAATCGCTGGATGCAGAGCGACCCGCCCAGCACCAAGTTCACGGCCGTCTTTGCCGGTGCCGACCACACCTGCGGACTCGAACCCGCAACCACCATCTATTGCTGGGGAGACACGCGATTCGGCCTCTCCGGCCGGAAGCCATAGCAAACTCCACTTCACCAAGTAAGGCCCGATCCCCCCCGCATATACGTCCCATCTACAATCAGACACATGCCCGCCATTGTTCGTCGTTGCGCCCTGGCTGTGATGGCGTTGCTGGCGGCGGCTCTGCTCGTGCTTCCGCTGGCGGCGGGGGTGGGCGCACAAGAGGCAGCACCTGAGGCCCCTCGAGAGGAGATCAGAAAACGCGACGAGTTGATCTTCACCCAAGAATCACTGCTCAACGTGTACCGCTGTCGATTCGGCATCGACACCACGGTGGTGCCGGGCGGCTGCGTCGACGACATGCCAGCTTACGATGCTCCTAGACCCGGCCAGTTTGAGGGCACTCCTGCACAGCAGGACATCGACGTGCGGGACAAACTGATAGCTGCACAAAAGGCACTGCTGAAGACCTACCGCTGCCAATACGAAATCGACATCCACATGGTGCTCGAGGGCTGCGGGAAAGAACCCATGGCCGGCTACGCCTTTACCGCCGTTTCAGCTGGCTATCACCATTCGTGCGGGCTGAGGACAAGCGGCACCATCCAATGCTGGGGCACTAATATTCTTGGACAAGCTGATGCGCCCAGCGGTGCTTTGATCTCACTCTCGGCTGGCGACACCCACTCCTGCGGGATCAGAACCGATGGAACCGTTATCTGTTGGGGCAACAACGACCCCGACTACTTCTGGTTTCATCGCGGGCAAGCAGATCCACCTGAGGGCACATTTACCGCTGTCGATGCTGGTGGCGGCCATACTTGCGGGATCAGAACCGAAGGCACCGTTGACTGCTGGGGCCATAACGGCAGAGACGAGTCGGATCGACCTGAGGGCACATTTACCGCTGTCGATGCCGGCGACGACCATACTTGCGGGATCAAGACCGAAGGCACCGTTGAGTGTTGGGGCCATGGCTATGGTCCGAACGGTTGGATTGACGTGCCCATAGGAACATTCGCCGAAGTCACGGCTGGAGGCTGGCATTCCTGCGGCATAAGGACCGAAGGCACCGTCGACTGCTGGGGTGGCAATGAGTTCGGACAGGCTGACGCGCCAAGCGGCACCTTTATCGCAATCACGGCTGGGTTTTCGCACACCTGCGGGCTCAAGACCGACAGCAGCATCACCTGCTGGGGCGGCAGCACAATCGAAAGTATGAACCCACCGCACGGTGAATTCGCCAGCATCTTTGCTAGTGGAAGGCGCTCTTGTGTACTAAGAGCCGACGGTGCCGCACAATGCTGGGGCACCAGCCGGTTTGACCACTCCGACAGACCTGAAGGCTTGTATTCCCACATTGCAGTTGGACCTGAGCATTCTTGCGGGGTCAAGTTTGACGGAGTGGTTGAGTGCTGGGGTAATAACTCAGACGGCCAGACAAGCGCGCCCGATGGCACCTTCATCTCTGTTTCGGCTGGCAGCAACCACTCATGCGGCATCAGAACCGATCGCACCGTTGAGTGCTGGGGTGCCAATGGATATGTGAGCTACTCAGAATACGGGGAAGTAGACCCGCCCCTACATGTAGAAGATGGCCGGTCGGATGCTCCTGATGGCACATTTGTCTCCGTTGATACCTCCAGTGATGTCAACATCGCCCACTCACACTCCTGCGGGATTAGAACCGAGGGAACCGTTGAATGCTGGGGTAATAACACAAGTGGCCAGGCAAGCGCACCCGAAGGCACCTTTACCGCCATCGGCACCGGCACAGAGCATTCCTGCGGGATCAGACCCGACGGCACCATCCAATGCTGGAACTGGATCGTCAACCTGCCCAGCGGCGTCGGTTGGCTTCCCTAGCGGGAGATGGTGCGATAGTCGCCGTTTAGGTCTGCCATTGCGGATCGAATGTTTGGCCCATCGTCTCCGATCCAAACGCAGAGTGGCCCTGCCAGGTACTCGGCGGCAGCCACTGCCTCAGCCCCGAGACTTGATAGTCGATGTTGATCAGCCACCTCCGCCATGCGGAAGGCGAGAGTGCGAACGGGAACGACCTCGATGTCTTCGGGAAGGATGGCGAGCTGACGCCCTAGTGCTCGGCGTGCTGAACTCGACCACGAGCCGGTCAGTGCTCCCCCCGTGGCAGACACCACACTCCGGCACAGTCGTAGGAGAAACAGATTCGTCGTCGCCGGCTCGTGATCAACTAGTACCTGAGCCAGCCCGCCGCTCACATCGCCGGCCAGTAGATCGCGGAGCAGATGGTCGTCGATGACCGCCCTGGTCATGTGGTGGCCAGGTCGGGGTCGTCAGCTAGAGACTCCACGAAGGCCGCATGCTCATCGCGGCTGAGAAGGTCGCTGAGCAAGCCGCGTCCCTCACCCCGAGGCACTGTAAGCACTCCGAATCCAAGGTCGAGCACATCAACGGGTCCGCCATCGTCGAGATTCCAACGATGTCGAACCTGAGCGGGCAACGACATTTGACCCGACGAAGACACAAGAAACTCCAGCACAGTGGCCATATCTTCAGTGTACTTGGTAACACTGCCCAGTTCACCAAGTGCAGGTTTCTCCAGCGTGTACGCGTTTGTCCCTGGGTTCTGCCTCTCCTACGCTCGCCGGTTGTGATTGCAATGGCTCGTTACCGGATGGTGGCTGCGGCGGTGGTGGCTCTGCTCGTGCTTCCGTTGGGGACGGCGATGGCGGGTGCGCAGGAGGCAGCACCGGAGGTGCCTCAGGAGGAGATCAGAAAACGCGACGAGTTGATTTTCGCCCAAGAATCGCTGCTCAACGTGTACCGCTGCCGCTTCAACGTCGACACCCAGGTGGTACCCGGCGGATGCGTCGATGGAGAGCCCGCTCAAGACCAGCCTTCGCCGCCTCCGTTCCAAGGCATGGGCCCCCAGCAAGCTCTCGACGTGCGCGATCAACTGGTCATCAACCAAGAAGCCCTGCTGAACGACTACCGCTGTCTGTTCAAGATCGATACCCGAATCGTGCCTGGCGGCTGCAATCGGATCGCTGTTGTGTTCGATCTAGCCGTCTGGATCATGGACGGCGATGGTGAGGGAGCGCGAAAAATCGTTACGGCTGATGACTTCGCAACGCCAGGCTTCAGCTCGCTCTTTTCGAATCCCGTGTGGTCCCCCGACGGCACCCGCATAGCTTTCGTGGTGAACTACCACGAAGAACCCTGGGACGGTCAGTCCGATAAGAGCGAGATCTGGACGGTTAACGACGATGGAACCGACCTAAAGATCCTTTTGGACGGGGAAAGCGCTGACATTCAGTGGATATCTCATCTCACCTGGTCGCCCGACGGTACCAAGCTCGCCTATCAGTCAATTTGCTGCGACAGATTGGGCGTAAGCATCAATTCGAATCTAACGGTTGTCGATGTCGACGGGTCAAACAGCACCCTGATCTCCAAGGTACCGACACAACCTGCTTTTTCGTGGTCGCCTGACGGCTCGCGAATCGTCTATTCCAAGGGACTTACCGGGGACAACTGGATCGCCAATGCCGACGGCACCAATCAGAGGCGGCTCAACGGCCTTAGAGCGGACTTTGGGCCGATTTGGTCGCCAGATGGAAGTCGAATTGCGGTTGGCGTGACCTCACGTCCGCAAAACCGCAAGGAAATCTGGGTTTTTGACGCAGATGGGAGAAACCAGCGCAGGATCGCAAGCTCTGCCTATACGTTCGGAACACCTCTTCGGCAAGGGGAAGTCGGATTCACTTGGTCTTTCGATGGCAAGCAAATCACCTACTTCGACATCCAGGATGACGATGTAGTCCTCACCGCGATAGACGCGAGTGGTTCCAACAAGTACCAGATTGCAACCCTTGAAGGGGTTGCCTCTCATCCAGTTTGGTCACCTGACGGCACCCGAATTGCCTACTCGCCAGGTGGACAATTCGTCGGGAGCAACGAAACCAGGGTTGTCGCTGAGGGGCTTTGGGTTGTCTTTGCCGATGGAACCAACCAACAGAAGCTCGCTTCAGGACCCATATACACCCGAGACCTCTCGTGGTCGCCGTAATGCCGGGTCAGCCCGCGTAGGCCCAGAGTTCGATTTCTGCGAGAGCGCCGAGGGGGAGGGCTGCGACGCCTACTGCGGAGCGGGCGGGGCGGTTGTCGCCGAAGCACTCGATGTAGGCCTGATTCATGGCACCGAAGTCGTCCATGTGCAGCAGGAACACGGTGGCTTTCACCACATCGTCCAGCGTGGCCCCTTCGGTGGCTAGCACCGCCTCGGCATTGGCCACCGCTTGGCGGAATTGCGCGACTAGCCCTCCGGGCACCAGTGATCCGTCGGCGATGCCGATCTGCCCAGAGCAGATAAGAAAATCTCCGGCACGAACGATTGGGGAATACGGACCGACTGGAGTGCTCATAGCATGGGATCATATGAAAGCTGAAGGCCTCGGTCACCAGAACCAGGACATCGAGCATCTGATCGCCTCTTGTCCGTGGCCGGAGGACGCCCGTTCCCTCATCGACGACCTCGGCATCACCGACGAGCGCCGGGCCCGGGCCGCAGCCATGCTGGCCGGAGCTTCTCGCAGCATGAGCAAGGCGGTGCGGCGCGATCCCAGTCTGCTCGGAGTGCTCGACCCGCCTGCCGACTTCGCCACCGAGAAAATCTCGCTGACCGCCCCCGACGACGATGATGCCCTCGACGGCCTGCGGCGGTGGAAGCGGCGCCAGCTTCTGCGCATCGCGCTGCGCGATCTGCTGGGCGAGGCCGACCTGGCCACCGTGGGCCGGGAACTTTCGCTGTTGGCCGACGCTTGTTTCGTCCGCGCCTTGGAGATCGCCGACGAAGGACCGCCGTTGGCCATCATCGGGATGGGCAAGCTGGGCGGCAACGAGCTGAACTACGCCAGCGATGTCGACATCGTCTTCGCCCACGAGGGCGACTCCACCGCAGCCGCCCGTCGAGCCCGGAAAGTGCTGGACATCCTCACCGCGTTCACCCCCGAGGGGCAGGTGTACCGGGTGGACATCGAGTTGCGGCCCGAAGGAGGCGCTGGAGCGCTGAGCCGCACCCCGGAGGCGTTCGGAACCTACTTCGATCGCTGGGCGGTGCCCTGGGAGCGCCAGGCCTACATCAAGACTCGGCTGTCAGCCGGCGATCCTGAATTGGGCAACGCCTTTTTCGATGCCATCAAGCCAGGGGTGTGGGGCGAGGACCTCGAAGCCGACACGGTGCCCCACCTGCGAGCCCTGAAACTGCGGGTGGAGGAGTCGGCCAAGTTGAAGGGCGACCGGGAGCTCAAGAAGGGCCCTGGGGGTCTGCGAGACATCGAGTTCACCGTGCAGCTTCTGCAATTGATTCACGGCCGCACCGATCCCACCATCCGCTCCCCCAACACCCTCACTGCCCTGCGGCAGCTGAGTTGGGGGGAGTACATCGATCAGGCCGACGCCGTCCACTTCACCACCGCCTACATCCATCTGCGCACGGTGGAGCACCGCGTGCAGCTCCGCGACGAGCGCCAGACCCACGAGCTGCCAACCGCCGATGCCGACCGGGAGTGGGCGGCCCGGGCATCCGGCTTCGAAAGCCTGGAGGCATTCCAGGACTCCCACACCCGCTATCAGACCTCGGTTCGGGAGATCCACCAGCGGATCTTCTACCGTCAAACCCTCGACCGGATGCACGAGACCGGACTGGTGAGCGAGCTGCTCCCCGCTCACCTCGGGCAGCTGGGCTTCGCCGATCCCGATCGGGCTGCCGCCACCATCGAGCGCCTTACCGAGAACCTCGGCCGTCGGGCCAACGTGATGCAGCAAGTTCTGGTCATCATGGTGGAGGCCCTGGCCACCACCCCCGATCCCGACCTAGGACTCGTCCGCCTGGCCTGGCTTTTGGACGGCTCCTTCCGGGTCGGCACTATTCTCCCGGTTTTGCGCGACTCCCCCATCGCCATCAGCGACATCGCCCGGCTGCTGGGTTCCAGCCGGGTGGCCGCGGGATGGATGCGCAACCACCCGGAGTTCGCCCGCTCGCTGATGAACCCCGAGGAGCTGGCCCATGCCCGCACTGCGGAGGCCCTGGTTGCCGAGACCACCGAGGCCATGAAGTCAGCCGCTGGCGATCACGACCTCCAGATGGCCGAGCTGCGGCGGTTCGTGCGAAGGGAGCAGCTTCGGGTGGCGGCCCGAGACATCCTGGGGCTGGCCTCGATCATCGAGATTCCCCAGGAGCTGACCCTTATCGCCGATGCCGCGGTAGCGGCCGCCGTCGACTCGCTGGCCCCAGAGGTGCCCTTTGCTGTCATCGGGATGGGGCGCTATGGGGGCCTCGACCTTTCCTATGCCTCGGATCTGGATGTGATCTTCGTGTACGAGGGGGCGGGCTCTGATGACGCCAGGGCGGCCAACCGCACCGCCCGGGGCCTGCTCAAAGAAATCGGGGCTCAAACCGCCGAAGGCCGAGCCTGGGAGATTGACGCGCGGTTGCGCCCTGAAGGCGAAAACGGACAGCTGGCCCGATCGCTGGAGGGGTACCAGCGGTATTACGAGGAGCGGGGTCAGCTATGGGAGCGCCAGTCTCTGCTGAAGCGCCGCTTCGTGGCGGGAGACGCCGATCTGGGAGACCGATTTCTCCAGTTGGCCGACAAGTGGTGCTACCAGCCCGACTTCAGCGATACCGAGGCTGATGAGATCCGCGCTATGAAGCGCCGCATCGAATCTGAGCGGCTGGGCACCGGCAGCAAGGCCCGGGACGTGAAGCTCGGTGCGGGCGGGCTCAGCGACATCGACTTCACCGTGCAGCTCATGCAGCTTCAGCACGGATTCGGAAGGACTTCGATCCGCGACAACCGCACGCTGCCCGCGCTGGCCGGTCTGTCGGAGCACAACCTGCTGGACATCGGCGACCGGGCCACCCTGGATGTGGGCTATCGCTTCTGCCAGCGGTTCCGCAACGCCCGATACCACCTCTCAGGACTGTCGTCGGACGTGTTCCCCGACGACGACCACGAAGAGCTGTTGCTGGCCCGACGACTCGGCTATCCCAGCAACCGGGACCTGGAAGCCGACTACGAGGAGATCACCGACGCCGTTCGAGAAGTGACCGACCGTCTGCTCTACGGAGAGTCTGACTGAGCATCCAGCCGACCTGTTGGCCAGTCGGGGGGATGGCCGGCGGCCCGCCAGGTGGCTGCGGCCACGGCGGCGAACACGGCGTCGGAGCAGTTGACCGGCGGGCCGTCGGACGGCTCGATCTTCACCTCCACCGGGGGCATACGAGATGCGGGCGCGACGCCGAACGAGCGGATAGTGAGGTCGTGGACCTCGCCGTCGGGGCCGACGGTGAGCGCCTCGGAGGTCACCCAGCTATAGGCCATATGCGCGGCGCCGATGCAATAGGAGCGCAGCACGATCTCATCCAGCGGGTCGCCGCCGTACACCTGAATCCGCAGGCTGCCTCCATGCCATTCGGCTCGGGCCGAGCCCCCGCCCGGAGACGTGATCGGCTGAGAGCCATCGCCCAACGCGCTCAGCGCTACGGCGGCCTCAACCCACCCTGCACCCCGAATGGCGACCGAAGTGGGAGGCCCGGCGATGTCTACTTCTTCTACAGTCAGATCCGGGCCAACCGACTCGACGGCATCGGCCACCCCCGGCGTGCGCACTACCCGAACCACCCCTTGGCCATCGGCGTTGATCCCAATGGCCACCGGCGGGCGTTTGGGACCGTGCCGCACGGTGTCCTCACGAGACCACAGCACCCGCACCGGACGGCCGTGCTCATCGGCCAACCGGCGGGCCACCTCCGGCAGCGGGGACGCCAGCTTGGCGCCGAATGCGCCGCCGTTGGCCAGCGGGCTGGCCGGTTCGCCTCCTGGTGTACACCACGAAGCGTCGGTTTCCAGGTAGGCGGGCTCCACCCACGAGGTACGAAGGCACACTGCCCAGTCGCCTTCAGGGAATTCCAACGGCATAGGCAGCTCTGTCGGCGTGCGTCGGCCCTGCACTTTTCCCGCAACGGCCCGGGCCTCGGCCACGGTCTCTCCCAGCACCCAGCCGCCTCGGCCATCGGACAGCGCCACCAGCGCCCCGGTGGGCCCGGTGTCGTCGGCAAAACCGCCCTCTCCCAAGGCCACCTCCGGCCCCACGGCCTGGGCAACGCCGCCCTCGATCTCTGCTCGTCGGGCTGCCGCGGCCCAATCCCGACCGGGGGCGTCGGCGCCGAAGTGCTCCCACGCTTCCAAGATGGTCTGCCACCCTGTGCAGCGGCACAGATGGGCGGCTAGCGCAGTGGCAGCCGCCGATGAGGGATGGCTGTCGGCGGAGCGGGATCGATCCCCGCCCAAGCGGGCATCCAAGCCCGCAAGACGCATGATGATGCCAGGGGTGCAGAAGCCGCATTGGCTGGCGCCGGCCGCGCAAAACGCGTCCCCCCAGGCAGCGCGGGTGTCGGAGGACAGTCCGGCCAGCGTGGTGATCTCCCGGCCGGCTACCCGGCGGGCGGGAGTCACGCAAGACACTCGAGGCTTCCCATCAACCCACACAGTGCAGCAACCGCATTGTCCTTGCGGGCTGCATCCGTCTTTCACCGTGCGGATGCCAAGCCGGTCGCGCAACACCTCCATGAGCGAAGCGCCGTCGTCGGGTATCTCGATTCGGCGACCGTCTACGGTGAACTCCAAAGCGGCAGCCATTGGATGAGGGTAGCCAGCGCCGGGCGGCGCGGCGTTGGGGGTTAGCTGAAGCTCTGGCCGCAGCCGCAGGTGCGCTGGGCATTGGGGTTGGTGATGGAAAACCCCGCGTCGGTCAGGCCGTCTTTGTAGTCGAGAACCGCACCTTCCAGCAGAGCTGCGCTGGAGGAGTCGACCACTACCTTGACGTCGCCAAAGAGAACTTCTTGGTCTTCAGCGCCGAAGTCGGCGTCGAAGTACATCTCATAGCTGAACCCAGAGCAACCACCAGGGCGAACTGCCACCCGCAGGGCCAGCTCTTCGTCGTCGGCCTGCTCCTGGCGAACCAAGTCTCCGACCTTGCTGGTTGCTGTGTCTGTGAGCGTGATCACAAAACTCTCCCTATTCGGTGCTGCGAAGCACACTCAGTCTACCCGCAGGCTTGGGGAACTTACATACCCGATAGCATGACCAGGGTGAGCGACGGCGCAGTCGCGGCTTTGCCGACGATTGATGATGTGATGAATGTCCTGCGCGGGGTTATCGACCCTGAATTGGGCAGCGACATCGTTGAACTGGGCATGGCGCGAGGCGCGGTGGTCAATCCCGACGGCCTCGTCGAGGTGACGGTGGCGCTCACCACCGCGGGATGCCCGCTGCGGGCCCAGATCCAGCGAGATGTCCGGAGCCGGGTGGGCGGGTTGCCCGGCGTGGAGAAGGTCAAGATCCACTGGAGCGAGCTGACCCAGGAGGAGAAGGCCGCGGCCATGGCCAAAGCCCGCTTCAACGTGGCCCAGAACGCTCCCGACACCGCAGTGCTCCCCACCGCCAAGGTGGTGATGGTGGCATCGGGCAAAGGCGGGGTGGGCAAATCCACCGTGACAGTGAATCTGGCTGCCGAACTGGCCCGCCGAGGCATGCGGGTCGGGGTGATGGATGCCGATATCTGGGGTTACTCGGTGCCCCGAATGCTGGGAGTGGAAGGCCGTTTGGCGGGGGCCGAAGACGAGAGGAAGATCGTTCCCAATGAGAAACAGGTGGGCGACGGCACCCTGGAAGTGGTGTCGATGGGCTTCCTTGTCGACCGGGAGGAGACCGCGCTGATGTGGCGGGGCCTCATTCTGAACCGGGCGGTCCAGCATTTTCTCGAGGACGTGCGCTGGGGTCCGGTGGACTATCTGTTGATCGACATGCCGCCGGGCACCGGCGACGTGCAGATGGGCATTGCCAAAATGCTCCCTCAAGCCGAAATGGTGGTGGTGACCACTCCGGCTCGCAGTGCCCAGAAGGTGGCTACCCGAGTGGCCTCAATGGGGCGTTCCAACTATCTCCGGATCGCCGGGGTGATCGAGAACATGAGCGCGTTCGCGGCGCCCGATGGGGCAACGTACGAGATTTTCGGCCAAGGAGGCGGACAAGAGCTCGCCGACGAACTCGGTGTGCCCCTGCTCGGTCAGGTGCCCATCGACGGCGCCGTGGCCCCTGGCGGGGACGAGGGGGCGCCGGTGGTGCTGGAAGACGCCCCTGGTCCCGCGGGTGATGCGCTGCGAACCATTGCCGATCGGCTGGTGGAAGAGATCCCCCCGGTGGATATGGCCTCTTGTACCGCTCGGATTTTCGAGGCCGCTGAAGAGGCCCTGGCCAAACTCGACATCGTCTCGTCGTAGGACTCAGCAAGGGAGCTCGCCGTGGTCGTCTGGTTGGTGCTCCTGTTCATTGCGGTGCCACTGGTGGAGCTGTATGTGATTGTGGAGACCGCCCGAAGCATCGGAACGCTGGAGACCATCGGCCTGTTGATCGTGGTGAGCGTGGTGGGAGCGTGGATGGTGAAGGCCCAGGGGCTGGCGGTGCTCTGGCGGGTCAGGAGCAAGCTGGCCGAGGGCGTGATGCCCGGCCGGGAGTTGGTGGACGGTGCCCTGGTGCTGCTGGCTGGGGCACTCATGCTCACCCCCGGCTTCGTGACCGACGCGGTGGGCCTGCTGCTGTTGTTCCCACCCACCCGAATGGCGATCCGCCCGTTCATCATCCGCCGTTTTCGCCATCGCGTGACCTACATCGGTCCCGAGGGCACTCGGCCGGGAACCATCCACGACACCGATCTGGCCGATGGAGATTGACCGGCCACAGATGACGGCATACCGATAGGCCATACGCTGAGACCCGTGAGACCCCCTTCGGTGGATGCCCTGGCCCGGTCTTTGACCGACACCGGGCTTCCCCATCCCCTGCTGGTGGACGCCGCCCGGGCGGCTATCGCCGACGGCGACACAGAAGGAGTGGAGGAGCGGGCCCGTGCCCACGCCCACGCCGCGGCTCGGTCGCTGCTTCAGCCGGTGGTGAACGCCACCGGGGTTCTGCTGCACACCAACCTGGGACGGGCGCCGCTGGCCATCGCCGCCGACGCGGCCTATACCAACCTGGAACTGGATCTGTCGTCGGGCCGAAGGGGATCCCGCCACGCCCGCGCCGCGGCGCTGCTCGCCCGGCTGTGCGGCGCCGACGACGCCATAGTGGTCAACAACGGGGCGTCGGCAGTGCTGTTGGTGCTGGCTGCGTTAGCCGCCGGACGAGGGGCGGCGGTGTCGCGGGGCGAGTTGGTGGAGATCGGCGGCGGGTTCCGGGTTCCAGAGGTCATGGAGCAGTCGGGGGCGCGGCTTGTGGAGGTGGGTACCACCAACCGCACTCGCATGGCCGACTTCGCATCGGCCGTGGAGAATCCGGCCAACGACACCGCGCTCGCTCTCAAGGTGCACCAGTCGAACTACCGCATCGTGGGGTTCACCGAACATGTGACCGTGGCCGAGATGGCCTCCCTCTCCGTCCCGGTAGTGGCCGACATCGGATCGGGATTGGTGGATGCCGCCTGCCCGTGGCTGGCCGACGGCCCCCCAGCGTGGCTGGCCGGCGAGCCCGCGGCCCGCCAGACCCTGGCCGACGGGGCGGCGCTGGTGGTTTTTTCGGGCGACAAGCTGTTCGGCGGCCCCCAAGCAGGGATCATCGCCGGGCGAGCCGACCTGGTGAGCCAATGCGCTCGACACCCCCTGGCCCGAGCGCTGCGACCGGGAAGCCTGGTGCTGAACGCCCTCCAACAGGTGGCCTTGGCCTATCTGCGGCGAGACGGACAGGCCATCGAATTCTGGCGAATGGCATCGCTGACCACCGCCGTGCTGGAACGCCGGGCCCACGCGGTGGTCGCCGAGTCGGGGGCGGGCGAGGTGGCCGAGATGGCATCAGTGCCCGGCGGGGGCACGCTTCCCGGCACCGAGATCAACTCGCTCGGTGTGGTGTTGGACGGCGATCACACCGCTCCCCTGCGCGCCGGATCACCCCCGATCATCGCCCGAGTGAGCGACCGCCGCACTTGGCTCGACCTGAGGACGGTGGCTCCTGACCACGACCAGCACGTGATCGCCGCCCTGAAAGCCCTTGGGTGAGCATCACCATCTCCACCGCCGGCCATGTGGACCACGGGAAGTCCACGCTGGTGGAGGCGCTCACCGGGGTTGACCCCGACCGGTTTGCCGAGGAGAAGGCTCGAGGGTTGACCATCGACCTGGGCTTCGGCGCCGCGCCGCTGCCTTCGGGCCGGTCGGTATCGATCATCGACGTTCCCGGCCATGAGCGGTTCATCCGCAACATGCTGGCCGGGGTGGGCGCAGTGGATGCCTGCCTGTTTGTGATCGCGGCCAACGAAGGGTGGATGCCCCAGTCGGAGGAGCACCTCCGCATCCTGGAACTGCTGGGGGTGTCGCACGGATTGATCGCCCTGACCAAGATGGGATTGTGCGATCCCGACATCGCCGAGCTGGCTCGTTTGGAGGTGGAAGAGCGAGTCGAGGACACATTCCTGGCCGGTGCTCCTGTGGTGGAAACCGACGTGGTGGATGGTTTGGGCATTGATGAGCTCCGCGCCGAGTTGGACGAATTGGTGGATCGAACCCCCGCGGCTGCCGACCAGCGCCGTCCCCGGCTGTGGGTAGACCGGGCGTTCGCCGCCCGAGGGGCAGGCACGGTGGTGACCGGCACCCTCACCGGCGGGCAAATCCGGGTGGACGACGAGTTGGAACTGCGGCCCAAGGGCGCGGCGGCGCGGATCCGGGCGTTGCAGAGCCACCACAGCCAGCGCACCAAAATCGGTCCGGGCAACCGGGTGGCGGTCAACTTGTCGGGCGTCGGCCACCAAGAGGTCGCCCGTGGCGACGTGCTCGTCCGGGCCGGACAGTGGCATCTAACCAATCGGTTCGACGCCTCTTTGACGGTGTTGAGCACCCTGGACCACGAAGTATCCCGCCGAGGGGCCCACGCCGTTTATGTGGGCGCGTGCGAGCTGCCGGCCCGGATGCGCATCCTCGGGCTTGAGGCGCTGTCGCCGGGCGAAGCCGGACTGGTGCGGTTGCACCTCCCCCGCCGGCTGCCGCTGCTACCCGGAGACCGCTTCGTCTTGCGGGAGAGCGGCCGGGCCGAGACCATCGGGGGCGGCACCGTTCTCGATGTCGATCCGGTGCTACCCGCCTCGAAGGCCAAGCCCGACCTGTCCGTTGATCGAGTGGTGGCCGAGCGGGGGTGGGTAGAGGCTGACCAACTGGCTCTGCTGACCGGGCAGCGGCGAGAACCCGACGTCGACCGGTGGGTGGTGAGCGCGTCTGTGCTGGAGGATGCTCGGACTCGGCTTCGGAACGCGGTGAACGACGCTGGTCCGCTTGGGTTGGACATCGCCGGATTGGATGAGCGAGATCGAGCGGTGCTCAGTCTCATGGAGGACATGGCGACTGAGGGAGGCCGAGTACGCCTCGTCGGCCAGTCGGACCCGTTCGAGGATCACCGGTACACCGCGGCACTGGAAGCGGCGCAGTTCACCCCGCCCGACCCCGAAGCCGTGGGTGTGGACCGAAGCGAAGTGCGGGAGTTGGTGAAGCGAGGGTTGATCGTGGAGGAAGATGGGGTGTTCTTTGCCGCCACAGCAGTGCAGGAGGCTCAATCGGTGCTGGCCGAGATGTTGGCGTCCCAGCCTGACGGGGTCACGGTGGCCGAAGTGCGAGAACGCTTGGCCACCACGCGCAAGTACGCCCTGCCGCTGCTGGCATGGATGGACGGGCACGGTGTGACCCGCCGAAGAGGTGATGTGAGAATCGCCGGCCCGCGCCTATGAGGATGTGATCAGATCAACGGTGTGATCAGTTCCGGCGGCCGCTGAGGATCTCCCGGCGCTCCAACTCGTTCAGGCCGCCCCAGATGCCGTGTTGCTCGCGAATTTCCAGGGCATATTCGCGACACTCGTCAATGACACTGCATTCCTCGCAGATGGCCTTCGCCCGGCCTTCCCGCTCGAGCTTCTCCTCTTTGCGCTCAAAAGAGGGGGGCGGGAAGAACACAGCCGCGTGCGGTCCACGACAGGCTGCCTTGACTTGCCAGGCCTTCTCACTGGTAACAGCGCTCACTCTTGCCTACCCCCTTTTGGCGGACCTTATAGGCGAAGTTGGCCGCGCACAAGATGAGGACAAAGCAATCGAAGATCGCTTTTGGCTGATTTTCGGGCTTCAGGACGGCTCGGAGTCCTTTCGGCGGGGCTCTCGGTAGTCACGAGCGGCACCCTCCAAAGGCTCCACTTCCAGCCACAAACCGTCAATTTCAGCCACTCTGACCTCGCCACCAGCGGTTACCGGCGTTGCCCGGTTGGCTCGAGCCCGCCACAGGGCACCGCGAATTCGCACCACCCCGTCGGGGGAGACATCTTCGACGACCTCGCCCCGTTCACCGATCATCCATTCCCGGCCAATGGTGGGCGTGGAAAAGCGGGTGCGGACCATCGACGGCATCCCCGAGAACATGGCCACCGCCACCGCCCCGGTCATCACCACCATGGGAATCCACGACATGGACACGCCGTCGTAGAGCCACCATGTTCCCGTCGCGAACATGACCAGTCCAGCGCCGGTCCAAAACCGGGGAACCGAGGTTTGGATGTCGATGCCGAACGCCACCATCGATATCCCCAACAGGACCAATGCCCAAGTGTTGTGGGGCAGTACGGAGAGTCCGTAGCCGGCCAAGATGAACAGCACTGCGCCCACCACTCCGGCAACTCCGATGCCCGCGGTGAAGAACTCGAACAGCATCAGGCCCATGCCGATGCTCAGAAGCAGATAGGCCACCGGGGGACTGGCCACGGTGTGGAACAACTGGTGGGCGAGCGACAAACCTCGGAACTGAACCTGGGTAATCGGCTCCAGGCGAGGCTGGCCGTCCACATTGACCAAGTTGGACACGAAGCCGAGATGGTCGAGGTCAACCAGGAAGTCGCCGATGAGCGGTGCCACGCATTGTTCTTCTTGGGGGGGAACCCGCACGGTTTGGGGATCGAAGGGGATGCCCGCCTCGTTGTGCCGATCTCGAAGATCATCGATGGTGAGGGGCTCGCAGGCGATCACCCCCTCGGAGATGAGCTGTCGCCAACCGAGTTTCTGGTCCTGGATCAGGTCTTGGTCGGCCCAGGCGACGGGATAGTCGGCCAGCATCGGAAGCGAGGGGCCAAGACCCCCCACGCTGGTGCCGGGGGCGATGCCCATCTCATCGGAAATGGCAAAGAGCTGGGCGACTCTGCCTTCCAGAGAAGCCCCATTCGGGCCGACCCAAACCGCGATGGGCACCGGCGAGGTGGCAATGGCATCCGCCAGTTCCCCCAGGCGCTCGTCAGAAACCACCGAGCGGTTGCTGTCGACTCTGAAGACCAGAAGTGTGGCACCCGCGTCGGCAGCATCGGCCACAGTGTTCTCAATGAGCTCGGCCATGACCGGGTCCAATAGGCCGGTGACCTCGACCACCACGGCCACGCCGGGGTCAGCAGGATCGCTGGACACCGCCGCAGTAGCCGTCGAGCCGAACTGAGCCAACACTGCGCCTCCGACGATGCAGGCAGCAGCCAACTTCAACCGCGGGGTTCGCACTGTTGGATCTACAAGGCCTCAGGTGATTCGTCGCTGAGCAGTGAGGCCAGCGCTTCTTCAGGGGTCTCAGCCACGGGAACAATCCGGTCGAAGCCGGTGGTATGCAGCAGCCGGGCCAGGGCCCCTTCACCGCAGGCCACTACAACCTCACCGTCGGAATCGCGAATCCGGCGGATGCCGCCGATCAGCGCCCCCAATCCAGCGGAGTCCATGAACGGGACCGACCCCAGGTCGATGAGCAGGCGGGGTTCAAGGGCCAAGTCGCCGATCCGCTCCCGAAATTGGGCCACGGTGTAGGCGTCGATCTCACCACTGGGGCGAAGCACCGTGTGGGTGTCCAGATTTTCGACGTCGATCTCGAGCAATGCGCCTCCCCTTGACCGCCCCTGATGCTAACGCGGCACAGCCCCAATGCCATCGCCAAGCCTCGCAGGCCCACGCCATGGTCCGACAGTCCCAGCCACATTTCCCCAGCACGCAGTGGCGATATCGATTTGGATACCATCGTGGTGTGACCCATGTGCTCTTGGCCACTGACAGCGATTCCGTGTTCAACGCGGTAGATGCTGCTTTGGGCAGCGACACATCGGAGGTCAGCAGGGTGAGAGCCGGAGTAGAGGTGCTGGCTGCGGTGCGGGAGCATCGGCCTGACGTGGTGATCTGCGATCTTCAGATTGGGAACATGGGGGGGATGGCGACTTGCCTGGATCTGCGTTTGGAGGCGGAGATGGGGCGGGCGCCGGAGACTCGGGTTTTGATGCTGTTGGATCGGGAGGCTGATGTATATCTGGCGAAGCAGGCCAGGTCGGATGGGTGGTTGGTGAAGCCATTGGACGCGGTGAGTGTGCAGCGGGCTGTTTCGGCGGTTCTTAGTTAAACCGTCCCCCGACAGGCTGGCGGGTCCTGCCTCGGCCCAGCCCGCCGTCCTCGACAAGCTCCGGGCGGCGGGCGCCCTGAGCCGAGCCACCCCCCAGCCTGCCTATGTTGTTCGCCCACCCCAATATGTAGGATGAGATTTACGGGCAGTGGCGCAGCTTGGTAGCGCGCTTCGTTCGGGACGAAGAGGTCGTGGGTTCAAATCCCGCCTGCCCGACCCAGGGTTTTCGCCCCTTGGCTAGTGTCTTGCCAAAGGGGGCGTCATGACTGAGCGCTATTTGGTTATCTCCTCGGACTGCCATGCGGGGCTGCCGAATTTGGAATACCGGGACTATTTGGAATCGAAGCACCACGCTGCTTTCGACGACTTCTTGGCGCGGCGGGAGGCGATCCGCAACCAGGGCAACATCATGGGTAACGCCGAGTTCGAAGAAGAGTGGTTCGGCGAGAACGAGGAGGGGTTGCGAGGGGCTTGGAACGCAGCCCGACGCGATGCCGAATTGGACGGAGACGGTGTCGCCGGCGAGGTGATCTTTCCCGATGCTGATGCAGTGACCGGGGGTGCTTCGGCGCCGTTCGGAGCCGGGCTGGGCATGTCGTTTGCCGAAGACCCCGAGCTGCTGATGGCGGGGGCTCGGGCCCACAACCGGTGGTTGGCCGAGCTGTGTGCCGACAGCCCTAAGCGTCGGGCCGGAGTGGCGGTGGTGCCGATCATCGACGACGTAGACGCTGCGGTCGGCGAGATCAACCGAGCCCGGGAGTCGGGGCTGCGGGGTGGAATTCTCATCGCCTCCATGTGGAATGAGGGCCCGGGCTACCACGAGCGCCGCTACGACCCGGTATGGGCTGCCTGTCAAGACCTGGAGATGCCGGTTCACACCCACTCAGGGGCCGCCCCTCGCAGCGACTACGGCACGGGTCCGGGGTTCATTGGCATGTACGTGGCCGAAGTGAGGTGGTGGACCACCCGTCCGCTGTGGTTCTTGCTGTATTCCGGCGTGTTCGAACGGTATCCAGGGCTGCGCTATGCAGTCACTGAGTGCGGCTGTTTCTGGGCCGCCGACATGCTGTGGACGATGGATGCCACCTATTCCCGGGAGCACGGCGGTGCGCAAAAGCTGGCCGCCGATGCCTACGGTCATCTGAGTCTGCGGCCCAGCGATTACTTCGATCGCAACTGCGCCATCGGGGCGGCCAGCACCAAGCGGCGGGAGCTGGCTAGGCGGTTCGAGATCGGCGTGGGCAACATCATGTGGGGCAACGACTTTCCCCATCCCGAGGGCACGTGGCCGCACACCCGCAAAGCCTTGGCCGAGACGTTCTGGGACATTCCGGCTGACGACTCCGCGGCCATCCTGGGTTTGAACGCCGCAGAGTTCTACGGCTTCGACACCGAGGCCCTGGCGTCACTGGTCGAGCGGATCGGCCCGACTCCCGAGGAGTTGGGGCAATCCGATCCCGCCGAGGCTGAAGAAAAATGGGAGGCGCTCGCCAGGGCGGGACGGCCGTGGATTACTGGAGTTGAGGCGGTGCCTCTGTCGATGGACTAAGGCGTTCGTACGCCGGCATCACCGTATTGCGCATGTGGTCGTTGGTTGAGGTCGGGACGGTGAAGCTTGTTAGGTCCATGATCTGATCCCAGTGGTCGCGGCAGGACTCGGGGGTGGGAGCTAGGTCGGTGTGGCCCTCGCTGGCAACCCAGCCTAGGCGGGCCGTGCGGCCCCCGTCCACGGTGAACGACTCGCCGGTGGTCGGGCAGTCTTCGTGGGCCAGCCAGATCACCGCCGGGGCGACATTCTCGGGGCGCATGTGGGCATCGATGATGGCGCCGAACTCTCCACCGGAGCGGTCGGGGCTTGGGCCGGTAACCGCCCAGGGGAGAGCGCAATTGACCTGCACGCCGTGATAGCGCCCTTCTCGGGCCAGCGTGCGGGTCAGCCCCATCACCCCGGCCTTGCAGGCGGCATAGGCCCATTGGCCCCGCAAGCCCCACACCGCCCCCGAGGCGATGTTCACCACCCGGCCATAGCCCTGTTCCACCATGGCGGGCCACAGCGGCCACAGCACATGGCACGGCCCCCGCAGGTGGATGGCGATCATCTCACTGAACAACTCCGGGCCGGTCTCCGATGTCATGTCGGCGAACTCGGCGGCTCGATTCACGCCGGCGTTGTTGATCACCATGTGTACCGCGCCGAACGCGTCTAGGGCCTGGTCCGCCAATCCAACGCCACCTTCGGCGGTGGCCACATTGTGGTGGTCGGCGACGGCGGTACCGCCCGAGGCCTCGATCTCGCTCACCACGGCATCGGCCGAGTGGGCCGCGATGTCGTTCACCACCACCTGCGCTCCCCGCTCGGCCAGCAGCTTGGCGTAGGCCCGGCCCAATCCCTGGCCCGCGCCGGTGACCACCGCGGCGCGCCCGTCGAAGCGAAGCGGGGGCTGCGCCATCAGCCGATAGCGCCGTCGGACCGGAGCTCGGCTAGTGCCTGCTCGCCCAGTCCAAGCTCGGCAGCCAGCACCTCGTCGGTGTGCTCGCCCAACCACGGCGGACGTGTGTCGGGTCCCTCGCTGACCGCCGACATCTTCACCGGATTGCCGGGGGTCAGCACCGGGGTGTCGGCGTCGGCGCGGGGAATCTCCACCATCATGTGGCGGGCAGCCACATGGGGATCGTCGATCACGTCGGGGGCCTCGAACACCGGGGCGGCGGCCAGTCCAGCCGCGGCCAGGTCGTTGGCCGCTTCCACGGTGGTTCGGTCGCCGGCCCACGAGCGCACCGCAGCCCGAATCTCGTCGAGATGCTCCCGCCAGCCGTCGCGGGAGGAGAACCGCTCGTCATCGAGCCACTCGGGGCGGCCGATGAGATGGCAGAGGCGCTCGAACTGGTGCTCGCGGCCCACCTGCATCACCAACTCGCCGGAGTTGATGGGGAAGCCGTCGTTGATGATGGCGGTGGGAACCCGGGGGTCGGCCCCCAGCGACCAGTAGTTGGGCACCATGTCGCCAAACGCCACCATGGCGTCGAACATGGCGATGTCCACGTGCTGGCCATGGCCGTGGCGCTCCCGCTGGCGCAACGCCATAAGCACCCCGATCACCGCGTAGAGACCTGAGCCGGTGTCGCCCAGCGCTCCCACCGGGGACACTTTCACATGCTCACCTTCGGCGCGATTGATGGAGTAAAGGCCCCCCATGGCCTCGGCGATGGGGGCATAGGCCGGCCAATGGCCGTAGGGAGAGTCGTTCAGGTTTCCGAACCCCGAAACCGACAGGTAGATGAGACCAGGATGCAGTTGGGCCAAGTCCTCGTAGCCCAGGCCGCTCCTGCCCAGGGTTCCGGGCTTGAGGTTCTCGGCCAGCACATCGAAGTTGGTGATCATCTGGCGGATGAGGTCGATTGCCTTGGGGTTCTTCAGATCCATCCCCACCGAGCGCTTGTTGAGGTTGTTCCGCAGGTAGGTGTTGCCCACCGGCCGGCCGTCGGGATCGGCAATCCCGGGTGTCGAGCCCCGGCCCAGGTCACCTCGCACCGGGTGCTCGATTTTCACCACTTCCGCGCCCATGCGAGCCATGAGCTGGGTGGCGTAGGGCAGCGACTGCATCTGCTCTATGGCCAGAATGCGGACGCCATCGAGGGGCTTGCCGTGTGCGGCGTGCTCGGGGGCAGTGATGTCGCCGATTCTCATGGGCTCGGTTCTTGTCCGTAGATGCGCAGGGCGTTGCCGGCCAAGATGGCGTGGCGCTCGTCTTTGGGCACCCCGTCGAAATGCTCATCGATGGTGGTGCGAGAGTCGGGCCAATCTGATCCGCCGTGGGGAAAGTCGCTGGACCACATCATCTGGGTGACGCCGACGTGGTGGCGATTGACGACGCCGTAGTGGTCGGTGATGAACGTGGAGGCGATGTTGGTGTCGAAGTAGTCGCCGGGTGACCGCTGGATGGGGGCCCGGGTGGCCGGGTTGGCTCGCCGGAAGCGATCGTCCATCTGCTCTCGCAGGTAGGGGAACCAGGAACTGTCGGTTTCCACGGCCAAGAATTGAAGGTCGGGATGGCGATCGAACACGCCACCCTCGATGAGCTGGGTGATTCTCACCGGCATGTCGAAGAAGCGCATGGATCCGGTGAGCTTCATCTTGGCCACGTCGCCTTGGGCGTGGGTGGCGAAGGCCACATGTACGGAAAGCGGCAATCCGACTTCAGCGGCAGTGGCGAACACCGGGTCATCGTCGGCTGTGAGCACCTCATCGCCGCTGGGCCATCGCCCGAGCATCACCCCTCTGATCCCCGAATGGGCCGCGACCCGGCGGAGCTCATCTACCGCATCTTCCGCTCCGACGTTGGGCAGCAGGGCCACCCCCCATAAACGGTCGGGGTCGTGGGAACAGAACTCGGCCAGCCAGTCGTTGTAGGCCCGTATGCAGGTGATATGGAAGTCAACGTCATCTCGGTGCCATACCAGCTGGTTGCCGATCCGGGGGGTGGGATACAAGATCTCCAGGTCCACGCCATCCTGGTCTTGCTCGCCGATTCGAGCTGCTGGGTCGTAGCCGCCTGCCCGGACGTCCTCCCAGCGCACCCATCCCGAACGCTGGTCAATCGGCAAACCTGCCGAGCAGTTGCCGCCGAAGTTGATGGGATCATGGGCCCCTTCCAGCACCCAGGCATCGCCCTGCTCAAAGCTCTCCATGCGAGGGGCCCGATCCCTGTAGCGAGCAGGCACCCGATCGGTCCACAGATCAGGCGGCTCGTTCACATGGGAGTCGGCCGACACCAACTGGTATTGCGTGCTTTGCTTCTCCGGCATCCTAAACGGAACTCCCTCAGGCGCGACTGTGGATACGCCGACACCGTAACCGTCTCATGAGGAGGCGTACTGAGGATTCAGCTCAGTCCGAGTGGGGGGAACTTGTCGGTGAGCAGGGCCCAATAGGCGCTAGCGCGGATGCTGAAGCGGTTTACCCCTACCATGAAATTGAGCAGTCCCTTCGGCCAGCGGCCGAGGATCAGCACCGCGAAGAAGCTGACGACCATTGCCAGTATCCACAGGATCCCCCAGATGAATCCCATGATCACCACGGGGATGAGCAGGATGAAGCGGAAGAACACCCTCAAACGGCTGCGGCCTTCCAGCTCGGGTTCGAAGTTCACCACCACTTCCGGGTCTTTGCCGTTGTCTTGGGTGGAGGTGTCGAAGTCGAACGGCGGGTAGGACGACCGCATGAAGGTCTCATAGGTGTTCACCCGGGCGCCATACCGGATCAGCATGCAGTTGACCCCCGCCAAGCCAGCAGGCAATTTCCCGGTGAACATGATGGCGATCCAGGAGAAGACGTCTATAACGAGGTTAAATGTGGTCAAGACATAGAGCACGATCCCATGGGGAATCGACAAGATGATGTTCCCGATGACTCTCCAGCGAGCCACCCTCTCCGGAGCGTTGAACTCGAATGTGGCGGGATAATCCATGACCGTCTCCTCTCAGTCCATACCAGTCTTTCAGACTCCAAGGTTCCACACTCTGAAATCTCGATCAGCGCCGCAGAGCAGTGCGGCGGGGGAGGGATAGGGCGACAAGCACGCCCATGATGGACAGCACCACCAGCACGGTCCAGATCTGCTGGAAGCGGTTGAAGAGCTCGGCGTCGGACACGTTGCCCAACAGGCCGAAGGCGACGGCCAGGCCGGTCAGCGCTCCCACTTGGCGGGCGGTCGATAGCACGCCCATGCCCAGGCTGTAGGTCTCGTTGTCGAGGTCTCTTGCCCCGATGGCGTTGATCATGGGCAGTCCCATTCCCCAACCGCCGATGCCGCCCAACACGATGGGCACGAAGAACGCAGTCCAATAGGCCGGATCGGGGCCGGGCACCAGCCGCAGCCACACCACCGCCACCGTGGTGGTGGCCATGGCGGCCACTGCAATGGTGCGCTCGTCGAAGCGGCGGCTCAGCCGTCCGGCCAGCACACTGGCCAAAGTGGCCGCGGCGGGGAAGGGCAGGAGAGCCAGCCCCGCCCTCAGCGGCCGATAGTCCCAAACCTGTTCGAGGTACTGCACCATCATCACGAAATAGGGGAACAAGAAGCTGGGGATGGCGATGGCTATGAACAGCGCTCTCCGGTAAGTCCGCAGCTTCAGCAGCCGTGGTTCGACGATGGGCGCCGGGTGGCCCAGGATGCGGTGGCGGATCAGCGGCACCAGAACAATGGCCAGGGCGAAGGCAACGATGATGCGGCTGTCGGTCCAGCCCCACGTTCGGCCCTGCACCAGGCTAAGGGTCAACAGGCCGAGGCTGGCTGCGACCATGAGCGCCCCGACGAAGTCGGGCAGCCGGGAAACAACCTTGCGCTCGGTTTCGGTGAGCAGGGCACGGGCGGCCACAAACGATGGCACTCCGATGGCCACGCTCAGCCCATAGGCCGCCCGCCAGCCCCAGACGTCGATGAGCAATCCGCCCAAGGTCGGGGCCAGGGCTCCGGCAACGCCGCCTACCGCGGTCCACGCGGTGATTGCCCGGGTCTGGTCGTCTTCGGGCCACACCGCCAAGATCAAGCCGAGAGACGCGGGCATGACAAACGCGGCGCCCGCCCCTTGCAGCGCCCGGCACAACACCAGCACCCACAGCTCGGGGGCCAGCCAGCCCCCCAAAGAGCCGAGAACGTACAGGGTCAAACCGACCAGGAAGCTCTGACGACGACCGGTCCGGTCGGCGAGGCGGCCGGCAGCTACGACAAATGTGGCCAGCGAGATGGAGAAGGCGCTCAGCACCCAGGCTGTTGACGGACGGCTGGCACCAAAGCCCTCACCGATGCTTACCAGGGCCAGCGGTTGCAGAGTTGCGTCCAGGGTGACCAGGAACACCGCTCCCATGCACACCCAAAAGACCGCCCAATGACGCGCCAGCATGGCCCAACCGTAAGCGTTGTCCTCACGCCGTTCCCGCCTGTCGAACCCCTTTCTCGATTTCCATCTCTAGCTCTTTGGTCATAGTCCCTGCGTCAGCGGCGTCGGCCGCTTCACGCTGGTCCAAGCTGCGCTGGCGCATGCGGCCAATAGCGGTGCCGACCACCAGTCCGCAGGCCATCAGCACGGGCAGCGCACCAGCACCGGTGAAGATACCGTTCACAGACACTCGCAGGAAGCTCACCACCCAGGCGGTTACTCCGAGCAGGGCTGCGGTTCCGACCCCCAAGGTGAGCGCATCCCAAAGTGCTCCGGCGCGTGGAACAGCGGCAGCCAATAGGACGACGGCAGCCAAGGCAATGGCAATGATCAGGATGCCCCATCCCATGGTGGGTCCCTGGGTGTCGTAGCCGTCGTAGCGATTGGGCTCCTCTCGGGCCTCACCGATGATTTGGGCTATCAGCGATGCGCCCACGCCCCCAGGAGTTGGGTCGGCCCGCTCTTCGTCGATCAGCTTCTGCTGCTCGGGGGTGAAAGCGTCGGGTCGCTCGTCATTGACCCAATTGGAGAAGGAGCCGATGATCAGCAGGCCCACTGCAAATGTCCCCAGCAGCACTCGAACCGCTGCCGTCTGAGCCGGCACTGGAGAGGAGCGAGAATTCCTCCATGCCAGCAGACCGCCCACCAACAGGACTACCCCGCTGATCAGTGCCAGGTACACCCCGATGCCGTGGCTGGTGGATGGGGCCAGGTCGTGGGGGGCAATGGACAAGTAGAAGATCATCATCCCGATTACGGACACACCGGTGAACACCAGGCCCGAAGCAGGGTCCAACCAGGAAGACCAGCGATCCCGAACTTGGAGCAGGCCCAGAAGCGACAGCAGCGCCACTCCTACGCCGATGATGAGCAAGATGATCCCGAACCAGCTTCCCCCGGTAGCTTCAACTCCTGTGAAGCTGCCGTCCAACACCTGGTCATCGGGTCGCGCGTAGCTGGTGAGCCGCCCGGCGCCATCCACCCAAGTAGAAAAAGCACTCCAAATCGCCAGTATCCCCCCCACCAGGCCAACGCCTCCGGCAACCGCCATCGCAGGTTTCAGCCGAGGCCGGGGCGCAGGGGCTTCCGGGGTGGGGACAGGGGCAGCAACCGGTTCGGCGGCGGGCCCCGCCGGCACGGTATAGCGACCGCGAATGGCTGCTCCCATCTTGCGGAACAACGTCCGATTGTCAGATGGGTCGGGCTGGCTGAGCCTGTCCATGACCACCCCAACCAAATACAGGGCCAAGCCAGATGCCGCACCCAGCGCGGGATCGGCAGTGTTGATTCCTCGCAGCACCAACTGACCGAGTCCGCCACCGGCGATAACCGCAATGATGCCGACAAACGACAATGCCAGCAACAACACCTGGTTGACCCCAGTCATAATGGCCGGGCGGGCCAAGGGGAGCTGCACATCGGTGAGCACGCGGAAGTTTGACGCTCCGTAGGCCTTTGCGGCCTCTACCACGTCGCCGGGCACTTGACGGATGCCCAGATTGGTGAGGCGAATCATGGGCGGTAAAGCGAAGATCATGGTGGAGATGGTGCCGCCCACCGGTCCGGTGCCGAAGAAGAAGATGATTGCAATCAAGTATGTGAAGGCATGGACAAGCTGCATGCCGTCCAAGAGGGGTCTGGTGATGTTCCAGACTCGATCACTGCGGGCGCATAACACCCCGTAGGGCAGACCGATGGCGACGCAGACGATGACCGCCACCAAAATGATCCCGATGGTCTGCATGGTGAAGCGCCAATAGTCAGGGCCCAACACACCGCAAAGGAGGATGCCGGCCGCGGCGCCACATCCGACCTTCACATCCCGTACCAAGAAACCCAAAGCCACGAAAACCAACAGCATGAACGGCCAGGGGATGTTGAGCAGGATGTCGTTGGTGACCAGATCAAGGAGATTCTCGAAGGGCCACTTGATCACGTTGAAGACCGACTCGCCTTCCACATTGAGCCAGTCGATGCTCTCCTCTACCCAGCGGCCGAAGGGGATTTCCCAGTCGTTCAACCACTCATTGTTTCGCCAGCCGGAGTTGAACCAGTTCTCAGCGACCACTGTCATAGCCGAGGCTCTCCTACTGAGGGATCAGCCGCTTTGACTTGCTCTGCTTTGGACTCGATCTCGCCGAGTTCAGCCAGCAGGTCCAGGGCGTGGATCCGGCCCTCTAGGGCACCCTGATCGTCGACAACGGCGACCAGGTCACCGCTGGCGCAAAGCTCATAGGCATCCACCAGGGGAGCTGAGCGGGTGGTGACGCCGAATTCCGTGTTCATCACCGATTCCACCGGTGCCTGATGGGAGGCGGCCAGCAGATCACGGGTAACCACCCCTACGGGACGACCTTCATCGTCTATGCAAAACGCACTGCCCCTTTCGCTCAAGGTGGCAATTGCCTCGCCGACGGTTGTTCCCAGGGTGAAAGGCGACGGCGGGGTCATCACGCTCTCCACCTGCAACACCCGACCCTGGTCCACGTCCTTTACGAACTCGGCCACATAAGCCGTAGCGGGATCGCGGAGAATCTCCTCAGGTGTGCCGATCTGCACTACGGCCCCGTCTTTCATGATGCACACCCGATCGCCCACCCGCAGGGCCTCGTTGAGGTCGTGGGTGATGAACAGGATGGTCTTGTGCAGCATGTCCCCCTGCATGGCCAGCAGTTCGTCTTGCATCTGGCGGCGGATTAGGGGGTCGAGGGCGCTGAACGCCTCGTCCATTAGGAGTATGTCGAGGTCGGCAGCCAGTGCCCGGGCCAAACCGACTCGCTGTTGCATCCCGCCTGACAGCTCGCGGGGGAACGAGAGATAGAAGCGCTCCAGACCCACTAGCTCCAGCGCTTCGAGCGCTCGGCGGCGGCGAGCATCGGTGGCCACTCCGTTGACTTTGAGGCCGTAGGCCACGTTGTCCACCACGGTTCGGTGGGGAAAGAGGGCGAAGTGCTGGAACACCATGCCCATCTTCTCCCGCCGAAAATGCTCCAGCTCTCGCTTGTTCAAGGTGGCTACGTCGGTACCGTCCACGACAACAGTTCCTGCGGTGATGTCGTGGAGCCGGTTAACCGTCCGGATGGCGGTGGACTTGCCCGATCCGGACAGGCCCATGATCACGAAGATCTCCCCGTCTTCCACCGAGAAGCTCACATCGTGCAGGCCAATCACATGGTCGGTGGCCGCCTGAACATCGTCCTTCATGATGCCCGATTGGGCCATCTTCAGCGCCCGACCCTTCGGGCGAGCCCCAAAAATCTTGTAAACGTTGGTCAGTTCAATTCTGGAACTCACAACACCCCGCCCTGGGACCCCTGGTTGAATCGCGATCCCGAGTTGATGTGCACACAGTAGCGAAAAATCCGCGGTTGATCCCCGATGGACGCGTTAAGGCGCCGTCACTTACCGATCTGAGATCAACTGTCCCGGGTGAACGGTCGGGTGAGGGCGGCTGGTTGGCCGATGCGGCGGCTCACCACCACCAGCACGATCACGGTCAAGACTGCGGGTGCCATGTTGGCGATGGATGCCACTGATCCAGAGATCACGTCTTGCACCTGGAGTTGCAGCACGGTGGAAGACACGATGCCGAACAGCAGGGAGCCGGCCATCACTCCAACCGGCCGCCACGCCCCGAAGTACACCAGGGCGATGGCGATGAACCCGCGGCCGGCGGTGAGGTTCTGCTGGAAGATCCCGATCTCCAGGGCCAGAGCCGCCCCGGCCAGCCCGGCCATGGTGTTGCCGATGACGATGGCGGCAGTGCGAATGCCGTTCACGCTCACGCCCAGGGTGTCGGCCGCCTGCGGGTTCTCCCCCACGGCCCTCACGTTGAGGCCGAAAGTGGTTCGGGTGATGAGGAAATAGATCACGGGCACCAGCAAGAAAGCGACATAGGTCAAGATGGTGTGGCTGAACAGCAGCTCGCCCGCCCGCCCGGTGTCGTCGGCCAGCCAGTCGAAGGGCTTGGCTTGCAACCCGCTGATGGGCCTCGGGGTGCCTACCTGCTTCTGGAACAACAGATCGGTGAAGCCCAATCCGAAGAGATAGATCCCGATTCCGCTGATGCCCTGTTCGGCGTGCATCACCACGGTGATGAAGGCGTAGATGAGGCCCATCACCATTCCCACCACGAGCCCCATAAGCAGCCCGAGAGCAGCACTGCCTGATTCCAGTGCGGTGTAGTAGGCCGCGAACGCGCCGATGAGCATCACGCCCTCCACGCCCAGGTTCAGCACGCCAGCCCTCTGGCCCACCGCCTCTCCGAGCGCGGCCAGCAGGAAGGGCACCGCCAGTCGGATGCCCGACGCCAGGGTGGCGGTGATGATGGCGACGGTGAAGAAATCGTTCATGCCCGATCCTCCATCTGGATATCGCCTTCAGCCCATCGCTGTACTCGTGTTCGCAGTTTGAGGCTCCCCACCACGAACACCACAACCACGCCGTTGAGGGCAATCACCAAGGCCTGGGGCACCTGCACCGCTCGCTGGAGAGAGATGCCTCCGGCCAGCATTCCGCCGAACAGATAAGACGACAGCACGGTGAACAGCGGGTGCAGCCCGCCGAACAACGCGGTCACAATGCCGTTGAATCCCGCGCTCTGGGTGAAGGCCAACGGGCCTCCCTCGCCGATCAGCCGGTGTGATTCGCTGCCGAACACCAGCACGGCGCCGGCGATGCCGGCGCAGGCGCCGCTGAAGGCCAATGCCTGGGTGATGCTGAGCTCCACCTTCATGCCCGCGGCCCGCGACGCGTGGGGATTGTGGCCCACCGCCCGCAAGCGCATACCCAAGCTGCTGCGGAACAGCAGCAGATACCCCAGAATGGCCACGATCAGCGCCACCACGATGCCCAGGTGCAGGCGTGTCCCCCCCGGCAGGAGGGGCAGGTCGGCGTTATGGCTCAGGCGCTTGGTCTGCTGGATTCTGATGGCGCCGGGTTCGATGAGCCAGTCTTCGAGCAAGAAGCTCATGAAAAACCCGGCGATGATGTTCATCATGATGGTGCTGAGGATCTCGTTGACCCCGCTGTAGGCCTTCAGTGCGCCGGGGATCGCCCCCCAGATCCCCCCGCCGATGCCTCCGGCGATCATCACCAGCGGCACCAGGATCGGGCGGGGGACATCGGGCAGGGCCAACGCCACCAGCGTGGCCAGGATGGCCCCCATGATGATCTGCCCCTCGCCACCGATGTTGATGACGCCGGTGCGAAAGGCGATGCAGATGCCAACGCCCACCAGCATGAGGGGAATGGATTTCAAGGCGGTAGCGGCCAGTTCGTCTGGGCCTCCGAATGCCCCGGTGAACAGCTCCCGATAACCGGTGAGCGGGTTGGCCCCGAACACCCCCAACAGGATGGCCCCCACCGCCAGAGCGGCGATCACCGCCCCCGCAGGCACTGCCAGCCCGGCGAAAGGCCGCAGCAGACGGCCAATGTCGAGCCCAGAAGAGAATCTCTGTTGATTATCAGTCATTTTCAGCATAGAGTGTTCTGAGTTCCCCTCTGTTCGCCGAAGCGATCAACTCGCGGAGGTTTTCATGCTGGTGACCTGTTGGTCAACCAAGGGGGGTTCGGGCACAACGGTGATCGCGGCTCTTGTCAGCTTACATGCCGCCCAAGATCGCGACCGGCCCGTTCTGCTCGTCGACCTGTGCGGTGATCTGCCCGCGGTGTTCGGCAGCGCCGAGCCCGTGTCGGGTCTGGCTCAGTGGCTGGGCAGCGACCTCGTCCCCTGTTCGCTGGAGCGGGTGCTCGAGGAGCTGACCCCCAACCTGTCGCTGCTTCCCCGGGGCCAGGGGCCGCTGAGCGCTCGAAGGGTCGACGAGCTCGTGGATTGGCTGGCCTCCGGTGCCGTCGTGGTGGTGGATGCGGGGGTGTTGACGGCCAAAGGGGAGGCGTCTGACCTTGGTTCAGACCACGAGCTTCGCTGGCGGTTGGCCGCCGAGGCCGATCGGTCGGTGCTGGTTACCCGGGCGTGTTATCTGGCTCTGCGCCGCACGGTGTCGCTCTCGGTCCGGCCCAGCGGTGTGGTGCTGGTGGCCGAGGCTGGTCGGGCCCTCACCCGATCCGATTGCGAGCGGGCCATCGGCGCGCCGGTGCTCGCCACCGTGGCCGTCGACCCCGACATCGCTCGAGCGGTGGATGCCGGGATGTTGAGGACACGGGTGCCCAAGGGTGCGATCAAGGTGCTCGGCCGTCTCACCGAGGAGGTCTGAACGGTGGTCTGGAGTCGCAGTGGGGGCGGCAAGGAGGCCATTGAGCCGTTCCTGCGAGATCCGTCGGTGTCGGAGATCATGGTGAACGGCCCCGGTCCGGTGTGGATCGAGCGTCGCGGCCGCTTGGAGACCACCAACACGATCTTGGACACCGAGACCATCGAGCTGCTCATCGAGCAGACGGTGGCACCGTTGGGCCGTCGCATCGACCGCAGCTCACCGATGGTGGACGCTCGACTACCCGACGGCTCTCGCCTCAACGCCGTGGTGCCGCCGGTGGCGGTGGACGGCCCCTATGTGACCATTCGCCGCTTCTCGGTCCGCCCAGTGCCCTTGGAGGAATTCGCCCCTCCAGGAGTAGTGGCGGCGCTGCGTTGGGCGGTGGGCGCTCGCTGCAACCTGGTGGTTTCGGGTGGCGCGGGGGCGGGCAAAACCACCCTGCTGAATGCGCTGGCCGCATCCATCCCCCCGGGCGAACGGGTGGTCACGGTAGAAGACGCCGCCGAACTGGCTCTGGGCAGCGACCACGTCGTGCGCCTTGAGGCTCGGCCGGTGGATGCCGACGGAGTGGCGCCGGTCACCATCCGCCAACTGGTGCGCAACGCCCTGCGAATGAGGCCTGATCGCATCATCGTGGGAGAAGTCCGGGGAGCGGAGACCCTCGACATGCTCCAAGCCATGAACACCGGCCACGAGGGGTCGCTTTCCACCTGCCATGCCAACAGCCCGGCCGACGCCGTCAGCCGGCTGGAGACCATGGTGCTCCTCGATGGCGGTGCCGTGCCCCTGGCCGCGGTGCGAGAGCAGATCACCGCGGCGGTGGATCTGGTGGTCCATGTCGCCCGTCGCCCTCAAGGCCAGCGCCGCATCACTTCGCTGGCCGAAATCGACCGCTCTGGCGACGGCAGCCGGCCCCGGTTGTTCCCGATCGCCGACGAGTTCCAATTGTGCAGCCTGCCCGCGGTCAGGGCCCGAGTGCCTGACGCTGCCGATCCCGATCCCCAGTGGCTTGACCAATGACCGGGGTTCGAGCAGGTCTGGCCACGGTGGTCGAGCGGGTGCAAGCCATGGCGGTCCAGGCTGGTTTGAGCCTGACCTCGGCCCAAATCTGGAGGGGACTGGGAGCAATCGCGCTCGTGGGTGCCGGCTTTGGCGCGGTCCAGGCGGGTGTTGCCGGCGCATGCATTGGCGCTGCTGTGGGCATCGCCGTGGCATTGGCGGCGCTAAGGGCTAATCGCCATCGTCGCGACCGGGTGATCGAGGCGCAGCTTCCCGGCTTCTTGGAGGCTGTCGCCCGGGGGCTGCGGACCGGTTTGCAGCTCGGTCCCGCCGCGGTGGAGGCCGCCACCAGCACTCCGCCTCCGCTGCACCAAGAGGTGGTGCCGCTGGTCGATGAGCTTCGCCGAGGGCTTCGCAGCGCCGACGTGTTCGACCGCTGGGCCAGTCGGCGTCCCGACAGCGGTGCGGGCCTGGCCGCGGCGGCAATGGCGTTCGCCGCCACCGCGGGCGGGGCCCGGGCTCGGGCCATCGACGGAGTGGCGGCCACTCTGCGGGATCGGGCGGCGCTTGAGTTGGAGGTGCGCTCGCTCACGTCGCAGGCCCGGGTGTCGGCCATGATGATCGCCGCTCTGCCCCTCGGGTTCATGCTCTTGTCGGCCGGCGTGGGCGACCATACGGCCGGCTTCTTGTTCACCACCCGCCTCGGCTTGGCAATCCTCGCCCTCGGTTTGGGCCTCGATGCAATCGGCGCGCTGTGGATGCGCCGGATTGTCAACGCCCGGGACTGAAGTGGCGCTGCCGACTGTTCTGGGGTTCGCGAGCGAAGTGGCGCTGCCGACTGTTCTGGGGTTCGCGAGCGAAGTGGCGCTGCCGACTGTTCTGGGGTTCGCGAGCGAAGTGGCGCTGCCGGTCGCTCTGGGGTTCGCGAGCGAAGTGGCACTGCCGGTCGCTCTGGGGTTGTTGTGGTCGGCCGTGGTGGTGCTGTGGGGTTGGCACCGGCGGCCTCGACAAGTCCGGTCTCCCTCTCCGATCCGACCGCGCGCCCACTCGTTGCTCGCCGCTCCGGCAGTCGGGTTCGCACTGGCCGCCGTGATCGCAATGGCCGTCCATCCGGTGCTGGGGGTAGGTATGGGATTGCTGGTATGGATCACTCCCCACCGCCGACGGGCCCAACAGCATCGCCGGAAGCAGTCTGAGATCATCGAAGAGCTTCCCGAAGCCATCGACCTGCTCCGTCTGGCCGCCTCCTCGGGGCTCAATGTCCATCTTGCGGTGGCCGCGGTGGGGGAGCGTCTCCGCGGTCCAGTGGGACTCGGACTGGCCGAGGCCGTTCAGCGGGCCCACAGCGGGATGCGTCTGGCCGATGCCCTGGAGCCTCTTCCCGACCGCGTGGGCGAGCCGGTGCGCCCATTGGCCAGGGTGCTGATCGACGGCGATCGCTACGGCACCGAGTTGGAGCCCGCCCTAGAGCAACTGGCCGCCGACAGCCGCCTCCTGCGCCGCCGCCGGGCTGAAGAGCAAGCTCGTCGATTGCCCCTGCGGCTGCTGCTGCCTTTGGTGTCTTGCATTCTGCCCGCGTTCATCCTCCTCACCTTGGCCCCAGTGCTGGCCGAGACCCTGACCGCGCTGCGTCGATGACCAGTGCCCCCACTTCCCCCGCCGCGTCCTTCCCGAACAGGTACACCGAATGACTTTGCTTCGATGGTTGCTCGCCCTGCATTCGTGGCTGGCCCGGCTGCGGTCCGATCGTGGTCAGGCTACGGCCGAGTATGCCCTCATACTCTTGGGGGCTGCCGCGGTGGCCATGCTCCTCGTGTCCTGGGTCACCAAGACCAACCGCATCGGCAACCTTCTCGACGCCGTATTCCGACACATCACCGGCCTCGTCAGCTGATCGGTGGCGGCAAACGCCCGGTTGGATGCGGGTTTGCCGCGTCGCGACCGAGGTCAGGCCGCGGTGGAGACCGCGCTGGTGCTGCCCCTGATCATGGCGGTGGCATTGGTGTTGGTACAGGTCGGTTTGCTGGTGCGCGACCATGTACTGGTGGTCCACGCGGCCCGGGAAGCGGCCCGAGCCGCCGCGGTTGATCCCACCACCGAAGCGGCCCGAGCGGGGGCGGTTGCCGCCACCGGGCTGGATGCGAGCCGGTTGCAGGTGGAAACCGCTGGGAGTCGCACAACTGGTGGCCTGCTTCGGGTGACGGTGCGCTATCGCCCCGAACCCGCCGTGCCCATCGTGGGCCGTCTGTTTCCCGCCGTGGCCATCCAAGAGGCGTTAACCGTCCGGGTGGAATAAATGCCGCTGACAGAAACGGCATCTGCATCCAACTAGTCTGATATTTAGTGGAATTTGGTGTCACCGTTGCCTCACACGGGCGATGGGAAGTTCTGACGGTCACCGGCGAGATCGACATGGCCACTGCGCCTCGCTTCCGCCGACGGCTGTTGGCGGTGATCGGCGCCGGGGCGCAGAACGTGGTGATCGATCTCTCCGGGGTGGACTTCATCGATTCCACCGGGCTGGGCGTGCTCATGGGCGGGGCCAAGCGAGTGCGAAGTGCCGGGGGAGACATCCGGCTGGTGATGGCGGGCTCCCGGCTCGCCGACCTGATCGAGCTCACTCGACTCGATCGCGTCCTGGATGTGTTCGACTCGGTCTCGGCGGCAATTGAGGACTCCAGCTCATGACATCCGATCCGGCCCGCTTCGACTTCGACATTCCGGCTCGCCCCGAATACCTTTCGCTGGTTCGATCGTTGGTGGTGGAGGCGGCCGAGATGGACTCAACCCTAAGTCGGGAGCGCATCGAGGACTTCAAGGTGGCTGTCTCCGAGGCCACCACCAACGCCATTGAAGCCCATGCCCGAGCCTGTCGTGACGATTCCATTCACGTCCGCTGCACTCTCACCGACGACCGGCTTGAGTTCCATATCACTGATCAGGGCTTTGGCTTCTACCCCGATCAGATTCAGGTTCTCCCCGAGCCCGACGATCCCAGCCGCTTGAATTTCGAGCGGGGTTTGGGCATCTATCTCATGCGGGTGCTCTCCGACGATGTCGAGATTCACAGCGGGCCCGACGGAACAGAGGTTTCGCTGGCCATCCATCTATCCTCCAACAACTCCGATGGCTGAAAAAAACCCTCTCAGCGATCTGACCTTCCTGGGTGGCCAAAGTCGACTGGCTCGATTCATCGGCCGTCCCATTCTCCATTTCGCTGCCATCGAAGCCGCTGGCGGCGTTCTCATGCTCATCGCCACCGTGGTCGCCCTCGTCTGGGTCAACTCACCATGGCAGGACTCCTACTACGACTTCTGGCACACCTACGTGACGTTCTCGGTAGGCGACTACCACTTTGCGCAGAACCTCGAGCACATCGTTCAAGACGGCCTCATGGCCGTGTTCTTCTTCGTGATCGGGCTGGAGATCAAACGGGAGATGGTAACCGGCCAGCTCCGGGATCCCCGCTTCGCCGCGCTGCCCGCGGTGGCTGCGCTCGGCGGCATGGTGGTGCCTGCCCTCGTCTACTTCGCCTTCAATGCCGGAGGACCGGGTCAAGACGGCTGGGGAATCCCCATGGCCACCGACATCGCCTTTGCCATAGGCGTCCTATCTCTGCTCGGCAATCGCATTTCTCGACAGATGAAGGTGTTCCTGCTGACGCTGGCCATTGTGGACGACATCGGCGCGATTCTGGTGATCGCCATCTTCTACACCAGTGATCTCTCGAGCAACTGGCTACTCACCGCCGCCATATTGCTGGCGGGCATTCTCGTCCTTCGCCGACTCCATGTTTGGTATCTGCCGGTGTACATCGTCATCGGGGTGGCCTTTTGGCTGGCCGTGTTGGAATCCGGTGTCCACGCCACCATTGCCGGGGTGATCCTCGGTCTGGTCACTCCGGCCAAGCCCCTCCAGTCTGAGGACGAGGCTCGCCGCTGGGCCAACTGGCTCCAGATGCAAGATGTGGTCCACCTCGACGACGTGCGCCGAGTGGGATTCCACATTCGGGAGTCGCAGCCGGTCAGCCAGCGGATCGAAGAACTGCTCCATCCCATCGCCGGCTACATCATCATCCCCCTCTTCGCCCTGTCCGCCGCTGGGGTTGAGCTTTCTGGAGAAGTGCTCTCCGATGCGGTTACCTCGCCGGTGACGCTGGGAGTGGTGATCGGGCTGGTGGTGGGCAAGACCGCGGGCATCTCGTTGTTCTCATGGATCGCCCACCGGTTGGGTTGGGTCACCATTCCCAAGTCGCTGGCTGGTAGCCACATGGTGGGGCTGGCCATGGTGGCCGGCATCGGCTTCACCGTGTCGCTCTTCATCTCCCGATTGGCCTTCGATGACCCCGCCGTCGCCGATGAGTCCAGGATCGGCATTCTGGTGGGATCGCTGATCGCTGCCGTTGTCGGCCTGGCGATTCTGTCCCGTACCGAGCCCCGCCCGAAGTACTCAGACAAGACCTGATCCCCAGAACTGTGCCCGATTGGGTTTAGGGTCTGTTTGACAACCACTCCCTCCCAACCCCTACTTTCTCCCCGTGTCCAACGCCCTCGTGATCGTCGAGTCTCCGGCCAAGGCCAAGACCATCGCGGGCTATTTGGGAAGCGGCTACGTGGTGGAGTCGTCAATCGGTCACATCCGAGATCTGCCCAGCAACGCCGGTGAAGTGCCGGCGGCTTATCGGAATGAGTCGTGGTCCCGCTTGGGAATCGACGTCGACAACGACTTCAAGCCGCTGTATGTGGTGCCTTCCGACAAGAAGTCTCAGATCCGCAAGCTGAAGCAGCTGCTCAAGGAGGCCGACGAGCTGTACCTCGCCACCGAAGAAGACCGCGAGGGAGAGGCAATCGCCTGGCACCTGCTCGAAGTGCTGTCCCCCAAGGCCGACGTCAACGTGAAGCGGATGGTGTTCCACGAGATAACCCCGTCGGCCATACGGGAGGCCATCGAATCCCCCCGGGATCTGGACCGCCGCCTGGTGGATGCCCAAGAGGCCCGCCGGCTGTTAGACCGGCTGTACGGCTACGAAGTGTCGCCTGTGCTGTGGAAGAAGGTGCTGCCCCGCCTTTCGGCCGGCCGGGTGCAGAGCGTGGCCACCCGCATCGTGGTTGAGCGGGAGCGGGAGCGCATGGCCTTCACCGCGGCCGACTACTGGAGCCTTGGCGCGGAATTCCGGGTGCTGGGCGAAATGGATCCCGGTGATCCCCCAACGTTCAGTGCCACGCTCACCGCGGTGGACGGGGCCAAAGTTGCCACTGGCAAGGACTTTGCCAGCGACGGCCAACTTCGCAGTTCCAACACCGTCCATCTCGACGAGGAGGCGGCTCACGGATTGGCCCGGGGGCTGGCCGACGCCGAGATCAGCGTGCGAGTCGTGGAGGTCAAGCCCTACCGTCGCCGGCCCGCGGCGCCGTTCATGACATCCACCTTCCAGCAGGAGGCCGGACGCAAGCTGCGCCTGTCGGCGGCCATGGCCATGAGGGCGGCCCAGTCGCTGTACGAGAAGGGCTACATCACCTATATGCGCACCGACAGCACCACCCTGTCGGACACTGCCTTGCGGGCGGCGCGAGCCGTGGTCGCGGATCGCTACGGCGCTTCCTTTTTGCCCGACGAGCCCCGCCGCTATGCCAAGAAGGTCAAGAACGCCCAGGAGGCCCACGAGGCCATTCGCCCTTCCGGCGATCAGTTCCGCTCTCCTGAGGAAGTAGGGGCCGAGGTGCCCAAGTTGGAGGCCCAGGTCTACGAGCTGATCTGGCAGCGCACGGTGGCTTCCCAGATGACCGACACGGTGGGCGAGACTGTCCACGTCGACCTCGGTGGCGCCGCCGGCGACGGGCGCGACGCCGCCTTCTCGGCGGCCGGGACGGTGATCACCCACGAGGGTTTCCGCCGGGTGTACACCGAGAGCACCGACGACGAGGCCGACCAGGAGGAGGCGGAGCGGCGGATGCCGTCGCTGGCGGCCGGTGATCCGCTGGCCATCGAGGAACTGGCGCCTGCCGGCCACGCCACCCAGCCCCCGGCTCGCTATACCGAGGCATCACTGGTGCGCCGACTGGAGGAGCTGGGGGTCGGCCGGCCGTCCACCTACGCCAGCATCATGAACACCATCGTCGACCGGGGCTATGTGTGGAAGAAGGGCTCGGCGCTGGTGCCGTCGTTCACGGCATTTTCGGTGGTCAGCCTTTTGGAGCAGCATTTTCCCAACCTGGTGGACTACGCCTTCACCGCTCGCATGGAGGATGATCTCGACGGCATCGCCTCGGGCGACCGTGAGTCCATTCCCTGGTTGAGCAGGTTCTATTTCGGGCCTGCCGATGGCGAGCTTGACGACAAGTCTGCCCACGGCGTGGCCAAATACGGGCTTCGCGCCGCGGTGTCTGATCGCTTGGGCGACATCGACGCCCGGGCGGTGAACTCCATCCCCATCGGCGCCGACGAAAGCGGCGAGCCGGTGGTGGTCAGGGTCGGGCGCTATGGGCCCTATGTGCAGCGCGGCGACGATAGGGCCAGCCTTCCCGACGACCTGCCCCCCGACGAGCTGACCTTGGGTCGGGCGCTGGATTTCATCGCTGCGCCGTCCGGCGATCGCACCCTGGGCGACGATCCCGAAACCGGCCTGCCGGTGGTTGTGCGAACCGGCCGGTTCGGCCCCTATGTCCAAGTTGGCGAGGATCCTGCCAACGGCGGGGAGAAGCCCAAGCGGGCATCGCTGCTGGCCGACATGCAGCCCGACACGGTCACCCTGGAAGAGGCCCTCAAGGTGCTATCGCTGCCTCGGGTGGTGGGTGTCGATCCCGCCGACGACACCGAGGTTGTGGTTCAGAACGGGCGCTACGGGCCGTACCTCAGCAAGGGCAAGGAGAATCGGAGCCTCGAATCCGAAGATCAGCTGTTCACCATCACTCTGGAGCAGTGCCTGGAGCTGTTGGCCCAGCCCCGTCGGCGACGAGGCCAGACGGCCAAGCCGCCCCTTCGCGACCTGGGCTCCGATCCGGCCACCGACAAGCCGATGGTGGTCAAGGACGGCCGCTATGGCCCCTATGTGACCGATGGCGAAGTGAACGCCTCGTTGGGCAAGGGCGACTCGGTGGAAGCCCTCACCGTGGAGCGGGCCGCGGAGCTGCTCCAGATCCGGCGGGACAAAGTGGCTGCCGGTGGCGGCAAACCCGCGGCTCGCCGCAAGTCCACGGCCAAGAAGAAGCCCGCGGCAAAATCAGGGGCGGCCAAGAAGAAGCCAGCGGCCAAGTCGGGGACGGCCAAGAAGAAGCCCGCGGCAAAATCAGGGGCGGCCAAGAAAAAGCCGTCGCCTGGGTCGGAATCGTAAGCCAGTAGCTACCCTGAGCGGGTGGAGGCGGCCCGGCATGGCTTTTGACGAGTCCTCTGCGGTTGCGTCTGCTCGAGTTGACCGGATTTTCGGCAGCGCCCAGTACTTCAGGCTGTGGATTGCCCAGATCTTCTCCTCCGGCGGCGACTGGCTGGCCCTGTTCGCCATCCTCATCACCGCCAACCGCGTCGGCGGCGGCACCCCGGAGGCCTCGGTGGCCTATGTGATGATCGCCCGCTTCCTGCCCGGTCTCATCTTCGGCTCGGCCGCCGGAGTGCTGGTAGACCGATGGGACCGCAAACGGACGATGGTGGTGTGTGATCTGGGCCGGGCCGCCACTTTGCTCTGGCTGCCGTTTGTGGACTTCGTCTGGCAGCTCGTGCTGGCCTCGCTGATCCTGGAGGGATTCGCCCTGCTGTGGGCCCCGGCCAAAGAGGCCTCGGTACCCAATCTGGTGCCCCGAGAGAAGCTGACCGCAGTCAACTCCCTCTCCCTGGTTGCCGCCTATGGCACGTTCCCGATTGCCGCGGGCATCTTCATCGGCCTCGCTGATTTGGCCAACGTCATCGATGACATCGGCGCGGTCGATTTCTTGCGCATCGACACAGAGTCGATTGCGTTCTACCTCGACGCCGCGAGTTTCGCGGTGGCCGCGGCGATTATCTCTCGACTCGCCCTGCCTCGAGGCCCTCAGTCAACCGGTGCTCAGCCCGACGACTCAACCCGGTTGTGGGCTCCCGAACAGGTCTTTCAAGACCTGCGGGAGGGCTGGAGCTTCATCTTCGTGAACCCCACCGTTCGGACGGTGAACGTCGCCCTCGCGGTGGGTTTGATCGGCGGGGGAATGATCATTCCCTTGGGTCCAGTGTTCGCTGAAGATGTGCTCAACGTGGATGGTGGTGATGGGTTCCTCACCTTCATGGTGGCTCTGGGAATCGGCGTGGCTCTGGGAATTGCCGGATTGGCCGCGAAACAGAGCCAGTTGCACAAAGAGCGGGTCTTCGTAGCCGCGGTATTCGGGGCCGGCATCTGCCTCTTTGTTGCCACGTCGATGTGGACGCTGCTCGGATCAGCCCTGCTCGTCGGCGGGCTCGGGGTGTGCGCTGGAACGGTCTACGTCTTGGGGATCACCCTGCTCCAGGAGAACGCCACCGAGGAGCTGCGAGCTCGGGTCTTTGCCGGGCTGTTCACGCTGGTGCGCTCGTCGGTGATGCTCGCCCTGCTGCTCGGCCCCGCGCTGGCCCTGTTCCTGAACGGGCTGTCGGACAAGTTCTTCGACAAGGATGTGAACATCCTCGGTTTCGACGTGATCATCCCCGGCGTGCGCCTGACGCTGTGGCTGGCCGCCCTCATAATGGTGGCCGCCGGGTTCTTGACCCTGGCCTCTAGGAGCAGAGCCGGCAGCGGGGCGACCAGTCCATGACCGGCCGCCTGATTGCCTTCGAGGGCGGCGAAGCGGTCGGCAAGAGCACCCAGGCTCGGCTGCTGGCCGAGCGATTGGGGGCATTGCTGACCTTCGAGCCCGGCGCCACCGAATCAGGGGCCCGGATTCGCTCGCTGGTGTTGGACTCGCCCGATCTGGCGCTGTCGCCCCACACCGAGGCCCTGCTGATGGCCGCCGACCGAGCCCAGCACGTAGCCGAGGTGATCCGCCCCGCGCTAGAGGCTGGCACCCACGTGGTGACCGACCGGTTCATCGGGTCGTCCCTGGCCTATCAGGGCTTCGGGCGCCGCTTGGGGGTCGACGACGTTTTGGCCCTGTCGCTCTTTGCCACCGGCGGTCTCCAGAGCGACCTGAACGTGCTTTTGGAAGTTTCCGAGGACGTGGCCCGGTCTCGCCGACCATCGCCAGGGGACCGAATCGAGGCCGAGGACGCCGATTTCCAC
>JAJEDQ010000210.1 GCA_022821445.1 Acidimicrobiia bacterium | reverse complement strand
AGACGCCCGATCCTGATGGGCTCAATAGAAGCGGTGACTGATCAAATCGGCCAGCTCCAGGATGCCGGCGCCCAAGAGGTCATTATTCCCGACTGGACCTATGAGTGCCTCTCTCGCCGAGACGACGAATTTGACCAGTTCGTCTCGGAGATAGCCCCTCACTTCTGGAGTCGCTGTCCAAAGTCGGAGTACGTTCTTGCGTCTCCGTCTTGCTAGCTGTCTTCGATGCCCATATTGAGGAGATGCTGATACTCACCTTCGGCTAACCCAACGTGCTCCAGCAGTTCGTTTCGCTGGTGTTTTCTCTGGGTAAGGGTGAAGTCTGGGGAGCAAATGATGTCCACATGGGAGGCGCCCAACATTGGTGGGTGCGGCTGCGGGGAGCGGACGACTTCCATGCCGTGTTGCCGGATCAGGCTGACAGGTATCTCCCACACGATGGCATCATTGCGAGGTCTGCGGATTTGACCTGGAGGGGGAGGGGCTATTGCTACTTCGCGTGGCGTCACCCCTTCATCGTCGATGTAGGCGGAGAACCTGTCCTTCTTCCGCCGCTTATCGCTTTCTCCAGGCTCGTCATCAAGGATGAACTCTGCTGGGTTAGGTCGAAGGTCCTGCCCCGCGATCCCTTTGAGGTCTTCTGGGTCTAACCAACCCCTTCTGTATACCACTCGGCTGTCGGCAATATGGTCCTTGGCAACTTCGTCCACTGGGGTTTACGGCTTGAGGGATCAGGCGACCGGTTCGCCGCACAACAACTGGATGAGCCGTTGGAAATAGAAGTCTTGAAGTTGCTCCAGGGGCTCATTGCCCGAGGGTGCCTCGGTGTCTACTTCTTCGGAGTCAGCCTTGAGGTCGGCCCAGTAGAACACCTCGGCAGATTCACCCCCATAGGACACTTCGATCTCGATCTCAGCCCCCCACGTCGGTTCATCCCAAGCAAGCACAATTCCGCCGCTGTCCACTCCGACCGGATGAGGCGGGGCAATTCTGTGCCAGTCGACACCTCTCAACGCCACTTCATTCTTGATGCGCTCAACGATTCGGTTCGTCTCTGTCCTGAGGCGAGCACCGTGAATCTGCTCTTCGGGGCTCCGATAGCACGAGATGATCCGCTCTAACCTGTCGGCATAAGTCGATTGCCATTCGCGCGTGCCTACTGGGAAAGGAGTTTCGGACCAGACCGCCTTAGCCGATCTAGTGGCGCCTAGGCCTTTGAATCTCTTGCCCATCAGAAAGCCCATTGGCTGATTTTTGGCTGGCTGGTCCATTTTCACCTCCTCCCCAGAGACCTATTCGATGCTATCTGGTCGAAGGCGCAGAAGAAGGTGCCGGCATTGCCCCTTGGGGTGTCGAGCTTTGCGAATCGGTGCGGGTCATGGAGAAGTAACCGGTTCGGTCCACAAACCGCGACGCCCGGCGAGGAGAGCAGCAAGCTCATCGACTTGGTCAGCTAGGTCTTTGTCGCTGACGGACTGGTCTTCGAGTCGACCGTGGTGGACGATTGCCTCAAAATGCTGTGCCGCCTTTTGCGTCGCTTGGGCTTCGACGGTCTCTTTGAGGGTGGTGTTGGGGACGAGGGCGTATACCAGTCGGCAATCCATGGCATTGGCAGCTCGTTCAAGTGTCTTGAGTTGGATGGTGTGGTGCAGTTCGCTGCGCTCAATGCCGCTGATGGTTTGCTGGCGTACTCCCATTCGAGAGGCCAACTCGCTGGAGCTCATGCCCAGAGCGTCGCGGATAGCTCGGATCCACCCCTTAAGGGGACGGAGAGACTCGCCTGGCGAAGGAAAATCCTTCAGGCGGTCGTCAAGCCGGCTGCGGGCCAGGTCGGAGTTCTTCACACCGATCACGCTACAGGCCATAACCTGTTGCTTCAACCATTTTCTACAGGTTCCGACTTGTAGATGACGAATATGGCACGCAGAAACCGGCGTCTCTGCTACTGCCGTCTTAGGTAGACGGTCCAGTTGGTTAGGCCTACTAGGGCGCCGCCGATGATGTTGCCTAGGGTGACGGCCACCAGGTTGTGGGCCACCCAGCCGAAGTTGAGGCGGTCGATCTGGTCGGTGGTGAGGCCGTCGGCGGCTAGGGCTTCTGCGTCGGTGGAAACCAGCCAGCCCAGCGGCAGGAAGAACATGTTGGCGATGCTGTGCTCGAAGCCGGCCGCCACGAAGGCGGTTATGGGCAGGAGGATCCCGATCATCTTGTCCACCAGCGAGCGGCCGGCCACCGCCATCCACACCGCCAGACACACCAGCATGTTGGCCAGCAGCCCCCGCACGAACGCGGTGCCGAACGACAGGTTGACCTTGTCGTTGGCGATCTGGATGGTTCGCGCCGAGAACGAGTAGTCGGCCTGGGCCCACCAACGGCTGAAATACAGCAGAAACACGATCACCAGGGCGCCGATGAGGTTGGCCGCGAAGGCCAGCGCCCAGTTGCGCGAGAGCTCGCGCCCGCTGATGCGGCGACTGAAGAAGCTGGCCACCATCAGGTTGTTGCCGGTGAACAGCTCCGACCCGGTGACCACCACCAAGAACAGCCCCAGCGAGAAGCCCACCCCGATGAGCAGTCGGGCCGGTCCGGTTCCCAGCTCTGGGCTGACCGCGATGGTGAGGGCGAACACGCCGCCCAAAGCAATGAAAGCCCCGGCCATGATGCCGAGGATTGAGGTCTGGGTGAAGTCGAACTTGGCTTTGCCGATGCCGGCCCGCTTGATCTTCCGGGCGATCTCCTCGGGGGTCAAGGCTTCTGACATGATCTCAAACTACCCTTTGGGCCATGGCTGAGTCGGCCATAGATCTGGAGTTCTCTGCCGGGGGCGTCGTCTCCGACTCCCGCTACTACGCCAATGCGGTCGAGTCGCTGCGCAGTGCGTGCGCTCAGATCGGAGAGGCGGCCGATGCCGCACAGCGGGCCGGGTTCTTCGCCGACATAGGCGACTGGAACGACGAGGCCGACGCCTCTTCCCATGACGCCGACAAGTCCTCGGTGCTGGCCATGGCCGAGGCTTTGCGGGCCAAAGGGGCGGTTGCCGCCTACGCCGATGCCGCCCGCCGCACGCTGGCCGAGGTGACCGAGGCTTTCGCGGCGGCCGGGACGCCCGGCAATGCCTCGACCGGTCCGGGGGATGAGGCTGCCGAGGGCGCCGACGCGGCCGACGAGTCCGCAGAGCCGGGTGCATTTTCCGGGCACCTGGCCGATGCCCTGGTGGCGCTGGTGCAAGAGCGGGAGAGGGATACCGACCTGGAATCCGACGAAGCCGGCTATGTGAAGATGGCGAAGACCCTCTCGGTTCTGGCCGATGCCCGCCGGGCCTATCGGGAGGTGGACGAGACGCTCGTCATGTTGGCCAACGCCCGGGCCGCCTATCTCGAAGACACGGAGGCGGCCTCTCGAACCGCGCTGGCCGCCGACATCAAATCTGCGCTGGCCGCTGATATCAGCTCGGCGTCGGTCGGGGCGTTCCGCTCGGCTCTGACCACCCTGGCAGTGACCAGGACGGCATACAACGCCGAGGTGGCCAACGAGCTGTGGGGCGCGCTGGCCGAGGCCCGGACCAACTTGGCCGCCGCTACGGCCACGGTGTTCGAGATACAGGCCGCGGCCGGCGACCGGGGCGGTGTCGACGACGTACACGCCGCCTCGGCCTTGGCCTACTCGTTCGGCGACTCCGAGACGCCGACCGACGTCTACGACGCTGCCCGAGACGTGGTAATCGAGGCCAGGGAGTTCAGGCGCAGGGCCCAAGCAGCCTGCGATGCCGTGGATTCGCTGCTGGTTGAGAACCGGGCAGTGGCCGCCGATGCGCTGATCGAGGCCCGAGCAGCGGTGGGTTCGGAGCCCTTGTTCGAGGCTCTGGCCGCCTTTGAGATGACCAGTGCGGCGATGGACTCCCTCTTCGGGGCGCGGGCGGCCTTCGAGGTGGGCTTCGACTTCACCCTTCCCGAGATCTTCGGCGGCAGCGAGTTTTGACCGAAGGCCTGCCTACAGGGTCACCCCCAACAACAGTGCGGCGATCGCGGTCACGCCTGCCACCGAGCCCAGCATGGCGATGTGACGGCGCTCGGTGGCCTTGGTGTGGAGCCAGGCAGCCAGCCCGGTGGCGATCACCAGCACGAACTTGATGCCGAAGGTCACGTGATAGCTCGTGGCTGCATCGGCGAATTCCACCTCGAAGATGTTCCAAAGCCCGGTGATCACCGACAGGGCGAAGAACGGCCACGCCACCCTTCCGAACTGCTGGGCTGCGGCCTGAGTGGCCTCTGGCCCCACCTTGCGCAGAGCTGGCACTAGGGCCGCTACCACTACTTGGCCCCCCACCCACACCGATGCGCCCAAGATGTGGAGAAAGGCTCGGAGCGCGTCTAGGTCCCAATTGGCTTCGATCATGTCCCGGTTCTAGCAAACTGCGTCTAGCTAGTAGCAGTTCGGCGGTCTGCGATTGGTACCGTCGCGCCATGAGCATCGACCGAGCCGTCTATCAGCAAGCCCTGAGATCCGACGGCGAGGCCATCGCCGCGGCCGGACGGCGAGACAGCGGCGCCGCGGTGCCCTCGTGCCCCGGTTGGACTATGCACAAGCTGCTGGCCCACGTGGGCCGGGTGTACCGCTCGGTGGGCCGCCACGTGGCCGAGCGAGCCACCGAGATGATCCCCGCCGATGAGATCCCCCGTCCCCCCGAGGGCGATGCCATTGTGGAGTGGTTCGAGGAGGGTCACCGCTTTGTGCAAGAGGCCCTGGATGGGGCCGACCCCGACGAGGCGGTGTGGAGCTGGGCCGGCCAGAACACCATGGCGTTCTACTTCCGGCGTATGGCCCATGAGACCGCCGTACACCGCTGGGACGCCGAAGCTGCCTTCGGCCAGCCCAGCCCCATCGATTCCGACCTGGCCGCCGACGGGGTGAGCGAGCTGTTCGAGGTGGTGCTGCCGTTCGCGGTGGCAAACTGGGACATGACCCTGCCCGACGCCAGCCTGCACCTGCATCGCACCGATGGAGAAGGGGAGTGGCTGCTGGTGAACGACGGCGGCCGCATCAAGATGATTCGCGAGCACGCCAAGGGCGACGCCGCGGTGCGGGCCAGCGGCACCGACCTGCTGTTGCTGTCGTGGGAGCGCATAGGGCTGGAAAGCCCGGGCGTGGAGACCTTCGGCGATGCCGACGCTGCCAAATCCTGGTTCGCCCTGTCCCGTTAGAGCCGCCAAGCAATCCAACCATGGCCGACGAATCATCCCCTCCGGCACCGATGCCGTCAGTCCCCACCCGGGCCGATGCGTTCGACCAGTACATGCCGATCGTGCTGTTCTTGGTGCTCAACAGCGCTTTCGGCTTGATCCCCGCCATTGCCGCCATGACGCTGTGGGCCGTCAAGGCCCAGATCAGCCGCTACCGCCGGGGGCTACCCCTCGGTCGGGTTATGCCCATCATCGTCGTCTACCTGCTGATCCGAGGCACTTTCGGCATCATCTACGACAGCGAAGACGTGTATTTCGGCATCGGAATCTCGGCCAAGGCGCTGGCCGCCCTGGCCCTGCTGGTGTCGGCGGGCCTGCGGCGCAACGCCACCGGATACGCCCTGCCCTATCTCGTGCCGATCAACCGGGACACCAAGTCCCACCCCGAATACCGAGCTGCCACCCGGCGAGTCTCTGTCGCAGTGGCCCTTATCGTGTTCGCCAGTGCCGGATTCGACACCTGGCTTTTACAGAACGCCTCGGTCAACAAGTTCGTGCTTATCCGCTTGGGGGTCAACTGGGGGGCATCAATAGCCACGATTCTGGGTATGGGCCTGTATCTCGATCGCCGCTTGCGCCGCATCCCCGGCTTCCCCGGCATGATGCCCCTCATTGAGCAGCGACTGAAGGACTTCGGCATGAACCCGCCGCCATCTGCCGACGGGTGACTCCACGCTGGGGTGACCGGCTGGCATCCCTGTTACTAGAGTCTCGGCTATGGGAGAGAACAACTGGGGAAGATGGGGCGACGAGGATGAGCGGGGGGCGCTGAATCTGCTCACGCCTGAAGTGGTGAAGCAGGCCAGTGCGTCGATCACCACCGGCAAGGTGTATCCGCTGGGCATTCCCATCCAGTCGCAGGGCGTTCCCATCATGGACTACCGGGGCACGCCAATGCGGCTCACCCTCCAGAACGCCTCCGACGAGGGCATCTATGCGGCCTACGGCTGCCACGACGGCACCGGGGCCCATGAGGACGTGCTGGTGTTCGCCTCCCACACCACCAGCCACATGGACGCCCTGTGCCATGTGTACGGCCAAGACAAGCACTACAACGGCTTCTCCAAGGAGGCCATGAAGACCCATACCGGGGCCTCCCGGCTGGGCATCGAGAAGGTGGGCGCCATCGCCGGGCGGGCCGTGTTGCTCGACATGGTTGCCCACATGGGCGCCGACAAGTGGCTGGAAGCGGGCACGCCGATCAGCGGGGCCGACATGGCCGCCTGCGCCGAGGCCCAGGGCACCCCGGTGCGCGCCGGCGACATCGTGCTGATCCGCACCGGCTACCTCGACATGTGGTGGTCGATCGAAGCCGACCCCGCCGCCGAGCAGCCCTTCGCCCAGCCCGGCATCAACAACGACGGCGCCGAGTGGCTGATGGCCCACGACGTGGTGGCCGTGGGGTCGGACAACGCGGCCATCGAGGTCATCCCGTTCGACGAGAACGACTTCCTCACCGTCCACAAGATCCTGCTGGTGGGTGCGGGCATCTACATGCTGGAGTTCTTGAACTTCTCTGAGATGGCCGCCGACGGGTGCCACGAGGGTTTCATGACCGTATCTCCGCTGAATGTGACTGGGGCTACCGGCAGCCCGATTAACCCTGTGGTAATCGGGTAACTCTGCCCATGCCCGAGATGGCCGAAGGAGGCCTGCTGGGCACCCCCGATGGGGAGGTGCTCGACCAGGTGCGGGTGCTGGAGCTCACCCGCACCATCGGCGGGGCCTACACCGCCAAGCTGTTCGCCGACGCCGGGGCTGAGGTCATCATGATCGAGCCCCCGGGCGGTGATCGGTTGCGGTCGTGGTCGGCATCGGGCTCGCCCGCGGGCGGCGATTCCGGCGACGGCGCGTTCTTCCAATTCCTCAACGCGGGCAAGCGCAGCATCGTGATCGATTTGGACGATTCCGAGGGACGGGACCGGTTCCTGGAACTGGCTGCCACCGCCGATCTGGTAGTAGAGGACTTGGGTGCCGGGACCGTCGAGTCGATGGGGCTGGGCCACGCCGAGTTGGTCGAAAGCAACCCGTCCTTAGTGCTGCTGTCGATCTCCCCGTGGGGCCGCGGGGGACCGTGGGACCATCGCCCGGCCAATGAGTTCACCCTCCAATCCTGGGTGGGCTCCACCCACAGCCGGGGCATTCCCGGGGAAATGCCCCTCGGGGTGGGGGGCAAGCTTGGGGATTTCCTGACGGCGGCAAACGCCGGCGCACTCGGACTTGCCGCTCTTATGTCTGCCAGACGGGACGGCACCCAGGGCGAGCATGTCGACGTCTCGGCCTACGAGGCCATGACCACCAGCTTCATTGTCTATGCCCACCTCTACGCCACCTACGCACCCGAATCCCGCACTGGGGCCACTCGCTCCATCGAGATCCCCTCGATAGAGCAGGCCAAAGACGGCTGGGTGGGTTTCTGCACCATCACCGGCCAGCAGTTCAAGGACTTCTGCGTGGTCATCGACGACCCCGAAATGGCCGACGATCCGAAGCTGGCCAGCGGAGACGGCCGGATGGACAACCGCAACGACGTCTGGGAGCGCATCGCCCGCTACACCAAAGCCCACACTGTGGACGAGATCGTAGAGAAAGCCACCTTGCTGCGTGTGCCGGTGGCCCCCATCGGCGACGGCAGCCGGGTCGCCCAAATCGACCACTTTGCCGAGCGGGGCGTCTACGTGCAGAACCCCGGCGGGTTCACCCAACCTCGAGTGCCCTACAAGCTCAGTTCTCGGCCGTCTCGCCCAGTGCCGCCTGCTCCCGCTATGGGAGAAGCCGGCGATCAACCCCCCGGGGTGCCGGTCGATTCGAGTCGAGCCTCAGGTCCGCGTCCGGCCCGTACCGAGCCTTCGCTACCGCTGGCCGGAATCCGGGTTTGCGACCTGGCCACCTTCTGGGCCGGGCCGGTGGCATCGTGTCTTTACTCTGCCTTGGGCGCCGACGTCATAAAGGTGGAGTCCATCCAGCGGTGCGACGGGATGCGCTATGCCAGCGGGCTCCAACGCGACGACCTGTGGGAGTGGAGCCCGGTTACCCACGGGGCCAATACCGGCAAGCGGTCGGTGACGCTGGACTTGTCCACCGACGACGGTTTGGCTCAGGTGAAGCGGCTTGTCGAGATATCCGACATCGTGATCGAGAACTACTCCCCCCGGGTGGTGGAGAACTTCGGGTTGGACTGGGACGAGGTCCACCGGCTGAATCCCAACGCCATCATGGTGCGGATGCCGGCCTTCGGGCTCGATGGGCCGTGGCGCGACCGCACCGGTTTCGCCATGACCATCGAGCAGGCCAGCGGTTTGGCCTTCCTCACCGGCGATCCCGAGGGCCGGCCGCTGGTGCCCCGGGGGATGTGCGACCAACTCGGCGGGATGCACGCGGTGTTCGCCACGCTGCTGGCCCTCGAGCACCGGGCCCAGACCGGTGAGGCGCAATTGGTAGAGGTTCCATTGATCGAGGCCGGGCTGAATGCGGCGGCTGAGCAGGTGATCGAGTGGTCCGCTTACGGACAGCTCCTCCAACGACAGGGCAATCGCTCGCCCTACGCCGCCCCCCAGGGCATCTACGCCGCGCCGGGCGAAGACCGGTGGGTGGTGATCTCGGTGGACGACGACGCCCAATGGCCCGCATTGGCCCGCCTTCTCGGTCGTGAGGATTGGGTGGTGTGGGCCAGCCGGGACGAACGCCATGCCCGCCACGACGAGATCGACGCCGCCATCAGCGCATGGGTGGCCGAGCGGGACCGGGATGCCGCCGTGGACGAACTGCTGTCCGCCGGTGTGCCCGCCGCCCCCGTCATAAGCGGCCGGGATTCGGTCGACAACCCCCAGCTCGTCGCTCGGGGCCACCAACAGTGGATGGATCACGTAGTGGTTGGCCGAGTGCCTTATCCCAGCTTCCCCGGCCGGTTCAACGGCAAATACCACCGCCTGGGCCGCCCCGCCCCCACTCTGGGCGAGCACAACGAGGAGATCTTGCGCGACGTGCTCGGCCTCGACGCCGCCGAGATCGCTCGCCTAGCCGAAACCAAAGTCATCGGCACCCGCCCCGCCTACTAGTGCTGACGGCGACTCTGAGCTGAGGTTCGCGGCTGGCAGGGCAATAGGGTTTCCGTCGATGTTCCTCGCCCTCACCGATAATCAGCTCGAGCTGCAATCCACTCTGCGGAATTACTTCGAGAACCTGATGACCCCTGAGCGGCGAGATGCCATGGAAGGCAGACGGGCGGGGGAGGTTTACCGGGAGACCGTCCGCCAAATGGGCAAGGACGGCTGGCTGGGAGTTGGATGGCCCAAGGAATGGGGCGGACAGGGCTACACCCCGCTGGAGCAGCTCATCTTCTTCGAGGAGGCCAATCGGGCCGGTGTCCCTTTGCCATTCGTAACCCTCAACACGGTGGGCCCTGCCCTGAACGTGTACGGGACCGAGGAGCAGAAGGCGTTCTTCCTGCCCAAGATCCTGGCCGGGGAGCTGCATTTTTCCATCGGCTACTCCGAGCCCACCGCGGGCACCGACCTGGCCTCGCTCAAGACCAGGGCGGTGCGCGACGGCGACGAGTGGATCGTCAACGGCCAGAAGATTTGGACTACCGGCGGCCACGAGTCCGACTGGATATGGCTGGCCACCCGCACCGATCCTGATGTGCCCAAACACAAGGGCATCACCATCTTCGCGGTGGACACCACCTTGGACGGCTTCAGCCACACTCCAATCTGGCTGTTGGGCGGGGGCCACACCAACGCCACCTACTACAACGACATCCGGGTGCCCGACTGGGCCCGAATCGGCGAAGTCAATGGAGGCTGGAAGCTCATCACCGCCCAGTTAAACCACGAGCGGGTGGGCCTGGCCCCAGCGGGCAACATCGACGGACCGCTGCGCCGGGTGGTGGACTGGGCACGCCACACCACCCTGGACGACGGTCGCCGGGTGATCGACCAGGAGTGGGTGCGTCTGGCCCTGGCCGAGGTGTACGCCCGCAATGAGGCGCTGAAGATGTACAACTGGAAGGTGGCCGCCGCGCTGGAGGACACCGAGCTGAAGCCGGCCGATGCGTCGGCCATGAAGGTGTTCGGCACGGAGCTGAAGGTGAAGTCGTTCCAGTCCCTCATGGAGGTGCTGGGGCAGCGGTCATACTTGGTCAAGGGAACGTCGGAGGCGGTCTTGGCGGGTGAGTTGGAGCGGGCCTATCGGGGAGCCCCGGTAGGTACCTTTGGCGGCGGAGTGAACGAGGTTCAGCGCGACATCATCGCCACTGCGGGGATGGGGTTGCCCCGGTCGCCTCGTTAGAAGGTCGTGGTCTGGCCGCCGTTGGAGCGGAAGACGTTGCCGGTGGTGAACTTGCCCGCGTCTGAGGCCAGGTACAGCATCAGGTAGGCCTGGTCGAGGGCTTCGCCGAGGGCGCCGATTGGCGACAGGTCTCGGGCGTAGTCCAAGAACTCATCGTAAGCCTCTTGGTTCAACGTGCCGTCCTCGTTGTGGAGCCGCCAAGTGGTGAAGTTGGTGAGCGTGCTGCCGGGGGCCAAAGTACAAACCCGGATGTCGTAACGGCCGACCTCCAGCGCCAGGGTGCGGCCCAGCATGGCCACTGCTGCCTTGGTGAAGGCGTAGACCCCGATGCCCTCGTAGGCCAGGTCGATGGCTCCCGATGACACGTTCAGGATCACCCCGCCGCCATCGTCCTTCATGGCCCTGATGGCCGCCTGGCAGCCGTAGACCACCCCTTTGAGGTTGAGGTCGATACCCCGGTCGAGGTCCTGGTCGGTGAGGTCCTCGATGAGGCCGGGGAACATGGCGCCGGCGATGTTGGCGATGATGTCGAGTCCGCCATAGGAGTCCACCGCACGCTGCACCAGGGCGTCCACCTCGTCTCGGGAGGTCACGTTGCAGGCTTGGGCGATGGCCTCGCCCCCGTCCTCGCGGATGGCCTTGGCGGTGCTCTCTGCTCCCTCGCCGTCGAGGTCGCCGCACACCACCTTGGCTCCGGCGGCGGCGAACAGCTCGGCGGTGGCCTCGCCTATGCCCGAGGCCGCCCCGGTGATCACCGCCACTTTGCCGTCCAGCCGGAATGCGTCCAGCGCGTCTGCCTTCATCGGATCCTCCTGTTACCTTTGCGGCTGCTGAGATCAATCAACCGCACAAGATCAACAGCCTTGTGCGATTCATCAGGGAGCAATCATGGCAGATGGCGTGAAGGGATATGGAGTGCTGGTGACCGGCGGCGGAACGGGAATCGGCCACGCCTGCGCGGCGGCGCTGGCCGCCGACGGCGCCGCGGTCACCATTTGCGGGCGCACCGAGTCGAAGCTGGCCGATTCAGCCGAGCGCATCGGCAAAGAAGCCGCCAACGGCGGCAGCGTGTCCTACGTGGTGGCCGACGTGACCGACGAGTCCTCGGTGGCCGCCGCAGTGGCCGCCGCCGCCGAGCCCACCGGGACGCTGAACGGCGTGGTGGCCAACGCGGGCGGGGGCGGTGGGATGGGCCCCTACCACCTTCAGGACACCGAAGAGTTCCTGCGGGTGCTGCACCTCAATGTGCTGGGCACCATGCTCACCGTCAAGCATTCGGTGCCCCTGATGAGAGCCGCCGGGGGCGGGTCGTTCGTGGGCATGTCTTCGATCGCCGGCCACGTGACCCACATGTATTTTGGGGCCTACACCCCCGGCAAGGCGGGAATCGAGGCCATCATGCGCAATGCGGCCGACGAGTACGGCGCGGCCAACATCCGATTCAACGCCATCCGACCCGGCTTCATCGCCACCGAGATCATGGAGGGAATCCCCCGCGACGGCGAGGTGTATGACAGCTACATCGACAACACCCCCATGGCCGATGTGGGGTATCCCGAGGACGTGGGCCACCTGGCCCGGTTCCTTATCGGCCCCGAGTCCCGATGGATAACCGGCCAATGCATCAACATCGACGGCGGCCACAGCCTGCGCAGGGGCCCGTATTTCGGCTCCTTCATCGAGCCAGTGCTGGGCCGCGATGTGATGCTGGGGGACATGCCGGGATCATGACCGGCCAGGACGGCTCAGCCGGTGGCGAAACAAGGAGAAGCCAGTGAAGTACTACGCCGCGGTGATGTTCGAGGACACCGACCAGCTGGTGGACATTGCCCGGGCCGCCGAGGCCGAGGGTTTCACCGGGGTTGCTTTGGCTGACCACGTGGCAGTTCCCGCCGGATTCGCCTCGGTACACCCCTCGGGGGAGAACCCCTTCGACCACACCTCGCTATTCGCCGATCCGCTGATCACTGCCGCGGCCATGTTGAGCGCCACCACCACGCTGGAGGTGCTCACCTACGTGTATATCCTGCCCATGCGCGAGCCGTTCTCGGTGGCCAGCCAGGTGGCCACGCTGTCGTTGCTGTCTGGCAACCGGCTCCGATTGGGCATAGGGGTGGGCTGGCTTCGGGAGGAGATAGAGCTTCTGGGGGCCGACCCCCGCACCCGAGGGCGGCGCACCGACGAGATGATCGAAATCTGTCGCCGCTTTTGGCGCGACGGCACCGCCGAGTTTCACGGCGAGTTCTTCGACTTCGGCCCCACCGGGATGTACCCCAAGCCTGAAGCGCCGGTCTCCATCTGGGTGGGGGGCAAGTCGGAGGCCGCACTGGCCCGGGCGGTCCGCAACGACGGCTTGGTGGGCATGAACTACGACCTCCCCGAGATCCACCGGTTGCTCGACCGCCTCAGTGAGCTGCGCAAAGAGGCCGGCAAAGAAGACGGGCCGTTCGAGACTATGGTGATCCCCAACGCCGATCCCTCGCCTCGACTGCACGACAAGATGAACGAGCACGGGGTCACCTCCACCATCGCCATGCCCTGGTATCCCGGCGATCCGGCCTGCGCCTCCATCGAGGCCAAGCGCGACGCCCTGGGCCGCTTCGCCAACGCCTTCATCCGGCGCTGAATCCGTGACGAACAGCACCCCACCACCGCTGGCCAAAGGCTCGGTGTCGCTGCGGTTGTATCCTCACGATGGCCCCGCCGCTGAACAGTTGGACGAGGTGCGCTTCTTGGGTGGGCGGGCTGTGGAGGTGGGTTACGACGGGGTTATGGTGTCGGAGCACCACGCCGGTTTCCCGGGGTATTTTCCCAACCCTCAGCAGATGGCCGGATTCCTGCTAGAGGCCATGCCGTCTGGATGGGCAGCGCCGTGCCCTCTCCTGTTGCCGATGAAACCTTACGCACTCATCGCCGAGGAAGTGGCTTGGCTGGCCGCGGCGTTTCCCGGTCGGGTGGGAGCAGGGTTCGCCTCTGGGGCGCTGCCCGTGGACTTCGAGCTTGCTGAGGTGCCGTTCGATCAGATCACTCCGCGGTTCAAACAAGCCCTGCCCAAGGTGGTGGCCGCGCTGCGAGGCGATGCCGACCCACCGCTGGCCAGCGATCGGGCCATCGCCGCATGTGCCGATCACCCGGTGCCGATGGTGGCCGCCGCCCAGTCGCCGGCCGCTGTCCGCCGGGCGACCGAACTCGGCTTGGGCATCCTTTACGACAGCCTCCAAGCCACAGAACACGTGCGGGCGCTATCCGATGCATACGACGAGGCCGGGGGGACCGGGCCCAAGATCCTCATCCGCCGAGTGTGGATCGGCGGCCCCCCCGGTGAGGCCGTCGACAACCAGCTTGATCTCTACCGCACCTACACCACCGAGGGAACCATGGCCCGCTGGGACCAAGGCGCCAACACCGTGCTGGCCGCCGACGGTGCCGAGGCCGCCGAGCAACTGCACGCCGAGATGGAAGCCACCGGCACCGACACCATCAACATCCGCATCCACGTAGTCGGCCTTTCGCCCGCCTATATCCGCGATCAACTCGACTTGCACGGAGAGCTCATTGAGCATCTCAAACAGTTGATTTCTGGGTAGGGCTCCACGAGCCATAGGCAGGAGTGAGCCTACGGCTTCATTACCACCAGGGTTCTTGCCGCTTTGTCGTGCCATCCCTGTCGATCGCGATCCCACATTAGGGCCAGATAGCAGAGCAGAAACAGAATCTCTCCAATGTATGGAAGGTAGAAGGCGGGAACGAGCAGCACTGCGGGGAGAGTCCAGCGAATGATCGATTGCCCCCATCCGGGGGTGCGCCCCCATTCCGGCTGGAAGAGGTCTTCGGCTCGGACAACCTGTGTTCTGGTTGCCATCTTGCCGAAGGTTTGGCCTTTCATCGCGGTCAGTCCGATTTCATAGAGCGCGATGAACAAGATCGGTATCCAAAAGAGTCCTTCCACGCTTTCGGCATAGTCCCGAACAAGGTCGGCATCGTACGGTTCGTCGACCGGTATCGGACGGATGTCGGTGAAGTGAAGGACGAGCAACAAGGCAAAAGTGAACACAAAATAAACAGCCAAATCGATGAGCCGGCCACCAAAGCGGGCCATGCGAGAGGCCAGTCGGACCGGCTGGTCAGATGAAAGTGCTTCTTGGCCGGCGTTTGCCTCAAAGCCGGGGGTACGGCGCGCCTTCGGGGGCACCAGGTTTTCTGCACCGGTAAGGGGGTCGAGGGACTGCACCCCGTCGTCGGCCACATGCTCGGTCCACTCTTCGCCGTCCCACCAGCGGTATTCGTGTCGGGTAGTGGGGTCGGGCTCCCAGGAAGAAACGCTCATGATGGTGTGAGACTAATAGTTGGCAGCGGCCATCCAACACCGGCAGGGTGAAGCTGATGACGGTCTATGACGATTTTTCGATGCTGGCGGACAATGCCTCTGAGGTGGGGCTGGAATGGGACGGGTCGCCGCTGGTGGAGCGGTGTCGGGTGGAATTGCCCAATGGGCTGGGGTTGAGCGCCATCGTTTGGGGCGACGCCTCGCCCCGGGTGGTGTTCATCCATGGGGGCGCCCAGAATGCTCATACCTGGGACACTGTGGTGCTGGCTCTGGGGGAACCGGCGGTGGCCATTGATCTGCCTGGTCATGGGCACTCCGACTGGAGGCCTGAGCACGACTATTGGCCGCCGTCGATGGCCGATGACGTGGCCGTGGCCATCCGGGAATTGGCTCCGCAGGCGGAGTTGGTGGTGGGCATGTCGCTGGGCGGGTTGACGGCCATCTGCCTGGGGGCTCGCCACCCGGAGCTCGTGCCCTCGCTGGCGGTGGTGGACGTGACGCCCGGTACCGATCATGCCAAGGCCGAGCCCATCGTGGAGTTCATCTCCGGACCCCAGACCTTTGAGAGCTTCGACGACATCTTGGGCCGAACCATGGAGTTCAACCCCACCCGCACCGAGTCGTCGCTGCGGCGGGGCATCATCCACAACGCTTTCGAACAGGAAGACGGGAGTTGGACTTGGCGGTGGGATCCGGTGCGGGATTGGAAGCTCACCGACACCGACAAACCAAGCAGCGGCAGCCCCGAGTTCTCCGACCTGTGGACCGCGGTGGATGCGCTGGCGTGCCCGGTGGTGCTGTATCGGGGGGCGGACTCAGGCGTGGTGGGCGACGAGGACGTGGAAGAACTCTTGTGCCGCCAGCCCGATGCCGAAGTGGTGGTGGTGGCCGACGCCGGCCACAGCATCCAGGGTGACCAGCCGCGGGAGCTGGCCCGCCTGCTGGCCTCCCGCTTGGACTAGTCGTTGCCGTAGGCGGCGGTGAGGCGCTCGGCGCCGCCGATGCCGGGAGCGGGCTGGCCGCCTGGGTAGCGGGCTTCATAGACCCCGTTCAGGCCGTCTCGCCAGCTCACCTGGCACAGCCCGGTGAGTGAAATCCGCTTGGCCGGGTCGGCCCCGCTGCCGGGCTGCGAACCGGGGAAGGCGTCGTAGACGACCTCGGGCATCTTCCCGGACAGCTCGCCCAGATGCATCACCCAATCCTCGGCCTTGACGTGCTCGTCGCCGCCCCAGTTGACCACCGTGGCCGGCACCGACGCCGCGGCCA
>JAJEDQ010000037.1 GCA_022821445.1 Acidimicrobiia bacterium | reverse complement strand
CCGACGGCGGCCGGGGCCGGTCTCGGGCTTGGAAGCACGTGTACGACTTGGAGGCCGCCTTCCATGGTGCACCCTCCATCGACACCGGCGTGACGCTGTGCGGGTTCGTGCTCTCCCGCTTCGGAACCCAAACCCAAAAAGCCCGCTGGCTGGCACCCATGGTCTCTGGGGAAATGTTGGGGGCCATCGCCTACAGCGAGGCCGGGGCTGGCAACAACCTGGCGGCCATTTCCACCACGGGGGTCCGAGACTCCGGCGGTTGGGTGCTGTCGGGAACCAAGTCACACGTGACGGGAGCCCACAAAGCCGACCTGGCTGTGGTGTTGGCCTTGACCGAACCCAAGAAGAGCGCTCGCTCTTCGATGACCATGTTCTTGGTTCCCTTGGACACTCCCGGAGTGGAGGTAGAGCGGAGGCCCACCATCAACGGCTGGACTCTCAGCGAAATCGATCTTCGCCAGGCGCGAATCGATGACGATTGCGTGCTGGGCGAACCTGGCCAAGGATGGCCGCAAGTGATGGCCGCGGTGGCCGCGGAACGAGGCTCATTGGCCCACTACGGATGGGCCGAGCAGTGGTTGCAGCGGCTGCCAGCAGGTGTCCCTCGGCTGGAGCGAGCTAGGTTGCACGCGGTCGCGGCCCAAGTCCGGGCCTTCGGCCAGCGCCTGATCGACTACGAGGAGTCTGGCCTGCCAGTGGGTTACGAGGCATCGGTGGTGAAGGTGGCCTCCACCGAGCTTCTCCAAGACATCGCCCGCACGGCCCGATCGGGAGCGGGACAGGGCGAAACCGACTGGACTCCGAAGTTTGAGGACGGCCCGTCGTATGCCTATGACGCTTTAGAGGCCATTCACCCCACCGTGTCGGTCGGCGCGAACGAGACCCACCGGGACATGGTTGCGGCCGACCTGTTGACCCGCGACCTGTCTGATGCCGCTTCTCAGGCTGCAACCTCCGATGATCCTGTTCTCTCTACCTGTGCCGAGCAGGCCGCGCAGGCCCGCCGGGTCTTGGCCTTGACTGCTCAACACGCTCTCCAGCGCCCGTTGTACGGGAAGCAGATGGGAGACCTACAGGTGGCCCGTCATCGCTTCGTGGACATGGCTATCGCGGTTGAGGCCATGGAGCTGACCACCGCGGAGGCCGCCCTCGTCCCTTCGGGGCCACAACGCGACTACCTGGTGTCAGCGGCCAAGGTGACTGGGAACGGGTGCCTGCTGGATGTGATGGCTGGTGCCCATCAGTTGCACGGGGCCGACGGCTACTACGACGACCACTATCTCGCGCCCCTCACCCGGCGAGCCTGGGCCGTCCAGACTGAAGGGGGAAGCACCGCCGAACATCTGGAGCGGCTGGCTCGCCTCACCGACTAGACGAGGGCGCTCCCGGCAATGGTGACCCGGTGGAGCACACGCTCCTCACCGGCCACATCCCCGACAACCGCGTGCTGAGTCGAGCGGTTGTCCCAGATCACCAGGTCGCCGCTGCGCCACCGATGTCGATACGTGTTCTCGTAGCGCCCGATCACCCCGTAGAGGTATTCCAGGAGAGGGCGGCTCTCCTCAGGAGTCCACCCTTCGATTCGAGTCACGTAGTTGCCGTTGACGAACAATGCCTCGGCTCCGGTGTCGGGGTGGACCCTCACCATCGGGTGTACGGCAACCACCGCCTCATGGTCCAAGCCGGCGTCGGCAGCCAGGCTGGTGCCCTCATGGACCGCGGAGAGGGAGCGGAGCAACTCCTGGAGACCGGGCGACAGCGACTCCAACGCCCTGGTTGCGCTGGCAAACATCGTGTCACCACCCACCTCGGGCAAAACCCGGGCCAGCAGCAAAGTGTAGGCATGGGGCTCGCGCATGTGAGTCGAGTCGGAGTGCCAGGTCTGGGTGATGGGGTTCGGGTCGTAGATCTTCATGATCCCCGGGTACCCCTCGATCGACGGGACATAGGGGTGGATGGAGATCTCCCCCCACTTTGCGGCAAAGGCCAGCTGGTCTTCAGGTGTCATCGCTTCCTGGCCGCGGATGCAGATGACGCCGTTCCCATGAAGGGCATCGCGCACCGACGCGAATTCTGTGTCGGAGATCTCACCGGTCAGATCCAACCCGAGCACCTCCGCGCCGAGGGCACCTGCCAGCTGCCGGATCTCCATGGTCGAATTACCCTAGTCAGCTAGGCCCGTCGTTCAAATGTGAACCCGCTGAGATCAATGTGTGACATATCGCTCCTTAGCCTTGTAGGGTGACCTGAATGGGTGCCTCCAGCAAGCTCAGAAAATACCGCTCCGACCACGAAGACCTGAACACTCAAAGCCGTTCAGCGATCATCGAAGCGGGACAAGTGTTGTTCTTGGAGCAAGGAATCGCCTCCACCACGATGGGGGAGATCGCCGAGCAGGCCGGAGTGAGCCGGGTTACCGTGTACCGCCACTTCCCCGAGTGCGGCGCAATCGCCCTCGAGGTTTACAACCGAATGCTCGAATCAGTCCTCGAGGCGGTCAGAGCAGAGGTTCCCGCTGGAGTCAGCGGCCTTGACGCAGCCCACCACTGTCTCAACGCCCTTTTCGCGGTGTATCCCGCCCAGGAATCGGCATTTCGCTTTTGCGCGGCATACAGCTCCTACCATGCCATCGAGGAACGCTCCGACGAACTGGCAGAGTGGTACGACGCTCGCGAGTTCCAAGGGCTGCCCGAGGCTTGCGGCCAGTTCTTCGGCGCCCATCTCGACCAGGAGACGGCTGGCCGTCTTATGGCGCTCACCGATGCCGCCGTCAGCGGACTGTGCGGCCTGGCACTAACCGGCGCCCCTCAGAACCAAACCAACGTCGAGTCCCGGCGCCGCAATCTCGAAGAGATGGTCTTGGGACGCCTCGAGCATCTCTAGTATTCGGGTCCCTCGATTCGGTAGAGGGCGGCTGCGTTCTCCCACAGCAGCTTGCGGCGGACTTCCTCGGAATGGCCGGCGAGCGAGGCCTCGATCCGCTCCCGGACATTGCCATAGAGACAGGTCGGGTGGGGAAAGTCGGTCTCGAACAACACGTTGTCGACGCCGATCTTGTCGAGCAGCCGCTGCGGTGCCGTCTCCTCGAACCAGTAACAGGCGTACACCTGGCGGCGGAAGTACTCGCTGGGCATCATCTCGAAGTTGGCGGCCTGCTCAAGTCCTCCGCATTCATTGAAGGAGTGGTCGACAGCCTCGAGCACAAAGGGGATGAATCCGATGCCGCTCTCCACCGACACGAACTTGAGGTCGGGGTAGCGAGGAAGCACGCCGGAGCCCAGCAGATCGGTGAGCTGGATGCCGTTCTTGAGGAACATCTCCAGGGACGCGTAGGCGTAGGTGGAAGGCTTGCCGTGGGCTGCCATCCGCTCTGGAGTGAACCCAGTGGTGGTGTCACCGCTGCCGATGTGGAAGCTGATGGGAAGGCCAGCCTCCTGGGCCACCGACCACAGTGGATCCCAGTGGGGGTCACCGAGGAGGGGCAGCCCGAACCGCTGCGGCTCGCCGGTGAACAGGACCGCGCGGTGGCCGAGCTCGGCGCACCGGGCGACCTCCGCCACGGTGTCATCGATGTCCCAGAAGGGGGTCGAGATGACGGCCACGAATCGCCGCGGATCGGGAGATATCCAGTCGAGCTGGAAGTTGTTGTACGCCTGAACACAGGCCAGCATCAACTCGCGGTCCTTCAGCTTGAGGAAGTGCTGGGCGCCGAACCCTCCAACATTGGGATAGAGCACCTGAGCCCAGATTCCCTGCTCGTCCATTAGCTTTAGCCGCTCGCTGGAGTCGTACGCCGCCGGGTGGATCTCCTCGAACACTGAGGGCCCAGCGGGAAAGGGCTCCGGCCATCCGGCCACCGCGGTCATTCCCACTGATGAGAACACCTCGCCGCCCACGAACCAGTGATCCTTGCCCTCTTCGGTGCGCTCGACACGGGGCACACGGTCTTTCAATTTGGCGGGAACCCGGGATACAAACGTGTCGGGGGGCTCGGTGACATGGGTGTCGACGTCGATGACGAGCTCAGTGGTGGGCATGCCTCCAGTCTGCCCCACTGATGTCGGGCAGAGGTACTTGACCTCTATTTCGTGATGCGGGCCATGCCGCCATCTATCACCACGGTCTGGCCGTTCATGAAGCTTGAATCGTCCGAGCACAGATACAGCAGTAAACCGACAAGGTCTTCGGGTTGGCCTGGCCGTCTGATGGTTTGGCGGGCCAGCAGCCTCTGAACCTGATCCTCAGGGAGCTTTGCGGTCATAACACCTGGTGCAATGCCGTTGACCCTGATGTTGTCACTCGAGAACTCATCGGCAAGCACCTTCGTCACGCCGTTGAGGGCCAGCTTCGAAACCGTGTAGGCACCGGCGTCGATCAATGCGCCGTTGGATGACTGATTGACGATGACGCCACCGCCCCGGCCGCGCATCGACTCGGCACAGGCCTTGGCGCACATGATGGGGGCGACGGTGTTCACAGCCAGGATCTCCATCCATTCATCGGCGGAGAGGATCAACGCCTCGCTCCACTTCCCCCGAGCCAGCCCGGCGTTGTTGACCAGGATGTCGACGCCGCCAAATGCATCGCCGGAAGTCTTCACCATTGCCTTGATGTCTTCGTCGGAGGTCACGTCACAGCGGACTCCGATGGCCTGGGCCCCGGTTGAGGCGATGCTCTCGGCGGTGCGAACTGCTGCTTCGCCGTCGATATCAGAGACGACCACCGCGGCACCCTCTGAGGCGAGCGCCCGGGCGTACACAACCCCCAACCCTCCGACACCGGCGCCGCCCGCACCAGTGACTATCGCAACTTTGCCTTCGAGCCTCATTACGCAACCACCCCTTTCACCTTCAAGTCGATTACCTCGTCCCAGTCCATGCCCAGGTTTTTGGTGAGGATCTCATCGCCGTGCTCGTTGAACCCCGGAGCGCGGCCCGGTGGGGCCGGCTCCCCGTTGAACTGAACCGGAACTGCCACCAACTTGAACGGAATCCCATCTTCGGTCACCGCATCCTGGACGTAGCCGTTGGCCTCCACTTGAGGGTCGTCGATGATCTCGAGAGTGTCGAGGGCCGGCGTCCACTGACCGGAGAAGTCGGCGAAGAGCTCCCGCACTTCATCCAGGGTACGGCTCGCCACCACCTCCTCGACGACATCCCGAGCCGGGGCAGCGTTGGCCATCAGCGTCTCATAGGTGGCGAATCGCTCGTCTTCGATCAGTTCCGGACGCTCAATGACCCGACAGAACTCCTGCCAATACTGGAGGGGCTGGAGGCAGGTGATGTTGATGGTGTACCCGTCGGCGGTGACGTAGTTGCCGAGGAGCGGCTGGGTGAGCCCGCTGAGATCAACCGGTCGCCACGGCGTGTTGTTGACGTGCGACATCGCCACGCCGGCGCCCATTGCCCAGAGTCCGGTGCCCAGCAGCGACACCTCCAGCGCTACGGCCTCTCCGGTCCGCTCTCGATGGAACAACGCGGTGGCAATCCCTCCGGCGATGGTCATAGCCCCGATGGAGTCGCCGAAGGCCGGTCCTGGCTGAGAGGGCATGCGCTCATCGTCGGTGTACCAGGTGCCCATGGCCGCCCCCGAACGCACCCAGAACGAGGTCATGTCGTATCCGCCCCGATTGCCCTCCGGCCCCTTGGGACCCCACGCGGTGCCCGCCGCGTACACGATGCTCTCGTTGTGGGGCCGCACCTCCTCCTCGGTGATGTGCAGCCGCTCTCGCACATTCGGCGGTTTGTTGGTGAGGAAGACATCAGAAATGGCGATGAGCCTGTGCAGTATCGACATCCCCTCCTCGGTTTGGAGGTCGAGCCCGAGGCTGCGCTTACCCCGGTTGGCGTGTTCCATGATGGCGTGGACTTGCCCCTTGAGGTCGAGAGCCCCACTCGACGCCAGGCCCCGAGCGGCGTCGCCTCGCTGGGCGTGCTCGATCTTGATGACATCAGCACCCCAGTCGGCCAGCACCGCTGAAGCCGCAGGCACGAAGGTGTGATCGCACACATCCAGGATGCGGATGCCCTCCATCGGTTGAATCATGATCAGCTTCTCTTTCCCGACCGGTTTTGTTGGGGACGCTACCAATACGATCTCAGCGTGAGCGAGATTGAATCTGCATGGGGCCGGTACCCCGGGTATGCAATCGACTTGGTTCCCTGGTCGGGCCGGGGGCGAGCGACGTTCAATGGCGCCGTTGTGGCCGAAAGTGACTCTTGCCTGATCGTCAAGGAGTCGGACCACCAGGACCAGCTCTACTTCCCCATGGGCGATGTGGCCTGGGAGCACTTCACCGAGACCGAGTTGCACACGGTGTGCCCGTTCAAAGGTGAGGCCGACTATTGGACGCTGGCGGTCGGCGGCGAAACCGAGGAGAACGTGGTGTGGGCCTACCGCCGGCCCTTCCCAGAAGTCGCCGGCCTCGAGGGCCACGTGGCCTTCTACACCGATCGGGTGCAAGTCGTGCTCCTAGAAGAGGTGGCAGAGGATGACGGCGACATCGTGGCCTACCGCTTTCCGGTTTGGGGCACTGCCACCGATCTGGCTGGTTTGATCGATGTGATTCCCGACGGTGAGGGGCGATTTATCAGTCCGTCTTTCCCTGACCCGCCTTTGGGCACATTCGTGGATATCCCCGACCGCTTCCGACCCCGCCAGGTGATCGAGGGCGGCCAGATATTGGGCCAGGCCATTGTGGCGGCTTCCAAGACCGTGCCCGACCAGCGGGTGGTCTCGGCTTCCATGGTCTTCACCAAAGCGGCCAGGTTCGACTCTCCCTTGGCCGTCGAAGTGGACGTGTTGCGTCAGGGCCGGACCTACTCCACCGTGGAGACCCGTATCGTCCAACACGACAAATTGTGCTCGGTTGGCTTGGTCCTGCTCGACAGCGGTGCTGAGGACGTTTACCGGGTGACCGCGGAGATGCCTGATGTGCCTGGACCCCTGGAGTGTCCGCTGCGGGACTTCCAGGTGATCGGGCGCGACATCCGGGTGGTGGATGGGGCTTACAACTTCGACCCCGATGTTTTCGGCCCCCCGGAGCTGTTCGTGTGGATGCGCTATCGAGACCGCCCTGAGTCCCCGGTCATGCAGGCAGCGCTATTGGCTCAGGCCACTACGCATTACACCA
>JAJEDQ010000097.1 GCA_022821445.1 Acidimicrobiia bacterium | reverse complement strand
GAACACGCCCAGCCGAGCGCCGGGCTGAGCCACCCGGGCCATCTCTCGCAGCGTGCCCACGGGATCGGGCAGGTGGGGAAGCAGCCCCGCAGCCAGGATCCCGGCCACGCAGTTCTCCCGAACCGGGAGTGCACCAACGTCGCCCACTGCGCAAACCGAAATGGCCTGGCGCCCCAGACGGGCGGCTTCGCAGAGCATGGCGGGGGTGGCGTCGATGCCCAGCACTGCGCCCTGGGGTCCAACTGCGGCCCGCATCGGGGCGAGCGCCCGTCCCGATCCACAGCCGGCGTCAATGGCCACATCGCCGGGGGACAGCTTGAGCTGGGTCACCGCCCAATTGAACAAGACGTCGTCATCGGGATGGCGGTCCTCCCAGCCGGCGGCCCGAGAAGTGAAGAACTCCCGGGTTTGCACCAAGTCTCTTGACAGGCCCATCAACCCCTCACAGAAGGAGATTCCATGAGATCAGACGGTACCGGGCAGTTGGCGAGCCGATGCGATGAGGGCTGACAACTCCGCAGCGGTGGCCGGGCCGGCCAACGAGGCGCACACCGCCCCAGAGCGATCGGCCAAAACCGCTAAGGGAACGGCGTCGACCGCGTAACGGCGGTGTAGCTCGCCATGGCGGCGGTACTCCACTTCTTGCACCGCAAGCGAGTCGTTGGCCAAGCCCTCGGCCTCCTTCACGACCGCGGCGCAAGTCGAGCAAGTCTTGGAAGTGAACACGGCTAACAGCCACTCGGCATTGGGCTGGGCGAAATCCCAGCGCTCCAGTCGGGTGGGCACTGAGTATGTCGGTGCAGTGGGGTTCGAAGGGCGGAAGCGACGATAGAGCCAGGCCACAGCCAGTGCCCCGACCATTACCCCCAGCGCGATCAGGGTGCGGGCCACGTCTCCGGGGTGTCGGGCTCCTCCAGGTCGGTGGAGGAGGCAACAGTGGTTGTGGCCGTGCCCCGCGTCCCCCCAGAGCTGCGAGATCCCAGAGCAGCTCCGATGATGTCTCGGGGATCTCCGATGGGGCCCTCGTCGCCCAACTCCACCAGCCTGCCGACCTCCTCGCCGGAGATGGTCTCGTGCTCCAGCAGGGCCCGAGCCACCAGATCGAGGCCGCTGCGGTGTTTGGTTAAGACCTCTCGGCACCGGTTCTCCTGGGTTCGCAAGATCTCAGCCACTTCCTCGTCGATGACCCGGGCCGTCTCGTCGCTGTACTCCCGGTTGGTCATCATCTCATCGCCCAAGAACACCTGTCCCGCGCTCCGCCAGGCCATCGGCCCGATACGGTCGCTCATACCCCACTCCCGCACCATGCGGCGGGCGAACTCGGTGGCGCCGGCCAAGTCGTCGGCCGCGCCGCTGGAAGCCACGCCGAACACCAGTTCCTCGGCGATGCGCCCGCCCATGCGCATGACCAGCATGTCGTCCAAGTAGTCGCGTCGCAGGGTGTGCCGGTCTTCCTCGGGAAGGGTCATGGTCACCCCCAGGGCCATGCCCCGGGGAATGATGGTCACCTTGTGCAGCGGGTCGGCGTGGGGCAGGACCGCGGCGCACACCGCATGGCCGGCCTCGTGATAGGCGGTGATCTGCCGCTCCTCCTCGGACATGACCATGGACTCGCGCCGCTGGCCCATCAGCACCCGGTCGCGGGCGTTCTCGAAATGGATCATGCGGATCTGATCGGATTCACTGCGCACCGCGAAGAGCGCAGCCTCGTTCACCAGATTGGCGAGGTCGGCCCCGCTCATGCCCGGTGATCCCCGGGCGATCAGAGGGAGGTCTACATCGGCGGCGATCTTCTTCGACCGGACGTGGACGTTGAGGATCTGGAGCCGGTCGTCGGCTTCGGGCAGGGGGACCACTACCTGGCGGTCGAAGCGTCCGGGCCGCAGCAGCGCCGGGTCCAAGATGTCGGGCCGGTTGGTGGCGGCCATCATCACGATGCCCTCGGTGGCCTCGAAGCCGTCCATCTCGGCCAGCATCTGGTTGAGCGTCTGCTCCCGCTCGTCGTGGCCTCCGCCAAGACCAGCTCCCCGCTTGCGGCCGATGGAGTCGATCTCGTCGATGAAGATGATGGCCCGGCCCATCTTCCGGGCTGATTCGAACAGATCCCGTACCCGGCTGGCGCCCACCCCGACGAACATCTCCATGAAATCCGACCCGGTGACCGACAGGAAGGGCACCCCGGCCTCGCCGGCCACCGCCCGGGCGATGAGCGTCTTGCCGGTGCCCGGCGGCCCCACCAGCAGCACTCCCTTGGGGATGCGGGCCCCGATCTGGGCGAACTTGTCGGGGTGTTTGAGGAAGTCGACCACCTCGACGATTTCCTTCTTGACCCCTTCGTAACCGGCCACGTCCTCGAAGGACGTTTCGGGTCGCTCGGTGGTGTAGGTCTTGGCCTTGGACCGGCCGATGGACATGATCCCGCTCATCTGCCCCTGAGCCCGGCGCTGGAACCACCAGAAGATCAAAAAGATCAGCGCCACCGGAATCAGCAAAGGCAGGATGCTGGCCCAGATGCTGCTGCGGGGGGTGTGGAACTCGAACGTGTCGATGTTCTTCAGCAGCACTTCCTCATTGGCGTCTCCCAGCGGGACGCTGCCCGTGGTGTGGAACTTGGAGACGGCCACCGTCTCCCCTTCGATCTCCACCGTCGCGCCCTCTTCCATCGTGCCCTTGATCTCGCCGGTGTTGTTGTTGTACTCCGCTTCCGCAACCTTGTCGTTCTCGGCCGCGTCCAAGAGCACGTCGAAGGAGATCTGCCTGCCGTTGTCGTCGCCGCGCCACACGTTGGACAACAGCAGCGCGGCCAACATGCCCAGCGCGATGAACCACACCCAGCGCGGCATCCGGCTCGGAGTGGGCTGCTGCTGACCCGGGCCGCGCTCGGGGTCTCGCCGCTCAGGCGACGGGGGAGGCGGCGGCGGGGGAGAGGCCATCGCGCAATTCTACGAGGGCTCGGTGGCAAAGTCACCATTACGCTGCGGGCCGGTGGAGGCCGCGAAGCTGAGCAGAGAGCGAGAGATCCGGTGGGGTATGCCCGATGTGTTCATCGGGGTTGTGGTCTCCTGGGTGGCCGCGGTGGTGGTTTTCTTGGTTGTTCTGGCCGCGGTTGGGCTGGATACCGGGGGGACCACTGGCACCGGGTCGTACGTGGGGCGCTACGGGCTGAGCGACGCCATGAGCCAGGAGCGCAACGACCCGGGGCTGCCGCTTTGGACCCTGCCGGTGGGCCAGATCGGGCTGTGGGGCGGGTTCGCATTGACCACCTTGGTTGCGGGCACGCTGCGAGGAACCGGGCTGCGGCGCGATTTCGGCCTGTCGATGAAGGCATCGGATGTGCCCGTGGGGCTGTTGGTGGGGGTGTTCGCCCAGATCGCGGTGGTTTGGCTCATCTATGCGCCGTTCCAGCAGTTCTTCGATTTCGACGTGAGCGAGGCCGCCCGCGAGATCACCGACCGCGCCGCCTCCGGCGGCGACATCGCTCTGGTGATGCTGGGAGTGGTGGTGGGAGCGCCCATCTTCGAAGAGCTCTTCTTCCGCGGTCTGGTGCTGCGGGCGTTCGAGCGCAAATGGGGGGCAGTGATAGGCGTGCTGGCCTCTTCGGCCCTGTTCGGAGCGGTACACCTCCAACTCCTCCAGTTCCCCGCGCTCATGGCCTTCGGAATCATTGCCGCCCTGCTGGTGAAACGCTACAAGAGGCTGGGGCCGGCCATCTGGGCCCACGTCGGCTTCAATCTGATCGCGGTGATCAACCTGATCTGGCTGGCTTGAGCCCGATTTCGCCTAACTTGAGACCGTGAGCACTGGGTTGGCAGCAAGATTTTGAGGGCCTGGATGCGATGAGCTCGCCGGGTGTTCTGATTGGGGCAGTCCAGCCCTACGCGTGGGGATCGCGGGAGGCACTGCCCCGGATCATGGGTGTTCCGCCCACTGGCGAGACCCAGGCAGAGCTTTGGTTGGGCGCCCATCCCCGGGCGCCGTCGATGCTGCGGCGCGACGGCGTGGACCGGCCCCTCAACGAGGTGATCTCCGATGACCCGGAGGGTGAACTTGGGGCGGAAACGGCCCGGTTGTTCGGCGATGAGCTGCCCTTTCTGCTCAAGATCCTGGCCGTAGACCAGCCCCTTTCGCTCCAGACCCACCCCACTCGCCAGCAGGCCCAAGCGGGGTACGACTCAGAGGAAGACCAGGGCATCCCCGTCGACGCCGACCACCGCTCATATCGCGACCGCAACCACAAGCCGGAGCTGATCTGTGCGCTCGAGCCGTTCACCGCCCTGTGCGGGTTCCGGTCGCCGGATTCCGCCGCCGCTCTATTCGACTCGCTGGAGGTTGCCGCCCTGGCCCCGGCGACCGGCTGCCTGCGAGCAGGGGAGATCGCCCCAGCCCTTCGATGCCTGCTGGAGCACCCCCCACAAGCCGGCGCGGACATCGCCCATCAGGTGGTGGCGGCTTGCGCTCAACCCGGCCCGTTTCCCGATGAGAGGCAGTGGGCGGTGCGGATCGGGGAGTGGCATCCCGGAGACATCGGAGTGGCTGTGGCCCTGATGCTGAACCTGGTCCGCCTCAACCCCGGCCAGGCCCTCTCTCTGGAAGCCGGAAACCTGCACGTGTACCTCCACGGAGTAGCGGTGGAGGTCATGGCCAACAGCGACAACGTGCTGAGGGGAGGTCTCACCGTGAAACACGTTGACGTTCCCGCGGTGCTCGACGTGGTGGATTGCCGCCCCATCGACGTGCCCGTGCAAAGCCCCGACGGTCCGTGTTTCTCCTTCCAGGCGCCGGCACCCGACTTCGGGCTTGCCCGCGTCGAGTTGGACGGGGCGCGGCGGTTTCTTCCCGCGGGTCCGGAAATCGTGCTCTGCGCATCGGGGCGTGCGAGCGTGGCGGGTCACCAGATCACCGGCGGCGGAGCAGTATGGGTGCCGGCGGGGACCGGCGAGTATGACGTGACCGGGGCCGCGCTGCTGTTCCGGGCCGCAACTGGATGATCGCGGTGGCTGCTTCAACTAGAGGCAGCGGTTGAGTAAGACTGTGGCCATGGCGCTGGATCCCCGACTGCTCGAGATTCTGGCCTGTCCTGACGACAAGGGGCCGCTTCTGTACCTTCCCGACGAGGACTCGCTGTACAACCCCCGCCTGCGCCGCCGCTATGCGGTGGAAGACGACATCCCCAACATGCTGATCGACGAGGCTGAGACGGTGGACGACTCCGAGCACGAGCGGCTGATGGCCAGGGCGGAATCGGAGTCCATTCCCTTCACCTTCACCCCGTGAGAGCTACCTGGGGATCGGAGTAGGCGGTGAGCGAGCGAGTGGACACGCTGGGCATGTGGCCGGCGGTCAACCGGCTGCCCGAGCAGATGCTGGACGCGCTGGACCGGTGCAAGGAGTTGGAGGGTCTGCCCGACCGGTCGGAAATTGCCAACGTGCTGGTGTTGGGCATGGGCCCGGGCGGGTTCGCCGGCGACCTGTTGGCCGTAACCGCGGGTCCGTTCATGCCCCTGCCCATCGTGGTGGTGAAGAGCTACCAGCCCCCTTCGTATGTGGACGAGCAGACCCTGGTGTTCGCCCTTTCTGCCAGCGGCGACACCCCGGAGATCGTTCAGGCCGCCGCCCAGGCCGCCGGGGCTGGCGGGCGTGTGGTGGCGGTGACAGGGGGAGGGCAGCTGGCCCAAATGGCCGCCGACTGGTCCGCTCCGCTGGTCGAGGTGGATCCGATGCTGTATCCACCCCGGGCCGGACTCAGCGTGCTCACCGTCGCCCCCATGATCATCCTCGAGAAGATGGGACTGTTCCCCGGCGCCTCCCAGTGGGTGCGCCACGCAGTGGATCAGATCCGCGGTCGAAGGGACACGGCCCGGGCACCGGCTGCGGCCCTGGCCCGCCATCTCGCGGGCACGGTGCCGCTGATCTACGGCGGAGGCGGACTGGGCTCGGTGGCGGCCCGACATTGGAAGAACATGATCAACACCAGTGCCAAGGCGCCGGCGTTCAGCGCCGGGGTGCCCGATCTGCTGCACAACGAGATCGCCGGGTGGGGCCAGCACGGCGATCTGACCCGGCAGGTGTTCAGCATGGTGGTGCTGCGCCACGAGCACGAGCATCCCGAGGTGATGCGGGGCTTCGACATCCTGATCGACCTGATGGACGAAGTGGTGGGCGATGTGCATACCGTGGAGGCGGCCGGAGAGGGCCCGGTAGCCCAGATTTTCGATCTCATGTACCAAGGGTCGATGACCGCGCTGGAGATGGCCGCCGCGGTGGGCCTCGATCCCGGTCCGGTGCCGGCCATTGTGGCTGCTCGGCAGGTGTTGGCGGGCCGCCCCTGATGATCCATTGTCTGAATCCCCGCAACCTGAAAGCGATAGTGGCAGAAAGCGCTGCAAATAGAAAGCGATGGTGGAAGTGACAGTTGACTATGACTTCAAAGTGGCCGACCTGGCCCTAGCCGAGGCCGGTCGCAAGGAGATCCGTCTCGCCGAGCACGAGATGCCCGGCCTGATGGCGCTGAGAGCCCAGCATTTCGACCACCAGCCCCTGGCCGGGGCCCGCATTACCGGCTCGCTCCACATGACCGTGCAGACCGCCGTGCTGATCGAGACCCTCACCGCGCTGGGCGCCGAGGTGCGCTGGGCGTCGTGCAACATCTTCTCCACCCAGGATCCCGCCGCCGCCGCCGTGGCGGTGGGTTTCGATGGCACACCGGATGACCCCCAGGGGGTTCCGGTCTACGCCTGGAAGGGCGAGACCCTGGAGGAGTACTGGTGGTGTACCGAGAAGGTGCTGCGCTGGCCTGACGGCGGAGGGCCCAATCTCATCTTGGACGACGGCGGCGACGCCACCCTGCTGGTGCACATGGGGGCCGACGCTGAGGCGGCCGGCAACGCCGGCGACCCCGATGAGGCCGATTCCGAGGATCTGGCCGAGATCCGCCGCCTGCTGGGCCGGACGCTGGCCGACGATCCTGGGATGTGGACCGCCATTGCCGGCAGCGTCCGCGGCGTATCAGAGGAGACCACCACCGGCGTCCACCGGCTCTACCGGATGAAAGCCGACGGCACGCTGCGCTTCCCCGCCATCGACGTCAACAATTCGGTGACCAAGCAGAAGTTCGACAACCTCTACGGCTGCCGGCACTCGCTGATCGACGGCATCAACCGGGGCACCGACATGATGATCGGCGGCAAGACGGCGGTGGTGTGCGGTTATGGCGACGTGGGCAAGGGCTGCGCCCAATCATTGCGGGGCCAGGGGGCCCGAGTGGTGGTCACCGAGGTGGATCCCATCTGCGCGCTGCAAGCGGCCATGGAGGGCTTTGAGGTGCAGAGGCTTGAGGATGTCCTGGCCACCGCCGACCTGTTCATCACCGCCACCGGCTGCCGGGACGTGATCAGCGCCGAGCATCTGGGGCGGATGAAGCATCAGGCGGTGGTGGGCAACATCGGCCACTTCGACAACGAGATCGACATGGCCGGGCTCAACGCCCTGTCCGACGTGCAGCGCATCAACATCAAGCCCCAAGTGGACGAGCACGTCTTTCCCGACGGCCATTCGGTGATCATCTTGTCGGAGGGAAGGCTGCTGAATTTGGGCAATGCCACCGGCCACCCCAGCTTCGTGATGTCGTGCAGCTTCACCAACCAGGTGCTGGCCCAGATGGAGCTGCACGCCAACGCCGAGGCTTATGGCACCGACGTAACCACGCTGCCCAAGGAGCTGGACGAGATGGTGGCTCGGCTGCACCTCGACGCTCTCGGCGTCCGCCTCACCACGCTGACTTCTTCGCAGGCCGACTACATGGGAGTGTCTGCCGACGGACCGTTCAAAGCCGACCACTACCGGTACTGATCCCGCTGGGCCTCGATATGCCGGCGCCACTGATTGAGGATTCCCCCATTCCGCCCACCATCGAGTGGATGGGCGACCACATCCGGCTCATTGACCAGCGACGGCTGCCCGATGAGCTGGTGCTGGTGGATGTGAACACCGTCGAGCAGCTGTGCGAGCTGATCGTCGAGTTGGCCATCCGAGGTGCGCCCGCCTTGGGGGCGGCGGGAGCCATGGGGGTGGCGCTGGCTTCGGTGCAGGGCCGGGACACGGCCGCGGCGGCTTTGCTGCTCAAAGCCACCCGCCCCACCGCGGTGAACCTGGCCTGGGGGGCCGACCGGGCTCTGGCCGCCGCCGACCCGGTGACCGAGGCGGTGCGGATTGCCGCCGCCGACGTGGCCGTGAACCAGGCCATCGGTGCGCATGGCCGCGCGGTGGTGCCTGAAGGCGCCCGAGTGCTGACCCATTGCAACACCGGATCGCTGGCCTGTGTGGGGTGGGGTACTGCACTGGGGGTCATCCGCTCGGCCCACGATGCGGGGCGCCAGCCGTCGGTGTGGGTGGACGAGACCCGGCCGGTATTGCAGGGCGCCCGGCTCACCGCCTGGGAGCTTCAGCAGCTCGGCATCCCGGCCACTCTGGTGGTGGATGCCATGGCCGGCTCGCTGATGGCCGCGGGCGAGGTGGACCTGGCCATCGTGGGCGCCGACCGCATCGCGGCCAACGGCGACGTGGCCAACAAGATCGGCACCTACTCGCTGGCAGTGCTGGCCCGACACCACGGCGTCCCCTTCTATGTGGCCGCGCCCACATCCACCATCGACCCGGCCACACCGTCGGGATCGCACATCGTCGTGGAGCAGCGCCCTGGGGCCGAGGTGGTCGAAGTAGGCGGGGTGCGGCTCGCCCCCGAGGGCATGGCCGCGCAGAACTGGGCCTTCGACATCACCCCCGCCGATCTGGTCACCGGCTACATAACCGAACGGGGCATCAGCGACCGCATCGAGTGACCGCCGGCCAGGGGCCTGAATGGGCAGGAGAAAGTGTCACTGGTGGCTTCTAGGGTGCGGGCATGTTATTTCCATGCACGTGCGCTGGTTGCGGAGGGCCGGGGCCATCACCGTGTCGGCGCTGCACGGCCGATATGCGAGCAGTGGGGGAGATGCCCCCGCCCGAACCGCTGGCCGGGCTGTGGGCGGCCTTCGCCTACGTGGGTGCAGGCCGGGAGCTTCTGGCTCGGCTCAAGTACCGCAACCAGCGGTCTTGCGTGAGGTGGCTGGCGTCAGCCATGGCTCAAGCCTTGCCGCCGGGTCTGGCGGTCGACTCCGTGACGTGGGCGCCGACGTCTTCCCCGCGACGCCGGCGGCGGGGATTCGACCAGGCTGAGCTTTTGGCTCGAGCCTTGGGCCGAGAGACCGGGCTGTGTGTCGTTCCCCTGCTGAAGCGGGTCGACGCCGCAGGCCAGACCGGTCGAAGCCGCAGCCAGCGCTTTTGCGCCCCGGTCTTTGCTCCCCGCCGCTCATCGCCAGCCTCGGTACTGCTGGTAGACGATGTGGTCACCTCCGGGGCCACGCTCCAGGCCGCGGCGTCCACTCTGGTTCGGGCCGGTGCTGGACGGGTGGACGCGGTGGTGGCCGGCGCCACCCCGCTCCCTTACACGCCGTCCTCCGCACGACCGCCGCCCGGTGTGGTTACCATGAGAACCCACAACACAACCCCAGCCGAAAGGGAGCCGCAATGGACGTGACCATCAGCAGCAGCGGGATTCAGGTGTCGCAGAGACTGGGGGAGACCACCCGAACGAAGGTGGGCAAGTTGAACCGCTACTTATCGGGCATCGATCACGCCACGGTTCGGTTCAGCGAGGAGAAGAACCCCCGCATCGCCGAACCCGACATCTGCGAGGTCACCTTGGAGGGCCACGGCTATCACATCCGCAGCCGGGTCAACGGTCCCACCCCGTTCGCGGCCTTGGATCGGGCCATCGCCAAGCTGGAGCGCCAGTTGCGCCGCACCAAGACCCGCCGGGTGGATCGCCAGCACCACTCCCGGGAACGCCGGGCCAGCTAGCTGGAGCAAGGGCAAGATATGCCCCGGCGAAAGAGGGCCACGGGGTAAAGAGCAAGGTGGCGCTGGCGAGACAGTCGTCCCCTTTCCTGCTGTTTCGGCATGGGCTAGCTGAGGGTCTGCTGACCAGTTTGCGCGAGCGCAGCGGTAGAGTGGGCGACGCATGAGCGTGTTTCAGAAGGTCCTGAACACTGGTGAGGGCAAGAAGCTCAAGGCACTGGAGGGCCTGGTGCCCGATATCAACGCGCTCGAACCCGAGGTCAAGGCGCTGTCGGATGATGGGCTGCGGGGCCGTACCGGGGAGTTCCGCCAGCGCTTGGAGAACGGCGAGGATCTTCACGACTTGCTCATAGAGGCCTTTGCCGTGGTGCGGGAGGCGGCTTGGCGGGTTATCGGCCAGCGTCATTATGACGTGCAGTTGATGGGTGGGGCGGCCCTTCATTTCGGCTGGGCGGCCGAGATGCGCACCGGCGAGGGCAAGACCCTGGTGTCCACGCTCCCGGTATATCTGAACGGCCTGTCCGGCAAGGGCGTACACGTGGTGACGGTGAACGACTACCTGGCCGCCCGCGACGCCGACTGGATGGGGGCCATCCATCGGTGGCTGGGCCTGTCGGTCGGCCTGGTGGTTCCGGGCGAGCGGGGCTCTGAGTTCAAGCGCGAGCAGTACGGCTGCGACATCACCTATGGCACCAACAACGAGATGGGCTTCGACTATCTGCGGGACAACATGGCGATGGCGGCCGACCGGCGGGTCCAGCGGGGCCACAACTACTGCATCGTGGACGAGATCGACTCGATCCTCATCGACGAGGCCCGCACCCCGCTCATCATCAGCGGGCGCCTGGCCGACGCGGCCAAGACGTATTACAAGTTCGCCAGCGTGGTGCGGGGCCTGCGGCGCGATGTCCACTACGACGTGGACGAGGAGAAGCGCATCGTGGCCCCCACCGAGGAGGGCGTGCATGCGGTGGAGCGGGCCTTGGGGGTGGAGAACCTCTACGACTCGGTCAGCGCCAACCTGGTCCATCAGCTCCAGGCCGCGCTGCGGGCCAAGGAGCTGTACCACCGGGACAAGGACTACATCATCCAGCGGGGCGAGGTGAAGATCGTCGACGAGTTCACCGGGCGGGTTCTCGACGGCCGCCGCTGGTCGGAGGGTTTGCACCAGGCGGTGGAGGCCAAAGAGGGGGTGAAGATCAAAGAGGAGAACCAGACGCTGGCCACCATCACCCTCCAGAACTATTTCCGGCTCTACGACAAGCTGGCCGGCATGACCGGTACCGCGGTGAGCGAGGCCAACGAGCTGTTCGGCACCTACGGCCTGCATGTGGTGCCGATTCCCACCAACCTGCCGGTGGTGAGGGCCGACCAGGGCGACCTCATCTACAAGACCGAGGACGGCAAGTTCAACGCCCTGGTTGAAGATCTGGTGGAGCGCTATGAGCGGGGCCAGCCGGTGCTGGTGGGCACCGTGTCGGTGGAGAACTCCGAGAAGCTGTCTGAGGTGATGAACAAGCGGGGCATCCCGCACGAGGTGCTCAACGCCAAGCAGCACTTCCGGGAGGCCGAGATCGTGGCCCAGGCGGGCCGGCTGCACGCCATCACCGTGGCCACCAACATGGCCGGACGAGGGGTGGACATCGTTTTGGGGGGCAATCCCGAGGCAATGGCTCGCCGGGATGTGGCTGCCGAGGGGCTGGACCCCGCCAGCCCCGAGGGCCAGACCCGGGTCGCCGAGTTGCTGGAGAAGCACGAGGCCGAGTGCGGGGCTGAGGGCGAGAAGGTGCGGGAGCTGGGCGGCCTCTACGTGCTGGGCACCGAGCGCCACGACAGCCGCCGCATCGACAACCAGCTCCGGGGCCGCTCCGGCCGCCAGGGCGATCCCGGCGAGAGCCGGTTCTATTTGTCGTTGGAAGACGAGCTCATGCGGATCTTCGCCACCGGGGCCATGAACTGGGTGATGGACAAGGCCCTGCCCGAGGATGTGCCCATCGAGGCCAAGATGGTCACCAAGGCCATCGAGCGGGCCCAGGGCACGGTGGAGCAGAAGAACGCCGAGGCCCGCAAGAACGTGCTCAAGTACGACGAGGTGCTCAACGAGCAGCGCAAGGTGATCTACAAGCGGCGAGCCCAGATCCTGTCGGGCAGCGATTTGCGGGCCGAGGCCCTCGAGCACTTGGGCGAGGCGGTCGACGCGGTGATCACCGGGCATTGCACGTCTGAAGACCCAGAAGACTGGGACCTGGAGCAGTTGGAGACCGAGATCCGGGTGCTGTGGCCCACCCAGATGGGGTCCGACCAGATGGGCGAGGCCGCCTCCACCGACGAGCTGTACGAACTGCTGGTCGAGGAGGCGGTGGCCCACTACGAGCAGCGGGAGGAGCTGGTCGGCGCCGAGGCCATGCGGGAGGTGGAGCGCCAGATCATGCTGCGCATCATCGACCAGCGCTGGCGCGAGCACCTCTACGAGATGGACTACCTCAAAGAGGGCATCAACCTGCGGGCACTGGGCCAGAAGAACCCCCTGACCGAGTGGCAGCGGGAGGGGTTTGAGATGTTCGGCCAGATGATGGCCGGCGTTGCCCGGGACTTCGTCACCTACATCATGCATGTGGAGATCAACGTGGATGCCCCGGCGCAGGCCGACGACGCCGGCACCAGCAACATCACCGAATCAGGTCCGGCCGACCCGTCCACCCAGCCGTCTTTGGCCCGGGCCGGCGCCCAAGCCGCCTTGGCCAGCACTGCGGCTGCGCCCGCGGTGGTAGAGGAGTCGGCCCCCAGGTCGAAGGTGCCATTGGTGAAGTCGGATTTGGAGAAGACCCCTCGCAACGCCCCCTGTCCGTGCGGATCAGGCCGCAAGTTCAAGCAGTGCTGCGGGCGCTGACTGCTGAACCCCGAGAATCCCCGTGCCTGACTTCACCGGCGACCTCGCCCTGCTCCGATCCAAACTTGACGAAGCCCGGCGCTATCTGCACATCGACGATCTGATCGCCCGCCGCCCCAAACTGGAGAAGGCCGCTTCTGCTCCCGGCCTGTGGGACGACCCCGACCAGGCCCGCAAGGTTACCAGGGAGCTGTCCGAGCTGGTGGAGGACTTGGAGCTGTTCGCCGGGCTGGAGGCCGCGCTGGACGACGCCGACACCCTGCACGAGCTGGCCACCGAGGAAGGGGACGAGTCGCAGGCCCCGGAGATCGCCCAGATGCTGGAGTCCCTGACGGCGAAGGTGGACGACCTGGAGCTGCGGTCGCTGTTGGGCGGCGAGCACGACGGCTCCGACGCCGTGTGCGAGCTTCACAGCGGCGCGGGGGGCACCGACGCGCAGGACTGGGCTGAGATGCTGCTGGCCATGTACCAGGGATGGGCTGAGCGCCGCGGCTTCGAGTTCAAGGTGGACTCCGTGTCAGAGGGCCAGGGCGCGGGCATCTCCTCGGCAGACTTCACCATCTCCGGACGCAACGCCTACGGCCTGCTCCAGTCGGAGCGTGGGGTGCACCGGCTGGTGCGGATCTCGCCGTTCGACTCCGACGCCCGCCGCCACACCGCGTTCGCCCAGTTCAAGGTGGTCCCATTCTTCGACGAGGTCTCCGACGAAGTGGAAATCGACGACAAAGACCTGCGCATCGACACCTTCCGCTCATCGGGAGCAGGCGGCCAGCACGTGAACGTGACCGACTCGGCAGTGCGCATCACCCACTTGCCCACCGGCGTCGTGGTGTCGTGCCAGAACGAGCGCAGCCAGCACCAGAACAAAGACCGCGCCATGCAGATCCTGGCCGCCCGCCTGGCCGACCTGAAGCGGGCCGAGCGGGAGGCCGAGATCGCCGGGCTGGCCGGCGACTACCAGAAAGCCGAATGGGGCAGCCAGATCCGCTCGTACGTGCTGCACCCCTACCAGCAGGTCAAAGACGACCGCACCGGCGTGACCATCGGCAACGTAGAAGCAGTGCTGGCCGGCGACCTCGACGAGATGATCGAGGCCTACCTGCGATGGAGGCGGATGTCCTGAGTCTTCCGGGTTCGACCCAGGAATTGGGGGGAAGGGTGCGCGAGTGGGGCATGGAGCCGGTGGTAGCGTTGGTCGAGCTTTCCAGGCCGCCGAAGGGGGGGTGCGAGCCCGGTTCGCAGTTCGGAGTTCATATCGCATGATCAGAATGGAGAACGTCACCAAGGTGTACAAGGGCGAGGTGCTCGCCCTTCAGAACGCCTCCTGTGAAGTGCAGCGGGGGGAGTTCGTCTTCTTGGTGGGCCCGTCGGGCTCGGGCAAGTCCACGTTCATGCGCCTGCTGAACAAAGAGGAGAAGCCCGACCGGGGCCGGGTGTTCGTCGCCGGGCGGGACATCGGCAAGCTGCCGAGTTGGAAGGTGCCATTTTTGCGCCGCAACATCGGCTGCGTCTTCCAAGACTTCAAGCTTCTGCCCAACAAGACCGTGGTTCAGAACGTGGCCTTCGCGCTGGAAGTGATCGGCAGCCCCCGAAGCGTCATCAAGTCCAAGGTGCCGGCCATCTTGGAGCTGGTGGGCCTGTCCAAGAAGATGCACAACTATCCCGACGAGCTGTCGGGAGGGGAGCAGCAGCGGGTGTCCATCGCCCGGGCTTTTGTCAACCGGCCGCTGATCCTGTTGGCCGATGAGCCCACCGGAAACCTCGATCCGAACACCTCGCTGGGCATCATGACGCTGCTGGACCGCATCAATCGCACCGGTACCACGGTGGTGATGGCCACCCATGATCGCAGCATTGTCGACAAGATGCGCCGCCGGGTTGTGGAGTTGGACCGGGGCCAGATCGTCCGGGATCAGTCCCGGGGCGTGTACGAATAGCCGATGGGCTTTCGCGGGCTCGGCGAGGCCGGTCGTTTGGCGGGAGCGAGCCGATGAGCCTCAAGTTGGACTATGTCCTGCGGGAGACGGCCAGCAACTTCCGCCGCAACATCACCCTCACACTGGCCACCATCATCACCGTCACCATCTCGCTGACGCTGCTGGGCGCGGCGCTGCTTTTCGGCGACGCCGTGGACAACGCCACTGTCCGCTGGAAGGACGGTGTGGAGTTCATCGTCTTCACCGACCCCGAGATCAGCCCGGAGTTGGAGGCCGACATCCGCCGCCAACTCGAGGATTCCCCTGAGGTCAGCGGATTCACCTATATCGACAAAGACGAGGCCTACGCCGAAGTGCAGGATCTCTTGGGCGATTCGCCTGAGCTGGTAGAGGTGATCACGCCGGAGCGGCTGCCTGCTTCGTTCCGGGTCAAGCCCAGCGACACTCTGCCGGAGCGGGTTGACGAGCTGGCCGCGGCATTCCGCGCCCAGCCCGGAGTGGCCAGAGTGGTCACCGCCAGCGAGACGATTCGGGCCATCGAGGATCTGTCCAGCGGGTTGCGCCAGCGAGTGATCATCATCGCCATCGTCCTGTTGGTGGCCGCTGCCGTGCTGATCTTGAACACGATCCGAATGGCGCTGTTCTCCCGTCGACGGGATATCGAGGTGATGAAGCTGGTCGGTGCCGCCAACTGGTTCATCCGGGTGCCATTCATGTTCGAGGGGCTCGTCCAGGGCCTGATCGGCGGGGTGATTGCCATTCCGCTCATCTGGCTCACCAACAACTTCTTCAGCGTGATCAACGACGACGTCACCCTGGAGCTGCTGCGGGGCTTCACCGTCGATCCCTCCCGGGTCTGGTCGCTGGGGTTTCAGATGGTGGGGTTGGGCGCCATCGTGGGCACGGTGGGCTCAGGCATCGCAGTCACCCGCTTCCTGGACACTTGAGCGGTTGCCCTCGCCACCCTTGTGCTTCCTGGACACCTGAGCCACAGCGTTTTCTCAGCGCGTAGTAGGTTCGCGGCAGATGGCCTCGGCGGCAGTGGCCGATGGCCAGGCGAAAGGAGCAGCAGATGGCCCAGCAGGTTCGAGCCGTTATCGCCAAGGCCAAAGGCGAGCCGGTCAGCATCGAGACCATCGAGGTGCCCGATCCCGGGCCGGGCGAGGCCCTGGTGGCGGTGCAGGCCTGCGGTGTGTGCCACACCGATCTGCACTATCGGGAAGGGGCCATCAACGACGAGTTTCCGTTTCTGTTGGGCCATGAGGCAGCCGGAGTGGTGGAGGCAGTGGGCAGTGACGTAACCGGCGTGGCCCCAGGCGACTTTGTGATCCTGAACTGGCGGGCAGTGTGCGGCAACTGCCGGGCATGCCTGCGGGGCCGTCCGTGGTACTGCTTCGCCACCCACAACGCCACCCAGAAGATGATGCTGGAGGGCCAGGAGCTTTCACCGGCGCTGGGCATCGGAGCTTTCGCCGAGAAGACGCTGGTTGCGGCGGGCCAAGCCACCAAGGTCAACCCCGCGGCCAGTCCCGAGGTGGCTGGTCTGATCGGCTGCGGAGTGATGGCCGGGCTGGGGGCGGCCATCAACACTGGCGGAGTCGGCCGGGGCGACTCGGTGGCCGTTTTCGGCTGCGGCGGGGTCGGAGATGCGGCCATCGAGGGATCTCGCCTGGCCGGTGCCCACACCATCATCGGGGTGGACATCGATGACACCAAGCTGGAGTGGGCGAAGGAGTTCGGCGCCACCCACACCGTCAACTCCACCCGGGAGGATCCGGTGGAGAGGATCAGGGAACTCACTGGGGGCCACGGCGTGGACGTGGCCATCGAGGCCATCGGCTTGCCCCAGACCTACGAGCAGGCCTTCTACGCCCGGGATCTGGCCGGGGTCGTGGTGCTGGTGGGAGTGCCCAATCCGGAGATGAAGATCGAGCTGCCCATGATCGAGATATTTGGACGAGGGGGTGTCCTCAAGTCGTCGTGGTACGGCGACTGCCTGCCGTCTCGGGACTTCCCCATGCTGATCGATCTCTATCTCCAGGGACGGCTCAACCTGGATCGGTTCGTGTCGGAGACCATCTCATTGGATGACGTTGAGGAGGCGTTTCACGCCATGGAGCGAGGAGAAGTGCTCCGGTCGGTGGTAGTGGTCTGAGACCTTTCGCGCCGTGTGGCGCGGAATTGTGCATTGACCCCGGGGAGGGTCGGTCGCTACCCTTTTCTGTTGCGGGTGGGGCTAATGGGGCCAATGAGGCTTGAGCAGGCCGTAGCGTCTGCTCTTGACGGAGGCACCCGATATGCCTGAACTAAACCTGACGACGATCGTTACCTCGATCATCGTCGTACTGCTGCTGGCACTGCCGTTCGTTGCCGCCCGGCTACCGCATTCCCGCCGGACTGTGTCTGGCGACCTCGAGTCGTATGGTCCTGCGACCCGTGATCTTGAGAGGTCAGGCCCCGGTCCGGGATTCACCTACGCTCTCGTGCCCCCCGGGGGCCATCCCGAAGAAGAGGATGGCGGTGAGAAGGGCTCGTGGCAGTGGTGCTTGGCCTTCATACCGGAAGAGACAACCGAGGGCGGCTCTGAGCTGCCGCCGTGGTGGGCGCCGGCCCCTCCCTGGAGTGCGGCTGCCGAGCACGACGGCGACTTCACCCGCGAGGCTGATGTCCTGCAAGCGGTGTTCGACGAGACCAGCGACTATCCCGCCGCGAGGTCAAGCAGCGTCTAGAGCATTCCCTGCCCCTGGGATGGGGCAGTTCTAGAGCATTCCCTGCCCCTGGGATGGGGCAGTTGGAGCATCATTGGGCATGGCCGAAGATCGGCACCGAGATCGGCGGCTGGCCATGGTGCGTCGCCAGATCGAAGGCCGCGGGGTTCGCGACCCCCGGGTTCTGGCCGCCATGAGGTCGGTGCCCCGCCATCGGTTCGTGTCCCGAACGCTGGCGGGCGATGCCTACAAAGACCACCCGTTGCCCATCTCGGCGGGCCAGACCATCTCGCAGCCCTACATCGTGGCCCTGATGGCCGAGGCTGCGGCTGTCGAGCCGGATCACCGGGTGCTGGAGGTGGGAACCGGCTCGGGCTACGGGGCCGCGGTGCTGGCCGAACTAGCGTCCTCGGTGGTTACGGTAGAGCGTCACCGCAAGCTGTCCGACGCGGCGGCCAAGGTCTTGGCCGAGCTGGGGTATGCCAACGTAACTGTGGTGTGCGCCGACGGGTCGCAGGGCCATCCACCAGGCGCCCCCTATGACGCAGTAGTGGTCACCGCGGCCGCCTCCAGCATCCCATCGGCACTCATCGACCAGCTTGCCGACGGCGGGCGGCTGGTCATCCCTGTCGGGCCGCCCTCTTTCTCACAGAACCTGACCCTCGTCACCCGAGCAGTGGACGAGACCACCTCCAAGCGATTCTGCCCCGTTAGATTCGTTCCCCTCGTCGAAGAGCCCTGAGCGGGGTCTTGCTCAGCCCCCTTCCCCCAGCGGCCAATGGCTCAGCTTGGTGTATCGGGCGCCATCGGCGTGGAGTTGGCTGGACACCAGCCATAGTTCTGTGGCTCTGAATTGAGCCTCGAAGGCCAGCCCAACCACCGCACCGGGTAATCGCCTTCGGGCCCGAGCCAACGTCAGGTGCCCCGTGAAGTTCCGTCGTCCTGCTGCCTGTCCAATGGTCTCAGTCCGAGATCGCACCTCGGCGGCCAACTCGTCTAGCCCATCTGCGGGCAGCGCCAGCACCCGCCCCCCCAGCCACCTGCTAGCCGGCCCGAGCAGCACAGTGGACGCCGCCCCCCGAAACCCCCGCAAGCTGTTCTCCACATCGCCCTCCTCCGCCTCCCCCAAAAACCTAAGCGTGACATGCCACTGTTCCCGGTTCGTCCACCGCAACCCCTCCACCTCCGGCCGCTCCAACTCGCCCAGCCGCTCAATGACATCCACCGACGGAAATACAGCCAAGAACAACCGGGCCACCTTGAGATCATCGCAGGTCATGAGGCATTCCCGATCCCAGGGGCAGACTGAGCGGCCATAGGGGCGGGTAGGGTGAGCGGGTGCTGCGGTTGAGTGGGGGGGTTTATTCGGAGGTCATCGCCCATGCGTTGGCCGGGCTGCCGAATGAGGCTTGTGGGCTGCTGGCTGCTCCTGGTGGGGGAGAGGTGGTCGACCGGTTCTTTCCGGTGCGCAATGCGGCGGAGTCCAGCCAGATCTACCGGCTGGATGACGCCGAATACCTCCAGGTGGAGCGGACCGCCGATGACGAGGGGCTGACGCTGGTGGCGGTGATGCACTCTCACACCCACACCACGGCCTACCCATCGCCAACCGATGTGCGCGACGCCACGGCGTTCGATCCCTTTGGGGCGCTGCTCTATGTGATCGTGTCTTTGAAGGACCCTGAGCCTGCGCTGCGGTGCTACCGCATTCTCAACGGGGCTATTTCCGAGGAACCGGTGGCCGTCGAGGGGTAGGCATCCGGGTAATCTGAGGCCCGTGGCCGCGCATAAATCGGTGATCGATCTGATCGGGAACACCCCGATGGTCGACGTCACCGTGCTGTCGCCGAACCCGGCGGTGGCCATCCACGTCAAGCTCGAAGGGGTAAACCCGGCAGGGTCGGTCAAGGACCGGGTGGCCCGCGAAATGATCCTCGAGGCCGAGGCCGACGGCACGCTGGAGCCGGGCCGCACCATCATCGAGCCGTCGTCGGGCAACACCGGGATCGCTTTGGCGATGATCGCCCGGCTCCGGGGGTATTCCATCAAGATCGTCATGCCCGAGAATGTCTCGGCGGAGCGCCGCCAGTTCCTCGAGGTGTTCGGAGCCGAGATCATCTGGTCGCCGGGCACCGAGGGGTCCAACGGGGCCGTCCGTATGGCCCAGAGGCTGGCCGACGACAACCCGGAGTGGGCGTTCCTCTACCAGTACGGCAACGAGGCCAACCCCCGGGCCCACTACAACACCACCGGCCCGGAGATCTACGCCGACTGCCCCGAGATCACCCACTTCGTGTCGGGTTTGGGCACCAGTGGCACCTTGATGGGTGTGGGGGCCTATCTCAAGGAGCGCAAGCCCTCGGTACAGGTGCTGGCGGTGGAGCCCCCCGCCGGGGAGATGGTGGACGGCCTGCGCAGTTTGGACGACGGGTTCATCCCCCCTGTCTATGAGAAATGGGGCGGCGATCAGCTTTTGGACGGCAAGCGCATCGTGCGCCCCCGAGAGTCCATCGAATGGACCCGGCGTTTGGCCGAAGAAGCGGGCATTTTCGCCGGCATCTCCACCGGCGCGGCACTGGCTGGGGCCGCTCGGGTGGCCGAGCGGGTTGACGAGGGAGCAGTGGCGGTGGTCTCGGCTGACGGTGGTTGGAAGTACCTGTCCACCGGGGTGTGGACCGATCCGATAGATGAGGTAACCGCCCGAGCCGAGTCAATCATCTACTTCTGAACGCCGATTTCAAGAAATCGCCGCTTAGACGGGTTTTCTGGCCCTTGATGTGCTATAAGCTCCCAGCGCTGCTACCATTCAGGCACCCAAACCACACCACCATGCTGGAGCACAGCTCCAGCCGAACGGCCTCGACTCATCCCGCCAGAGTCGAGGCCGTTCCACTGTGGGCTCTTGTATCGGGCCCCAATGGCGGAAGTTGACGGGGGTGCCACGATTTGAAGGGTGTCGAATGAGAGCAGGTCAACAATGAGAATCGATGGCCGGACGGCGGACGAACTGCGGCCCATCAACTTTGAGCGGGACTTCACAGAGATGGCCGATGGGTCGGTTCTGGTCTCGTTCGGGCGCACTCAGGTGTTGTGTACCGCGTCGGTGGATGCCGATGTGCCCCGATGGATGAGAGGACGGGGAACGGGCTGGGTGACTGCCGAGTATTCCATGCTCCCGGGGTCGTCACCGGAGCGGGTCAACCGGGAAGCGGCCCGGGGCCGCCAGTCGGGCCGCACCCAGGAAATCCAGCGATTGATAGGCCGCTCGCTACGGGCGGTGACCGATGCCGCCAAGCTCGGCGAGCGCCAGGTGATCTGCGACTGCGATGTGCTCCAAGCCGACGGCGGAACCCGCACTGCTGCCATCAGCGGCGCCTACGTCGCCCTGCACGATGCCTTTACCCGACTGGTGGTCGCTGGCCAGATCGAACAGCACCCGATGATCGAGGCATGCGCCGCGGTGTCTGTCGGGGTCATCGACGGAACGCCATCGCTCGACCTGCCCTATGAGGAGGACGTGGCCGCCGAAGTGGACATGAACGTGGTCATGACCGAGTCGGGCCGCTTCGTTGAGGTGCAGGGCACCGCCGAGGGTCAGCCGTTCGGCCGAGATCACCTGGACGCGCTGTTGGATCTGGCCACCACGGGGATCGAGCAGATCATCAAGCGGCAAAACCTGCTGCTGACCGACCCGCCCCCTTCTCGTTGAGCTTCGCCTCAGGTGAGCGACCGCAGTTGGTGGCGGCTACCGCCAACCCCCACAAGCTGAAAGAGATAGCGGCCATCTTGGGGTCGGCGGTTGAACTGCTGCCCCGGCCGGCCCATCTAGGCGACGTGGTCGAGGACGGCGACACCCTGGAGGCCAACGCCCGGCTGAAAGCGGCCGCGGTGTGCGGACACACCGGTCAGCCCGCAGTGGCCGACGACACCGGCCTGGAGGTGGCCGCTCTGGGAGGAGCGCCGGGAGTGCGTTCGGCCCGCTACGCCGGCGAGCACGCCGGTGACGCCGACAACCGGGCCCGGCTGGTGGAAGAGCTCGAGGGGGCAGCCGACCGGTCGGCCCGCTTCCGCACGGTTGCAGTGGTGGTGTTCCCCGACGGCCACGAACTGCTGGCCGAGGGCATGATGTCGGGAGTCATCGCCGCCGCGCCCCGTGGAGACGGGGGCTTCGGCTACGACCCGGTGTTTGTCCCCAGCGGGGGAGACGGGCGCACGTTCGCCGAGATGTCGGCCGACGAGAAGAACGCAATCTCCCACCGGGGCCGGGCTTTTCGGTCTTTGGCCGTCCAGTTGGGCCTGTAGCCTGACCCCATCGAGCTACGCGCCAGTGGCGGAATTTGGCAGACGCGCAGGGTTTAGGTCCCTGTGGGCGCAAGCCCGTGTGGGTTCAAATCCCACCTGGCGCACATTTTGAACTAGGCGGTTTTTGGTCGTTCGGCGGGTGGGGGGTGGGTTGTGGGGCTGGGTCGGGGTGGGGGGTGGGTTGTGGGGCTGGGTCGGGGTGGGGGTAGGAGTGAATCACGCCGGGTTTGGGGTCGGCTTCAATGGAGTGGTGGTGTTTGTGGATTTTGGTGTGGCAGCGGGGGCAGAGGAGGACGAGGTTGGTGATGTCGGTGGGGCCGTTTTGGTCCCATGGTTGGATGTGGTGGGCGTCGCAGATCTGTGGTCTTAGGCCGCAGCCCACACAGCCCCCGTCCCTTTTGTGAAGGGCGAGTTTTTGGGCTTTGGTGGGCGCTCTTTGGGCTCTGCCCACGTAGAGGGGCTGCCCGTCGGCGGCAAAGATCATGGGGACGATGTCGGCCTCGCAGGCGATACGGCGGAACTCGTCTAGGTCGATGGGTGTGCCGTCGATGAGTCCGGCATTGGTGAGCCGGCCTTCGAGGGCGTCGTAGTCGGCGGACACCACCAGCACTGTCTTTTGCGGGCGGGTCCCGCAGTCCGGGCCGCCCGCTGCGGGTTCGGTGTTGTCGGCGGGTTGTTGGGTGATGAGCGCGACCAGCGCATCAGCGTTGCGCTGTTCGAAGGTGCGGATCGGGTCGAACGCGATGTCGTCACCGAGCATCTTTGTGTTCATGGCGCCGAGTGCGGTCTTGACCCGATCGCCGGAGACCGGATCGAGCTCGGCGTGCAAAACGACCATGCCGCCGGTCCCATCGAACACTTTGGCGGAACGGCGGGCTCTCTGGCGCTCGGAGCGGCTCATCCCGTCGGCGGCGCGGCGCTGGTCCTCGCGGGACGCGACTGTCTTCTTGAATTCGTCGTGGTTCTGCCAGCCGCCCAGATCCAATAGCTCTTGTTGGTCTTGGGCGCTCATCGGCGCCCGCTTGTGCGACTCGGCCACGTGCCCGGCCTGGTCGGCGGAGATGCGGCCGTCTTGCACCGCCCCGAGGATCTGGGGCATGGCCGCGACGCCCTGGGCCGTCCTGGCCAGCTGGCGGGCCCGGTAAGCGCTGATGCCCAACTGGTGGCACACCGTCGCCGCCGCTCCCGGGCCCTCGAGCTCGCCGTAGCGGGCAACCAGCCCCACCAGATAGCCCTCAGCCCGGCGGCGACACAGATCAGCCTCGCCCATCAAACCCAACAGCTCCGAAGCGTCCGCCCCCGAATAATCCGGGAACCTGAAACCCCCGCCAACGCGTGAGCTAGCACCGCCATGAGCACTGCCCGCACGGGGCTTTGTACCGGGGTCCATCGCAACTTCCATACATGAAATTATACCGACCCCAGTGACACATCCCCCCTGAAAACCCCAGGTCAACCCCCGCATCGGCCTATCCGATACCGAGCCCGTCGCTGTTGCCGCCCTGGTCACCGTCGCCTGCGGCGCGGGCAATGACATCAGCGCCAGCGCCCTTACCCCTGAGCCGACTCCTTATCTGCATCGATCAGGTCTGGCCTGCTACGGGGAGCGAACTGAGGGGTGGCATTACAGTTTCGACCCAGACCAAGTGGTTGGCCTTCCGACAGTGGAGGAGGCCGCACAACTGGTGAATTGATTGCCACTACTCAGGGCATTTGTCTGCGGTCAATCCTGGAAATGATCTCCAGGGGAGTCCCCGACTGGGAGCATTCGGACCTTGGCTAGTCCTCTGTTGACAATTCGGTTCTTGCTTCCTCGATCTGCGCCGTCAGCTGCTCTACTGCTGCGGTCAATTCGCTCACCTGTCGGGCTAGGTCGTCTTTCTCGGCTTCTTCTTTGCTTCTGGTGAACCATGCTGCCAGGTTTGCGGTGATGACTCCGAAGACGGTGATGCCCGCCAGCATGACCAGGATCGCTACTGCTTTGCCACCACCCGTCTCAGGAGAGATGTCTCCGTAGCCAACGGTTGTCATGGTGACGATCGCCCACCAGACCGTCTCGCCCAGTGAGTCGATGTCTCCACCGCCACCATCCTCAAAGAACCACACCCCCACTGACGCTGCTGCGATCAGCACAACAGCGGCTACCAGTACCCAGCGGCCAGATGTTCCTGCCCACATCCGCTTGGCGGTGTGCCATCCTCTTTCCGCGAAGGCCACCAGCCTGAGTATCTTCAACACCTTCAACACCCGCACCGACCGCAAAGCCCGCAAAGGCATCAGCACAGGAATCAGAGTTAGAGCGACGATGGCGAAGTCGTACCACTTGCTGACCGCGTACCTTCTGCGACCAGGCCCGTGAATGACCAGCCTCACCCCAAGCTCGGCTGCGAACACCCCTGAAATCAACCAATTCAACACAGCGAACAACGACGGGTAGAAAGACTCGAACACCAGAAGCGGGATGCTCCCCAACGCCAAAACCAGCATCGGCCAATCCGCAGCAGACTCCCACCGCGTGAGCGCAACCGCTTGATCGTGTCGAGAGGAACTCATTTCGGCAGCGAGTCTATGGCAGCACTTTCGCCTGGTTACCTACCTGCCGCCAAGATCTCCGAACCTACGGGAACGTCGAAATCCGCTTTCGAATCAAGGGTCTGAGGCCTCCACATCGAGACAGATAAGTGGCCTACCAGGCATTTTGCCTAGTTGCGCCTACCTTCTGTTCATGTGCGTGATAGTTTGGAGCTACTACATTTCAGATGGCTACCCTTGCCAGCACCGAATCGTTACCGACAATGAGTTGTCGCACAGGGGGGAGCAACCCGATGACCACTTCTGACCAACCAGAAGGCAGCCAGCAACCAGAACACAACCAGTTGACGACGCTCCCTGCTGATTTCGGGAAGCTGTCGCCAACCGTAGCAATGGCTATCGGGAACATGACCCCTGACCAGCGAGACATCTTCGACTACGAGTACCGCAAAAAGAAGCGCAGCCTCGGTGCGATGATGACATTGGCGATCCTGTTCCCCATCCATTTCTTCTTCCTTGACAAGACTGGACTTGGGATCGCGTATCTCTTGACGGGCGGCTTCTTTCTTATCGGATGGATCGTGTTCATGTTCCTCACTCCGGGCATGGTTCGCGAATACAACGACGCGAAAGCTAACGAAGTAATACGCAATATCCGCTACGCATCGCAGCAAAACTAAGCCGTGTGGGGCTGGCCCACACATGACCACCAAGTTGTACTGCCGATCAGCTAGATGGCGTGCGTGTCGCGATGAATCCTGAATGCCCCTACTGCGGAGTGGTCCAAGACCCTCCTGCGCAGCGAAAGCGGAAGTGCCACGACTGCGGCCAGCCCATTCACATCCACCGAGAGGGCGACCGCAGAACCCTGATTACTGAACAGCAGTATGAAAAGAACCTGCGTGAAGCCAGGAAGAGACACCAGCGGGAGGTCAAGAGCGGGTTCAGACGCGAGCTTCGCGAAATGCAGAATTTGGCCCTGCGCGAATGTGTGGGTTTAGGGTTGCTGGTGTCGGTGAGCGGGTCAGGTTAGCAAGATGACTCTGGCTTGGTAGTTGGCGGGGTTGGTGAAGCCGTGTGCGGTGCGTCTGAGGACTTGGAGGAGGTTGTTGGTGCCTTCTATTCGGCCGTTTGAGGGGTGGCCGGTGTGGTGCCAGTCGAGTATCTCGTCTGACCATTCGATGATGGCGTTGACGGTGTCGTGGAATTCTGGGATCTGGCCGGTGAGGTAGAGGTCGCTGAACCGGTCGAGGGCTTCTAGGGCGGCGTTGCGGTCTTGGG